>JBBDXH010000001.1:0-10086 GCA_040902395.1 Dehalococcoidia bacterium
CACCGGTCGGGCTGGTGTTGCAGAAGGTGTTGCTGAGACCGCCGCCCTTCTCGTCCGTGACGATGAGGATGCTCCCGTCCGAGCTGACGTCGGACTGGTGCGAGATCGCGATGACGTGCCCGTCGGCGCCCTGCTCCGCGGTCGGGACGTTCGGGATCGTCGCGATGAGCGTCGGCTCCCTGTTGAAGACGTCGCTCACGTCCACGATGCGGGTCGAAGAGATGCCGGCGCTGTACAGCGTGTTGCCGTCGGCCGAGAAGAACACGTCGTGCGCGTCGTCGGCGACGGACGCGATCTTCCGCACCATCGTGAGAGCGTTGTCACGGAGGTCCACGACCTCGATGCCGCTCACCGACGTGTTGACCGCGAGCCACTCGCCGCTCGGGTGGATGGTGTGCGTGTGCGCGCCGCCCGAGATCTGGTTCAGGTAGCAGCCCACGCGGGAGGTCTGGAAGGTGAGCGGCGCCTTGAGCGACGCGAGCAGCGGGTCGAAAGCAAGCCTGATCACGTCGACGCCGCCGCGGGTCACGTTGGTGCCACCCTTGGCCCGCAGGCAGTCGGAGGTCTGGGTGCCGACGATGATCGGGTCGAACGCGAGGGTCATGACGTCGCCGCGGATCTGGATGTCGTTCTGCCAGCCGGGGTCGGTGTAGGCGCCGACAAGTCGAGGCAGGCGCGGATCGGTGACGTCGTAGATGCGCGCGCCCTGCCCCATCGTGGCGACGAAGGCGTAGTCGTGCACCGCGCCGTTGGCGTCGGTACGTGACTGGAACTCGACCTCGGTGCCGACGATGCCGCAGACGTTGGCGATGTGCGAGAGGTTCTTGGCCGAGCGCGGTACAGCACCGGTCGTGCTGACGAGCTCGCACGGGATCGGCACGTTGTGCGCCGGGTCGGCCTCCTCGCCGGGTGGCGGAGGCGTCGGGTCCGGCGTGGGCGTCGTGGTGAGGGCGAGCTGCACCGCGGCCAGCGCGTCGATGCGGCCCCAGCCAAAGGTGTAGTTCGGGATCTGCTGCGGGCTGATCAGGCCGCAGGCGTCGGCGGCGACGAGCTTCTTCGCGGACTGCTTGATCACGTCCTCGATGGTCGTGACGTGGCCGCGGAGCTCAGGGTTCGCCGAGATGATCAGCGCGACGACGCCCGCGACGTGCGGGGCGGCCATGCTCGTCCCGCTGAAGGCGGCGTACGAGCTGTCGCTGGCGCTGGTCGCCGAGCGGATGCCAACGCCGGGCGCGACGATGTCTGGCTTCTGCATCGCGACGCCCTCGACCGGGTTGGTCAGCACGGGCCCGCGGCTGGAGAAGCTCGAGATGCCGTCGTTGGTCGCGTTGGTCGCGCCGACGGTGAACGACGAGTCGTAGACCGCGAGCGGGAACGCGATGGTCGCGCACGCGCCCGCGCGGCCCTCGTTGCCGGCTGAGACGGCGTAGAAGATACCCGCCGCGCGGCTGGCGTCGACCATGTCCTTGAGCAGCGGCGAGGCGCAGCCCTCGACGCAGCCCCACGAGTTGTTCACGACGTCCGGAGCCTTCGAGGGATCCGGGTTGAGACCGTTCGAGTCGGTCGGCGCGATGAACCACTCCATGCACTCCATGTAGGTGGGCACCACGCCGAAGCCCTCGACCATGTTCCGGCAGGCGATCCATTCGGCGTCGGGGGCCATGCCGATCTCGTTTCCCGCCCCGTCGTTGCCGACGATCGTGCCGACGGTGTGGGTGCCGTGGTCGTTGTCGTCGCACGGGGTCGTCCCGTGCGCCGGGCACGAGAGCGTCGAGACCGGGATCGAGTCGTGCCAGTTGTAGCTGTGGTCCCAGGTGCCGGTCGCGGCGTCGTAGCCACGGTACTGGCTGCGGATGGCGTTATGCGTGTAGCGCACGCCGGTGTCCGCGCCGGCCACGACCACGCCCTGGCCGCGGTAGCCGAGGGCCCAGGCGTCGTCAGCCTGGACGTGGACCAGGCTCGGCTCCGCCGTCTCGACCAGGTCGATCGATTCGGTGCCGCCGGGCTCGTCGACGGGCGGATCGAAGCGGCCTTTGCCCACCGGGTAGATGGCCTTGACGTCCGAGCGGGCCGCGATCGAGTTCACCACCGCGAGGTCACCCCGGGCGACCACGCTGTTGGCGATCCAGAAGGAGCGATGGGTCACGCCGGCCGATGCCAGCTGCGCGAGTAGCCCGGCCTGGCTGGTGCGCGCGGTGGAGGTCAGCGCGTCGTAGACGAACTTGCCCTTGGCCGTTTTCGTCGCGAGCGAGGCGGCGCCACTGAGGTCCGCCCTGGCCTGCAGGTACACGATGAAGTCGGTCGGGCCGAGCGTCGCCGCCTCGAGGACCGAGGCGTCGATCTTCGAGGAGGGGTCGGTCTCGGCCGAGATCTGATCGTTCGCGACCGCCGCGAAAGTGATCAGGAACGTCGCGGTGATCGCGAGCAGGCGCCTCATCTGGGACCTCCTACGGAAGATCGGATCACGTCCGGAGAGGACCCCGGCCTTTCGGCCGGGGCCCGCTCACAGGTGGGTAGGGTGAAAGGTCTGGTGGTCGCGATCACCTATGGCCGCACCACGAGGTCCCGCTTGAGGACGTCGGTGTTGCCATCGGTGTCGGTCACGCGCAGCGTGACCCGGTACGTGCCGGCAGTGACGTAGGTGTGGTGCGGCTTGATGCCCGTCGTGTCGATGACGCCATCGCTCTCGAAGTCCCAGCTGAACGTCAGGTCCTCATCCGAGTCGGTGTCGTCGCTCGTGCACTTGCCGAAGAAGGTGACGTTGGAATCGGCGGTCGGCCGCTTCGGCGACGTGGTGAAGCACGCGATCGGCGCGCCGGGCTCGCCCACGTTCACGGTGACGTCGCCGGTGGCCGATCCGCCGTGCGCGTCGTCGATCGTGTAGCTGAAGCTCTCGCTGCCGCTGAAGTTGAGCGGCGGCTCGTAGCGCAGCGTTCCGTCGCCGTTGTCGGTGACCCAGCCCTGCGCGGGCTGCGTGAACGAGGTGATCGTCAGCGCGTCACCGTCGGCGTCGTGGTCGTTCGCCAGCACCGCGATGTCCACCGCGGTGTTGCGGGCCGTGGTCACGCTGTCGTCGTTGGCGACCGGTGCCGTGTTCGGACGCTCCTCCACGGTCACCGTGACTGTGGCCGTGTCCTCCCACTCGCCGTCGAAGGCCGTGTAGCTGAAGGTGTCGGTCCCGACGAAACCGGCGTCGGGCGTGTAGGTAACGGTGTTGTCCGCGTTGACGGTCACGCTGCCGTTCGCCGGGTCGCTGGCGCCGCTCACGGTGAGCGTGTCGTTGTCCGGGTCGGTGTCGTTCGCGAGCACCGCGATCGTCACCGCGGTGTCCTCGGTCGTGACCGCCTCGTCCGCGTTCGCGACGGGCGGCTCGTTGCAGTCGGTCGCGAGGCCGCCGAAGGTGACGTCGTCGACCCACCAGCCGAGGCTCGGCACGAGCGGGTCGGTCACCAGCCGCCACCTGAAGGTCGCGGTGCTGCCGGCGAGCGTGCCGATCTCGAGCACGGTCTCGCGCATCGCGCCGGTGACCGCGGTGGACTCTTCGCCGGTCCAGGCATCGCGACCCTGGATCGCGCTTCCGCCTGGGGCGATCGTGCCGGTGTAGCCGCCCTTGGTGAAGACGCCGCCGATGTTCGGATCCGTGACGTCACGCCACGTCTCACCGCCGTCGGTGCTCACCTCGAGCACGCCGCCGTCGAAGTTGAGCTCGAACCAGTAACGGTGCCAGAAGCTCACGGTCGAGACCGAGGTCAGCTGGACCGCCGGTCCGATGAGCCGGTCGTCCTTGGTCGTGTCGTCGCTGTCGGCGCCGCTAGCGCCGCTGCTGTGGAACGAGTTGGTACCGCTGCTCGCGAGGAGGTCGGTGGTGATCTCCCAGTTCGGGCTCAGCTCGTTGCCGAGCTCGTTCGCCGCGGTCTCGACGCTCCAGCCCTCGCCACCGGACTCGAAGTCGTATGTCCTAGAGGTGGTCGGGCAGAACGGTGCGACGGTGACGCTGACGAGCGCGCTAGCGGTGCGTCCCTGCCCGTCGCTGATGGTGTACGTGAATGAGTCGGACCCCGAGAAGCCGGCGTCCGGCAGGTAGGTGATCGTGCCGTCGCCGTTGTTGGTCGCGGTGCCGTTCGCGGGATCCTCGACGCTCGTGACCGTCAGCTCGCTGCCGTCGGAGGAGACGTCGTTCGCCAGGACGTCGATGACGACGGGCGTCCCGTCCGACGTCGTGGCGCGGTCCGCGTTCGCGATCGGTCCGGTGTCGCCGCAGCCGGCGACCGTGTACGACGCGCCGCCGCTGTTCGGGGCGCGGTCGATGGTCGCGAGGCCGCCGGTGCCGGCCGCCCCGACGAGCGTCTCGGCGCGTCCGAAGATGCCAGTCAGGGTCGTTCCCTCCACGGGGTTGCCGACCTTTGCGGTCGCGACCGTGATGATGATGTTCCCGTCTGTCGTGTATTCGCCGTGATCGGCTGGGCCGAGCGTGGAGAAGCCGGTGGTCTGGTTTCCATAGTTGAAGGCCACGTTGCCGCTGGCGTCGCTGACCTCCATCTCCACGAACCAGTTGGCGGGCGTCGCACCTGGAACCGTGAAGACCGTCCGCCAGATGGAGTTCGGCAGAAGCTCGCTCAGGTCCGCGACCTTCATGCGGAAGACGAGGTTCGGGGTCGGCGCGCCGCGGAAGGTCGGGTACGCGCCGGTGATCGCGATCTCGCGCACATCCTGCGACGGGTGGCCCGAGAGGTTGTCGCCCGCGGGGTCGCTGACCACGACGGTCTCGGGGATCTCGCAGGGCGCCACGACCGGCGCCTCCGCGCCGCGGACGGCCACGGGGAACGTCTGCACGGGGAGGGCGGGGTCGCTCGGCGTGAACGTCACCGATCCGAACTCCCAGACCCCCTGCTTGAGGCCGGCGTTGCCGGCGCTGACCGTGATGTCCTGCGTGGCGATCGGCAGCCCAACGAGCGTGCCGTCGAGCGTGAAGGACGCCGGGGTCGCCGAGAGCGTGAAGCCGCTCGACGACGAGGTCGTCACGGTCCACGTCACCGGCGTCGCTGCGGCGCTGGTGAGCGTGCGCGTCCAGCTGCAGCTGATCTCGCAGTTGTTGTCGGCGAAGCTGGCGAGGTTGATCTGGCGCGGGTCGCCGCCAGCCGCGGGGTTCGCGTCCTGGTAGCCGGTGAGGCTCTCCTGCATGACGATCCCGGCCTTGACGGCACGGGCGACGTCCACGCGGCCGCCACCCATGTCGAACGGGTCGGCACGCGTGGTGTGGTCCTCCTTGGTGACCGCGACGATCTCCTTGCCTCCGGCGGGCGAGGTGAATCCGGTCGACATCAGCGCGGACTTCACGTTGTCCGGGGTCCACAAGGGGTTCAGGGCACGTACGAGCACCGCGGCGCCGGCGGCGTGCGGGCTCGACATCGAGGTGCCCTGGATGACGTTGTATTCGGCCGTGCCGGCGGGGCCCGAGTGGCTGGCGAACGCCGCCCAGATGGCGACGCCCGGCGCGGTCACGTCGGGCTTGATGACGTTCGGGCTGCTGAGGTCGGGCCCGCGTGACGAGAAGTAGGCCATCCGGTCCGCGAGCTTGCTGTTGACCTCGAGGGACACGCCCGAGAGCGCGGCGGACGGTGCGACCGCGGTGGCGAGCCAGGCGCGCAGCGCCTCGCCGTCCCACTCGCTGATCATCACGGTCGGCAGCACGTGCGTGTCCGCGACGACGCTGGCCTTGGCGCCGGGCTGGCTGGTCAGGATCATGCCCGCGCCGCCGGCGGCCTTGACGTTGGCGCCCTTGGCCACGCGACCGATGACGCCCTGCGTGCAGATCACGAGCTTGCCCGCGACCTGCGCCGACTGATCGGCATTGAACGGGTTGCACAGCTCGTTGCCGACGTCCTTCGCGTCGACGAGCGCGGTCGAGCCGAGGCCGGCCGCGACGGTCATGCCGGTGTACGACGGGCCCGCGCCCGCCGCGGAGCTGGTGGTCACCGTGCCGGACGGACGACGGGCGTGCGTGCTCGCGCCGACCGACATGAGCCACGGTGCGTTGGACGGAGCGCCGATCGTCTGCGGGCCGGGGCCGGCGTTGCCGGCCGATGCCGCGACGAAGACGCCCGCGGCCTGGGTCCCGAAGAACGGCTGCGCGAAGATGCCGGTCCAGGGGTCCTGCGAGCCGCCGCCGATCGAGAAGTTGATCACGTCGACCTTGTCGATCGTGGCCTGCTCGATGGACGCGTAGAGCGCTGTGAGCTGGCAGCCCGTCAGCGCCACGAACACACGATCGGTGCAGGCCTTGTAGGAGATGACGTTCGCATGTGGCGCCACACCCGAGATGAGGCGCGGGCCGACGGTCGTCGTCGGCGCGTAGACGGTCGCGTCCACGACGTTGCCGGCCACCGTGCTGGCGGTGTGGCTGCCGTGGCCGTTGTCGTCGTCGTGGCCGGTGCCGCTGAAGTCGTACATGCCGATGAGCTTGTCGTTGCAGAGGAGGGGGTTGAGCGGCGCGCATACACCGTAGTGGCGCAGCCGCGGGTTGCTGTGGTCGTAGCCGTCGGCGCCGATGTCGGCGAACGACGGGTGGTCGGGATTGATGCCGGTGTCGATGACCCCGGCGACGATGCCCTCGCCCTTGCTGGAGACGCCGGTGGCGCTGCCGTCCCAGATCTCGTCGGCGTTCATCCACGCCGGACCGTTGTCCGTGAGCAGCTCGAGGGTCTGCTCGCGGTCGACACGGGTGACGCCGGAGAGGCCGCGCACCGTCTGCGCTTCGGTGGGCGTGAGGCTGACGGCGATGCCGTTGTAGACGGTCCGGTAGCGGAACACGACGTCGACGCTGCGTCCGAGCGCCGCTTCGATCGCCGCGATCTGCGTCGCCTGCTGCGCGTCAAGGTAGGTGTAGTAGGCGGCGCTGTCCGCGCTGTCCGGGTCGAGCCGGAGCTCGCCGCGCGCTGCGGGCATCGTGGGCGCGAGGCCGGCGACACCTCCGTCGTAGAGCGCTAACGGCTGGGCCGCGAACTGGACGATGAAGCGGTCCTGCGCTTCGGCGGTGAGCGGCATCGCCGCGGGAACGGGCGGTGACTCCGTGGTCTCCGCCGCGAGTGTCGGCGGCCCTCCATAGGCGGACGCGATCACGAAGAGCGCTGCCATGAGCACGCCGAACGAGCGAAGCTTCACGGACGACCTCCCACCGGCGGGCGCTCGGGCACCCGGCCGCGGGGAACGCTATGGAGCGCGCAGTAACGCCCACGTAAACGTTCCGTCAATAACCGGTAAATGCAGAGGCCGCGCCGGTCAGACCAGATTCGCGAGTAGGCGAGGGAGGGCTTTGCCCGACACGCGAGCGAGGCCGACGGCCGGAGCCGCAGCTCCGGCAGGAGGACGAGCGACGCGTGGAGCAGCGCAGCGCTACCGAGCCGCAGGGGCCCCCGTCGTCGGCCGCCGCGCAGCGAGGCCGCGATCGGGGTTAGAAAAGGGCCAGTCCGCCTAGCATCGGAGCGTGGCCGTGCTCGCGAGCACTCTCGATCGCGCGTCTGTCAGCGCGCGCACCAACCGCGAGTCGATGGAAGCGCTGGTCGCGGACCTGCGGGCGAGGCTCGAGCGCGCGCGTGCGGGCGGCCCGGAGCGTGCCCGCGAGCGCCACACGGCGCAGGGAAAGCTGCTGCCGCGCGACCGCGTCGAGCGCCTGCTCGATCCGGGCACGCCGTTCCTGGAGCTGTCGCCGCTCGCCGCGGACGGTCTGTACGACGGCGACGCACCGAGCGCGGGGATCATCACCGGCATCGGGCGTGTATCGGGCACCGAGTGCGTGATCGTCGCGAACGACGCGACCGTGAAGGGCGGCACCTACTACCCGCTCACGGTGAAGAAGCACCTGCGCGCACAGGAGATCGCGCTGGAGAACCGGCTTCCCTGCGTCTATCTGGTCGACTCCGGCGGCGCTTTCCTGCCCAAGCAGGACGAGGTCTTCCCCGACCGCGACCACTTCGGTCGCATCTTCTACAACCAGGCGCGACTCTCCGCGCTCGGCGTGCCGCAGCTCGCAGCGGTGCTGGGCTCGTGCACCGCGGGCGGCGCTTACGTCCCGGCGATGAGCGACGAGTCGATCATCGTCAAGGGGCAGGGCACGATCTTCCTCGGCGGTCCGCCGCTGGTGAAGGCCGCGACGGGCGAGGACGTCACCGCGGAGGAGCTCGGCGGCGCGGACGTGCACGCGCGGACCAGCGGCGTCGTCGACCACTACGCGCAGGACGACGCGCACGCGCTGCGCATCGTGCGCAACATCGTCGCCCAGCTCGAGCGGCCGCTCCACTGGGGGACGGACGTGCGGGACGCTCGGCCGCCGGCCCTCGACGAGCGCGAGATCTACCAGATCCTGCCGCGCGACCCGCGCACGCAGTACGACGTCCGCGAGGTCATCGCGCGGTTCGTGGACGCGTCGGACTTCCAGGAGTTCAAGGCGCTCTACGCCACGACGATCGTCTGCGGCTTCGCGCGGATCATGGGCTTCCGCGTGGGCATCGTCGCCAACAACGGCATCCTCTTCAGCGAGTCCGCGCTCAAGGCCGCGCACTTCATCCAGCTCTGCGACCAGCGCGGGATCCCGCTGGTGTTCCTCCAGAACATCGTCGGCTTCATGGTCGGCAAGGAGTACGAGGCCGGCGGCATCGCGAAGGACGGAGCGAAGATGGTGACCGCGGTGTCCTGCGCAAGCGTGCCGAAGTTCACCGTCATCATCGGCGGCTCCTACGGTGCCGGTAACTACGGCATGTGCGGCCGCGCCTACTCGCCACGGCAGCTCTGGATGTGGCCGAACGCGCGGATCAGCGTCATGGGTGGTGAGCAGGCCGCGACCGTGCTGTCGCTCGTCGGCACGTTCAAGGACGACGCGGAGCGCGAGTCGTTCAAGACCCGCATCCGCGAGCAGTACGAGACGCAGGGCTCCCCGTACTACTCCACGGCGCGCCTGTGGGACGACGGCGTCATCGATCCGCTCGACACGCGCAAGGTCCTCGCGCTCGGCATCGCGGCCGCTCGTCACGCACCGATCGAGCCCGTGCGCTACGGCATCTTCCGGATGTGAGGTGAAGACATGACCCTGTACCGCTGGGACGACGTCAAGAAGGAGCAGCTCAGCGACACGCTCGTGCGCCGCTTCGTGCACGGCGAGCGCGGGATGGTCGCGCAGCTCTGGCTCTCCAAGGGCTCGCGCGTGCCGACGCACGTGCACGAGGCCGAGCAGCTGACCTACGTCGTCGACGGCCACCTGCGGCTGTGGCTCGGCGACCCTGAGAAGGCGTTCGACGTCCGCAGCGGGGAGATCCTGGTCATCCCGGCGAACGTGCCTCACCGCGCCGAGGCCGTCGTCGACACCTACGACCTGGACATCTTCGCGCCGCCGCGCCGCGACTGGATAGAAGGACAGGACGCGTACCTGCGCGGGCGTTGACGCCCACGACAGGTGACCTCGCGGGCCACACCGTCCTCGTCGCCAACCGCGGCGAAATCGCCTCGCGCGTGTTCCGCACCGCGCGCCGGCTCGGCATGCGCACGGTCGCTGCCTACTCGGACGCGGATGCGGGGCTGCCCTTCGTGCGCGACGCTGATCAGGCGATCCGCATCGGTCCCCCACCTGCGCGGGAGTCGTACCTCGACGTCGAGCGGATCGTCGCGGCCGCGCGCGAGGCGGGTGCGGACCTGGTCCACCCTGGCTACGGCTTCCTGGCGGAGGATCCGCGCCTTGCCAGCGCCCTGGCGGCCGCGGGCATCACCTTCGTCGGACCGCCGGCCGGCGTGCTCGCGGCGCTCGGGGACAAGGCGCGCGCGAAGGCCATCGCCGAGCAGGCCGAGGTGCCCGTGCTGCCGGACGAGCGTGGTGCGGACCAGCGCGACGAGGCGTTCCTGGCCGCGGCCCGGCGCATCGGCTACCCGGTCATGGTCAAGCCGGTCGCGGGCGGCGGCGGCATCGGCATGCAGCTCGTCGCGGCAGAAGCGGGCCTGCGCGACGCCCTCGCGCGCGCCCGGCGTCAGGCGGCCGCGGCCTTCGGTGACGAGCGCGTCTTCATAGAGCGCGCGATCGAGCGGCCGCGGCACGTCGAGGTG
>JBBDXH010000002.1:0-1506 GCA_040902395.1 Dehalococcoidia bacterium
TCGGGCAGCGGCGGGACCTGCAGGCCCTCGCGCGCCAGCGCGTCGGCGGAGAGCACGGCGAAGCCGCCCCCGCCGCCCACGAGCGCGACGCGTGGTCCGCGCACGCGGCGCGCGCCGGTGGACACCGCGACCGCGAGATCCTGGAGATCGTCCATCGTCTCGGCGCGCATCGCGCCGGCCTGCCGGCACATCGCATCGAAGATCGCGAGCGAACCGGCGAGCGACCCGGTGTGCGAGCGCGCTGCGCGCGCGCCGGCGTCGGTGAGGCCGCCCTTGAGGATGATCGTGGGCTTCAGGCGTGCGCAGCGCTTCACGCCTTCGAAGAACTTGCGACCGTCCTGCACGCCTTCGATGTAGGCGACGACGACCGCGGTCTCGGGGTCGCTCGCGGCGTAGTCGAAGAGCTCCCACGCCCTCACATCGGCGCCGTTGCCGAACGAGACGCCCTTCGAGAAGCGGATGCCGCGCCGCGAGAGCCCGTGCACGATGTCGCCGGCGTTCGCCCCCGACTGCGAGATCAGCATCACGTTGCCGGGCTCGCTCGGAAACCCGCCCATGAAGGCCAGCCGGCTCTCGGGGACGTAGAGGCCCATGCAGTTCGGACCGATCGCGCGGATACCGGCGGCGCGGAGCTTCGCGATCAGCTGATGCTCGAGGGCGACGAGCTCGGGGATGCCGGTCTCGGCGAGCCCGGCGGTGAAGAAGTGGATCGAGCGCACGCCCTTCGTCACGCACTGGTCGACGAGCTCCGGGGCGACGCGCGCCGGCACGAGCGAGATCACGTGATCGACGGGGTCGGGCGTGTCGAGCAGCGACGGGTAGCACTTCAGGCCGGCGACCTCGTCCATCTTCGGGTTCACGGGATAGAGCGGGTGTACTTCGTGGTAGCGCTGCTCGAGCAGTGAGGAGAGGAAGCCGTTCGACATCCCGCGCGATCCGGACGGCACGCCGACGATCGCGACGGCGCGGGGGTGGAAGATCGGGTCGAGCGGGTGGGGCGAGGCGGGCGTGGCCGGCGAAGCCGGGGCAGTGGCGCGGGTGGCGGTCACAGGCGTTCCGTTCAGCTGCGCGTACTTCCGGGAAGAATCGCGGGCCGGTGGGGGGACGGCGCCGGCGCGCACTCGGCGTCGCGCTCGGTCATGGCGTGATTGTACGGGCGGGGGCGGTGGGGGCCATGCGCGGCTCTGGCGGTCGGTCTCACTCGCCCTGCCGCGCGAGACGCGGCAGGCAAGATGCCTGCCCCACACTAATCGGCGGCAATCGGCGGCCGCGAGGTGTTCGATAGCCCGCCGAGCCACCCGGACGAGCACTGGTGTGGGGCAGGCATCCTGCCTGCCGTGCGGCGGGCCCCTGGCCCGCCTTCCACACGGTCGCGCGGCGTCGCGCTCGGTCAGGACGTGATCGTACCGGGGGCGAGGTGGGGACCATGCGCGACTCTGGCGGCCGGTCACACTCGTGCTGGTGCACGAGACGCGGCAGGCAAGATGCCTGCCCCACACCAGTGCT
>JBBDXH010000003.1:0-3649 GCA_040902395.1 Dehalococcoidia bacterium
CGGGGCCCCGGCGCGCCGATTGGGGCGTGCGCGCATGTACACGCGGTGGCCCGGGGCCATGCTGCTCGCGCTCACGCTCACGCTCACGCTCACGCTCACGCTCGCGGGCGCCGCGTGCAGCGGCGCGTCCAACGCTCCCGCCGCGAGCTTCGTGGGGAACGACGGCACGGCGCTCTACGCGCAGGCCTGCGCCGCGTGTCACGGCGCCGACCTCCGTGGGACGGACCACGGACCGCCCTTCCTCGACGCGATCTACCGCCCGGCCCACCACGGGGATGGCGCGTTCCTGCTCGCCATCCGCGGCGGATCCCGCGCGCACCACTGGCGCTTCGGCAACATGCCGCCGATCCCCGGCCTGACAGATGAACAGGTGGCGGCGATCACGCGCTTCGTACGCGAGCAACAGCGCGCGGCCGGGATCGATTGAGCGGCATGTGGGACGCCAGGGGTTGTCGCGGAGTGACAATGGCGCCTCGGACGCGAGGCCGGAGTCTTCCGGATCGGCGCAGAGGTTGCGGCGCCGCCCTCTCCGCCGTGATCCGGTGACCCGTCGAGTACGGCCTGCCAGTATTCAGCCCTGCGCAGGCTGTTCCACGTACTGCAACCCCAGCCTGCATCGTGAAACGTCCGCTGGCTCCACCGTGTGGAGCACACGGCCGCCTCGCCAGGCTGGCCGCGTCATGCGGCCCGGGGCGAAGCGTCACATCGTCTCCTGCGCAGGACCAGCACGCCCGCTCGCGCGGGGGTGGCTCTCGGGCGCGTCGCTCGCGCCCCGAATGCCGTTCCAGGGCGGCGTTCACACGTGACGCGATAGCCACCGCCGTCCCCATCGCCTCGGCGAAGGCCTCCGCTCTCGCCGAGGCCAGCGTGGCGGTTCGCGACGAGCCATTCACGAGCCCCTTCGAGCTCGGTGCAGCACCGCGGCTCAGGGGCTGCCGCTTCCACTAGAGTGGCGCGCGGAGGTGCCCCACTGCGCCAGACACCGGTCGACCCGGCTCCCTTAATCGGTCGTGAACGCGAGTTCGCGCGGCTCGAACGGCTGCTCGATGCCGCCAGGGCAGGCGTAGGCGGCGCCGCGCTGATCTCCGGCGAAGGAGGAGTCGGCAAGACGCACCTTGCGCGACGGCTCGCCGCAGAGGCGCGTGCGCGGAGCATGCCCGTGGCCTGGGGACATGCCTACGAAGGGGCAGGGCGTTCACACTACTGGCCGTGGCCCGAGCTGCTGCGTACCTGCCTGGCCCTCTCCGGGACACGCGGCGCTCGCCGCCCGACTCCGCTGGATCCCGCGCTGCGCCTGCTGGTGCCGGAGCTGACTGCGAGCGGTCCCGTCGGCCGGAGCGACCCGCGTCATCTCGACGATCAGAGCGAGCTCGTCGACTCCGTCGTGACGTTTCTGCGCATGCTGAGCGAACGGCAGCCGCTGATGCTGATCGTCGACGACCTCCAGGTCGTCGCGGAGCCGGGACGCGCGCTCTTCCGCGCCGCCGTGCAGGCGTCGGAATCGCACCCGCTCGTCGTGCTCGGGACCTACCGCGACGACGAACTCACCGAGGGCGAACTGTACGGCTCGGCCCCGGTCGATCCACGAGAGCGACTGCGTGCGACGCGCGTGCGCCTCGACCCGTTTTCTCCCGCCGAGGTTGCCGCCTACCTCACCGCGTTCCTGGGCGCGGAGCCGCCATCGGAGATCACCGCGGCGATGCACGCCCGCACCGGGGGGAATGCGCTCTTCGTGGCCGAGCTTGCTGCGCTGCTCTATGGGGGCCCCACCGAGCCGCCGATCGACATCGAGGCCGCCATCCCGGATTCGGTTGCGGCGCTGCTCGACGGGCGGATGCGACGCCTCTCACCGGCCTGCGCCGAGCTCCTGGCCCTTGCCGCGATCGCGGGTGCGGGCTTCTCGTTCGCCATGCTGTGCGCGGCGAGCTCCGTCTCGGCTCGCGACACGCTGGATCTGCTGGACGAAGCACTGGCCGCCCGGATCGTCGTCGAAGAGGGCGATGGCGAGTACCGGTTCGCGCACCCCGTGAGCCGCGACGCGCTGCTCGCGCGCTTCTCGAGCGCCCGCCGGGCCGCGCTGCACGCCACCGTCGGCGACGCGCTCGAGCGCTTCTACGGCGTGCGCGCCGCCGATCACGCGCGGGAGCTGAGTCATCACTTCGTGCAAGCGGGGATCGCGGACGCCGGCGCCGCACGTCGCGCGATGCACTACTCGCACCTGGCCGCCCCCAACCCCGAGGCGTCCGCGGCGTGGGCGGAGGCGGCACCGCTGTTCGACTGGTGTGCCCAGCGATCCGAGGCCGGTTTCTGCTGTTGCCCGGACGCGGACACAGTCGACTTCCTGCTCGGTGCCGCGCGTTGCTGGCAGCGGGTGGGCGAATGGCGCAGAGCCTGGCACGACCTGATGATCGTGCTCAATCGGTTCCGCGCCACCGGCCGGCGTGAGCAGTTCGCGCGTGCCGCGCTGATCGCGCTCGAGGGGATCGACGCACGACCCGAGCGTCGCGCGTCGCTGGCTCGGGAGGCGCTCGAAGCCGCCGGCGAGGACGATCCGCAGCTGATCGCCATGCTGCTCATCCAGCTCGCGGGCGAAGACGACACCCCCGAAGCCGCGCGCGCCGCCGAGCAAGCCGACCGCCTCGCCCGGGCGCACGAGCTCCCCGAGGTGCGCATGGCGCTCGCGCGGCGGAAGTACCTGCTGCAACTCGGTCGCGGGCGCGTCGCCGAGGCCCGGGACACGGTGCAGCGCCGGCTCGCGTGGCACCGGCGGCTGGACGACAGGGCGGCGATCGCGATCGACCTGGCGGCGCTCGTCGACATCTCCCTGCGCGCCGGGGAGCTGACGAAGGCGCAAGTGCTCGCAGAGGAGGCGATCGCGTTCGCTCAGCGGGCGCGCCTCCACGCCGTCGAGCGTCGGGCGCGGATGGCGCTGCTGACGGTCGCGCTCGCACGCGCCGAGTTCCGCCGGTTCGACGCGCTGACGCGCTCGCTCCCGCATCGACCGCTGCTGCAAGTCCTGCGGGCACGCCGCATGGAGCTCACCGGCGATCCGGCGGCGGGCCTCGCGCTGCTGCCGTCGCGCGGCGGACCGGACACCGACCACCCGCGGATTGCATGGGACGTGCACGGCACCCGCGCGCGACTGATGTGGCGCCTCGGATGCACCGCCGAGGCAAGGATCGAGCTGGCGCGCTGGGAGCATCTGCGGAGCCTGAGCGCGAACGCGACGGACCACCTCGACAGCCTCTCGACGGTCGGTGACTCGCTGGCGCCGCTGGCGTCGGTCGCACTGCTGACGTCGGTCGCCGAGGAGAGTGCCGGCTGGGACGACCTCCGCTTCGCCTACCACTCGGCGAGCAGCCTGGACCGCATTCGTGGGCAGATCGCAGCGCGTCTCGGCAACGTCACCGGCGCACGCGCGCACTTCAACCGCGCGCGCGAGTGGGCGACGCGCGAGAGCGCGCCCGTCGAGCTCGCGTCAACGCTGGTCTCGGTCGCCGAGCTCGACGCCCGCGAAGGAGCGACGAGCCGGGCGCGTGCGGCGCTGCGCGAGGCCGCGACGTTGTTCGAGCGCCATGGCGCGCCGCTGCTCGCGGAGGACGCGCGCGCACGCGCACAGCGCCTCGACGGGTCCGCGTTTGACGCGGAC
>JBBDXH010000003.1:3659-9944 GCA_040902395.1 Dehalococcoidia bacterium
CCCCCCCGGCAGCGGACGAACTGACGACCCGCGAACGCGAGGTACTGAGCCTCGTTGCGTCCGGGAAGAGCAACCGCGAGATCGCGGTGCTGCTGGAGATCAGCCCGCACACGGTCAGCCGCCACGTAAGCAACGCGATGGCCAAGCTCGGAGCGCAGAATCGCACGGCCGCCGCCACGTACGCACTGCGGCGCGGTCTGCTCGCGGACGCCGGCTGACGCCCGCCACGGCGCGTGCCTCGCCTCACAAATAGCAGATCCTTGCCATTGCGACCGTTCGACGGTGCCCCCGACCATGCGGCCCACGTGCAGCTGAATGGGCCGGCGACTCGTGATGCGCGCACGCATCCGAACAGGGGGAACGCCATGACAAACGCGCACAGATACTCCGGCGGTGAACGGCGCAGCAGGCGCGCCGTGCTCCGCGGGGCAGGCCTCGGCGTCGCCGGTCTCGCCGGGGCAGCGCTGATCGGCTGCGGCTCGGACGACGAGGCCCCGGCCGGCAGCGCAACCACGGCGCCCGCTGCAAGCCCGGCCGCCGGCGCGGCAACGCAGGCCGCCTCCGGGGAACCGCGGCCGGGCGGAACGCTCACCATCCGCGGCTACGACCCCGCCGGTTGGGACTCTCAGAAGTTCCTCTCGTACACCACCCAGATCCAGTCTTCGTACCTCTACTCGAAGCTCACGGCTTTTCCGTTTCCCGGCGAAGGTCCGAGCGACTTCACGCCGTCGCCCGATCTCGCGGAGAGTTGGGAGACGCCGGACGAACTGACGTACATCTTCCACCTTCGCCCGAACGCGAAGTGGCACAACAGGCCGCCCGTGAACGGCCGTGATTTTGTCGCGGAAGATGTCAAGTACACGCTCGACCGGTTCCTCGAGATCCCGGAGAACGCGCAGAAGTATTACTTCGAAGACCTCGCATCCATCGAGACGCCGGACAGCCACACGGTCACACTCAAGACCGCTGCGCCTTCGGCCATCATTCTCGACAACACCGCCAACCCGTTCGTCTGGATGCTCGCGCACGAGGTCGCGGAGAAGCACGGCGACTTCAACACCAGCGAGGACGTGGTCGGCACGGGGCCATGGATGCTCGGGGAATACACCCCGGACGTCGGCTCGACGCTCGTCCGGAACCCCGACTACTTCGTCGAGGGTCGACCGTACATCGATGAGGTCAAGTATCTCTCGATCGCCGACGCCTCGACGCGCTTCGCGCAATTTGCCGCCGGGAAGCTCGACGTCAACGCGGTCTCGTGGGAGGAGCTGGACGAGTTCAAGAAGCAGAGTCCGCAGGCGAGGATCGAAGAGTACGGCAGCATCGCCGGCTTCTACCTCTACATGAACGTCGACAACAACGCACAACTGGCGGACGAGCGGGTGCGGCAGGCGATGTCCCTGGGCCTCGACCGTCAGACGTTCATCGCGGGATTCAACAACGGCAAAGCCGCCGTCGGCACGGCCGTGCCGGCTCCGCTCGCCTTCTGGCATCTGCCGCCCGAGGAGTCGGGCGACGGGGCGAAGTTCTTCCAGTTCGACCAGGCGGAAGCGAAGAAGCTGCTCGACGCGGCGGGCTTCAAAGACGGTCTCAGCACGCAGATGATCGGCTACGCCTACAGCCCCGCCTGGGTGGAGATGGCCGAGTGGAGCGTCGATCAGCTCAGCAAGATCGGGATCAAGGTCGAGCTGCAGCCGCTCGAGTACGCGAACTACATCAGCACGGCTTATGGCGGCGGCGATCAACTCAAGGCCATGGGCTGGGAGCCGTCGACCTCGTACACGACGATCGACGACTACCTGTACGGCGTGTACCACTCGACAGGCGGAAAGAACCAGAGCCGGGTGCGCGATCCGGAACTGGACGCGCTGGTCGAGAAGCAGCGCACGCTGCTCGACCGCAACGCTCGCCGCGAGGCCGTCTTCGACGTGCAGCGTTACCTTGCCGTCAAGCACTACATGATCCACATGTCCTACCCGGTGAGCCTCCAGGCGTACCAGCCGTGGCTCAGGGACGTCAGCGCGAAGAACGGGTACGACCAGGGCGGACGCTACATCAACGCGTGGATCGAATCGACCTAGCCTCGGCCACGCACTCGGCGACCGGCGTGCCTGAAGCGCGAGGCACGTCGGCCGTCCGTCAGGGGCTCCCGCACGGAACTCGAGCCCATCGCGGCCCACCCGATCGAGGAGCGAGCCGGCGCGCGGTTCATGGCGCCGACCGGGCAAAGCGAGCACCGCGATGACCAAGTACGTCGTCAGCCGGCTGCTGCTGATCATCCCGACGCTCGGGCTGCTGAGCGTCGGGTTGTTCGCGATCATCCGCCTGCTGCCCGGCGACGTCGTCGACATCATGTACGAGGAGAACGGCTACGCCGCGACGAAGGCGGAAATGCGCGAGATCCTCGGCCTCAACGACCCGATTGCCGTCCAGTACGTGCACTGGATCGGAGATGTCGCGACCGGCGACTTCGGCACGTCGCTGCTGACGAAGCGCACGATCGGGTCTGAGATCAAGCAGCGCATGCCCGTCACGCTCGAGCTTGGACTCTCATCGTTTGTGCTCGCGATGCTGATCGCCTTCCCGATCGGCGTCCTGTCGGCAATCAAGCAGGACTCACTGATCGACTATGCGGTGCGCAGTTACGCCGTCGGCGGGCTGTCGATCCCCAACTTCTGGCTGGCGACCCTGATCATCATCTTTGGGGCGAAGTGGTTCGGATGGAGCCCGCCCGTTGAGTTCATCACCTTGCGCGATGACCCCGTTGGGCATGTCAAGCAGCTGATCGTGCCCGCGCTGGTACTCGGCGGCTTTGGATGGAGCAGCGTGATCCGCATGACCCGGGCGATGATGCTCGAAGTCTTGCGCGAAGACTACATTCGCACAGCGCGTGCAAAGGGCCTCGCGAACTCTACCGTCATCCTCCGGCATGCGCTGCGGAACGCGATCATTCCCGTGATCACGATCATCGGGAACTTCCTGCCGGGTGTCTTGAGCGGAGCGGTGATTATCGAGGTGATCTTCGGACTGCCGGGCATCGGGCGTTACGCCGTCGAGGCGATCAGAACGCGCGACTACCCGATGCTGCAGGCGATCAACCTGTTCTTCGCCCTCCAGGTGGTTGGCATGAACCTGATCGTCGATTTGGCGTACGGGGCGATCGATCCGAGGATCCGCTATGGCAACGCGTGAGTCCGGCCGCGAAACCGGCGTCGCGGAACGGCGAGCCGCGAGCCTGGCGTCGCTGCGCGCGCGGCGTTCGCGGATCTCCGTCCTGCTCGGATTGGCGCGGCAGAAGCCGCTCGGCGCCTTCGGGCTGATGATCCTCGTCGTGATGCTCCTGGGCGCCACCTTCGCTCCCCTGCTGGCGCCGTACGGCTACAACGAGACCGACCTGCTGAACCGGCTGCAGGGCCCGAGCCTGAGCCACTGGTTCGGGACCGATGGCTCCGGCCGGGACATGCTCAGCCGCGTGATCTATGGCGCCCGCGTCTCGGTCTATGTCGGCTTCGGCGCGGTCGCGATCGGCACCGTCTGCGCGACGCTGCTGGGCATGGTCAGCGGCTACTTCGGCGGCGTCTTCGACATCATGATCCAGCGCGTGGTGGACGCGATCATGGCGTTCCCCACGCTGCTGCTGTTGATCACGATCATGTCCGTGCTCGGCCCCGGTCAGCTGAATGTGATGATCGGTCTCGGCATCGCGTCGATGGCCGGGAACTCGCGGGTCATGCGTTCCGCCGTGCTGGCCACCAAGGAAGCGCCGTACATCGAGGCCGCCCGTTGTATCGGCTGCCGAGACACGCGCGTGCTCGCCCGCCACATCCTGCCCAACATCACCGCGCCGATGATCATCCTCGCCACGCTCGGCCTCGCCTTCGCGATCCTCGCGGAGGCATCGCTCAGCTTCCTCGGCTTCGGCGTGCCGCCGCCCGCGCCGTCGTGGGGCGGCATGCTCAGCGGCGTCGGCCGCAGCTACTTCCTCGTCGCGCCGTGGATCGCGATCTTCCCGGGGCTGGCGATCTCGCTCGTGGTATTTGGCATCAACATGTTCGGCGACGCGCTCCGGGACGTACTCGACCCCAGGCTACGAGGGGGCACGCACAACCTGTAGCGCGCCAGCGCCAACCGGCCGCGCGGGCGACCGTTCGCCCGCCGGGCGTTTTCCGCGTGAGGACAGCACAGTCGGGTGACTGGAGAAGGGGCAGGGCATGATCATCGACTTCCGCGTGACTGTACCGGCATCGGAGCGGGGGGAATCGGCACGCACCCAGGGCGATTACGCCAGCAACTACGGTCGCATCTACGTGGGGAATCGAGGCGGAGGGCGGACGGTCGCGGACATGCTCGCCGCGATGGACGAGGCGGGCGTCGACCGGGCGGTGCTGCAGGCCGAGTGGGGAGACGGCGACTACCGCGAGCTCAACGATGCCGTCGCGCGCATCGTGGAGCAGCATCCGGACCGCTTCGTCGGTTACTGCACCGTGAACCCCGGCGCCGGCGACGACATGGCGCAGGTGGTCGAGCACGAGGTACGCGAGCGCGGCATGCGCGGCGTCAATCTCCAGCCATGGGCCTACCGCGTGATGGCGAACGACCCGCGCTTCTTCGCCATGTACGCGAAGTGCCAGGAGCTGGGGGTGCCGGTCACCATCCATTCCTCGATCAACTTCTCGAACAACCGCAGCATCGAGTTCGGGCGGCCGCTCTACCTCTGCGAGATCGCGTGCGAGTTCCCCGATCTCACGATCGTCGCGAACCACGGGGGGTGGCCCTGGGTGCCGGAGCTGGTGGCGGTCGCGTGGAAGCACGCCAACGTCTACATCGAGATCGGCGCGGTGTCGCCGAAGTACATCGGCACCCCGGGCGCCGGTTGGGAGCTGCTCATGCAGCACGGCAACAGCCTGCTCCAGGATCGCGTGCTGTTCGCGACAGACAACATGATCCCGTTTAAGCGGGCCGTCGACGAGTTGCAGGTGTTACCGCTGAAGGATGCGGTCAGGCGAAAGTGGCTGGGTGAGAACGCGGTGGCGCTCCTGGAACGGACTGAACATGCCTGAGATCGAGTACGCGGCGGCCGGCCAGCTGGCCACGATCACGGTGAACCGGCCCGAGCGCATGAACGCGATGACGAACGCGATGTACGCCGCGATCGCCGACGGTGTGCGTGCCGCCGAGGCGGATGCGGACGTGCGGTGCGTGATCGTCACCGGCACGGGGGGTCGCGCCTTCTCCTCGGGGCACGACCTGCACGAGCTCGGCGGGGGCGCCGGGCGTCCGGGCTGGGAACCACACCGCGTGCGGAGCTTCGACCGCGGCCTCGAGTGCAGCAAGCCGACGATCGCGGCGATCGACGGCTACTGCCTCGCCGGGGGGCTCGAACTCGCGCTCTTCTGTGACATCCGCATCGCATCGGATCGCTCCCAGTTCGGCTGTCCCGAGATCAAGTGGGGCATCCTCCACGGCTACGGCGCGCTGCGGCTGCCGGACATGGTGGGCATGAGCAACGCCCTGCGCCTGCTGCTCACCGGCAGCTTCGTCGACGCCGCGACGGCGCTGCGCATGGGCCTCGTCAGCGACGTCGTGCCGCCCGAGCGGCTCGAGCCGACGGTGCGCGAGATGGCGGAACAGATCGCGGCGAACGGACCGATTGCGGCGCGCCTGATCAAGGAGCTCGCCTATCGCGGACGCGAGCTGGCGCTCCCGGATGGGTTGCGCCTGTACCAGGAGTACTCGCGCATCGCCTCGAGCTCCCAGGACGCGCGCGAGGGGAACCGGGCGTTCGCCGAGAAGCGGCAAGCGCAGTTTCGCGGGGAGTGAGCACCGGCCGCCGGGCGGTCGGGATCGGGCAGCCGGACGGGGGACAGTGTGACCGCATCGGGACCGCTCGCGGGCATTCGCGCGCTGGAAGTCGCGACCTGGATCATGACGCCGGCGGCGGCGGGGGTGCTCGCCACCTTCGGCGCCGACGTGATCAAGGTCGAGCCGGCGGGATCCGCCGATCCGATGCGGCGTCTGAACGCCACGGCCGCCACGCTCGACACCGGCTTCGAGCTCGCGAACAACCGCAAGCGGGCGATCCAGCTCGATCTCGGCAAAGCCGCGGCCCAGGAGGTGATCCAGCGCATCCTCGCGGGCAGCGACATCTTCCTCACCAACGTGCGCGCCGACTCGTTGAGGCGCGCCGGCCTCGATCCGGAGACGCTGGTGGCGCGCTACCCGCGACTCATCGTCGCGCACGGCACCGGCTACGGGCGCTTCGGGCCAACGGCGAACCGCCCGGCC
>JBBDXH010000004.1:0-1489 GCA_040902395.1 Dehalococcoidia bacterium
CTAGTGGCCTCGTCACCGCGAGGAGCACTGCCATGGACGACGTTCACGACCCCGCACACCGCGTCTTCGTGAGCTACATCGACAAGTCCCGCGAGTACTACCTCGCCCACGGCTACGGCAATCCGTACCGCTGGGCGCACCACGAGGACGCGCCGTTCGCGGCGCCGGCGAAGCCGCTCGCGGCGAGCCGCGCCGCGTTGATCACCACCGCCTCGCTGATCGAGGGCGGCCACGCGGGCCCCGACGCCGACCCGGACACGCTGCCCGCGGGCGAGGCGTACGCCGCGCCGATCGACCCGCCGCCTGCGCGTCTCTACACGCAGCACCGGTCGTGGGACAAGGACGCCACGCACACCGACGACCTCGACTCGTTCTTTCCGGTGCACCGGTTGCAGGAGTACGCCGCCGACGGACGCATCGGTAGCCTCGCTTCGCGCTTCTACGGTGTGCCGACGGATTACAGCCAGCGGCGGACGATCGAGCAGGACGCACCGCGCGTGCTCGAGTGGTGCCGCGAGGATGGCGTCGACGTCGCGGTGCTGGTGCCGCTCTGACCGGTCTGCCACCAGACCGTGAGTCTGGTTTCCCGCCACCTCGAAGCGCACGGCATCCCTACGGTGATCCTCGGCTCCGCCCGCGACATCGTCGAACAGTGCGGCGTGGCGCGCTTCGTCTTCACCGACTTTCCGCTCGGCAATCCGACCGGCAAGCCCTACGACGCGGAGATGCAGCGGGCGATCGTCGGCTACGGGCTCGAGCTGCTCGAGCACGCGCGCCATCCACGCACGACCGTGCAGACGCCGTTCACCTGGGACGAGTCCGGGTGGTGGCGCGACAACTACATGCGCGTGGACGACTCGAACCGAGAGCTGCTCCGTCGCGCCGGCGACCTGCGACGCCGCCAGCAGGCGCGACGCAAGGCCGAGGGGCGAGCCCGAGCGACATAAGTCGGGGACGCCGAGCGGCCGACCACGAACAGCGCGCGCGCGTTATTCCGTATGATGCGACCGCCCCACCGCGCCCGTCTTCCGCGACGTGCCGCATGAGGGCGCGCAGTCCGTGTAGGACCGACGCGCGGGTTCCGGGCCGCTCCGGCTCACCTGCGTTCGCGATCTGCACGGCGGGCTTCAGGAGGAACGATGAGCTGGCTCGACAGGCTTCGAGGAAAGAAGAAGGCGGCGGAGGCACCGGCGCACACTGCGGCTCAGTGCCCGCACGTCACGTTGGTTCCGCGCTGGGACGCCGCCGGGGACATGGGGCACGAGGACCGCGCGACCAGCTACCGCTGCGACGCATGCTTGAGCACGTTCACGCCGGAGGAGGCGCGGGAGCTGCGCCGCACCGAGGCCGAGCGCATCACTCACGACCGCCCCCAGTAGCGCCGACCGCGACGGTGCGAGGAGGTAGAGCCGCCCATGCGGGCGGCTCTCGCCACTAGGAGCCTGCCGGTTTAACCGGGAGGGGGATCGACGATAAGGCGAGGGCGCAT
>JBBDXH010000005.1:0-7683 GCA_040902395.1 Dehalococcoidia bacterium
GAAGGGACGCCTCGGAGCGGCGAGGGGTGAGGTCAGGCGTCGCGCTCGCACAAGCCAAGGGGGCGGTACGCCGCGTGGCGCGCCGCCCCCTTCTGGTCGGTCGTCTCGCGGCTCAGCCGCGGGCGGCGAGCCAGCCGAACTTCTGCGGCTTGCGCTTCGACGCCGGGTCGATCGGCACGTGGATCAGCGAAGGGCCGTCCAGCGCCAGCGCATCCTTGAGCGCCGCCCGGATCTCCTCCGCGGACGTCGCGTAGTAGCCCTTGCCGCCCATGCCCTCCATGACCTTCTCGTAGTGCAGACCGGGCGTGAGCGCGTTCGGCGGGAGGTGCTCGCCCTTGAAGCGCTCCACCGGCGAGCCGCCGATGCCGTTGTTGTTCACGATCACCCACGTGATCGGCAGCTTGTAGCGCGTCGCGACCTCGACCTCCATGCCGCCGAACCCGAACGCCGAGTCGCCCTGCACGCAGATCACGCGCTTGCCCGGATTCTCGACGGCGGCCGCGATGGCGAAGCCGTGGCCGAGGCCCATCGAGCCGAACGAGCCGGCGTCCAGGCGGTGTCGCGGGTGGTAGGTGTCGAGCACGGTGCGCGCGATCGCCATCGTGCCCTCGCCCTCCGTGACGTAGACCACGTCACGCGGCGCGGCGTTCTTCACCTCCATGAGCGTCGTGTAGTAGCCGATCGGCTCGCCGTCGTGGCCGACCATGCCGGACACGAGCTCCTCGTTCTCACGCGCGTTGGCCCTGACGGTCTGAAGCCACTCGGAGTCCTGGGGGAACTGCCAGGGCTGCTCATCGAGCTTGTCGAGCAGCTGGCCGAGCGTGACCTTGCCGTCGCCGATCAGCGCGGCGGCCGCAGGCACGTTGACGCCGATCTCCCCCGGGTTGTTGTCGAGCTGGATGATCTTCACGTCCGGACGGAAACGCGGCGGCAGCCCGAAGTGCAGCTGCCAGTTCAGGCGGGCCCCGGCGAGGAAGACGACGTCCGCGTTCTGGAGCACGAATGAGCGCGCGGCCGCGACCGACTGGTCGTGGTCGTCCGGGATCACGCCCTTCGCCATCGGCATCGCGAGGTACGGGATGCCCGTCGCCTCGACGAAGCGCTGGATCTCCGCTTCGGCACGGCCGAAGGCCATGCCCTTGCCGACGATGATCAGCGGTTGCTCGGCGCTCTTGAGCACCTCGAGCGCCTGCTCGATCGACTTCGGGTCGGACGGGAGCCGCTGGGGGCTCGGCACGTGCGGCGCCCACTCGACCTTGTCCTCGTCCGTGCTGCCCATGATGTAGTTGCCGGGCAGGTCGAGGTAGACGGGGCCGGCCGGTGGCGCGAGCGCCTTGCGGTAGGCCTCCGCGATGTACTGCGGCAGGCGCTCCATGCTCTCGACGCGGATCGCCCACTTCGAGTACGGCGCCAGCGCGGCGACCTGCTCCGCCTCCTGGAAGTCGCCCATGCCCATGCGGTTCGAGTCGGACGCACCGCCCAGCAGCAGTAGCGGCCAGCGGTTCGACCAGGCGTTCGAGTACGCGCCGGCGGCGTTGAGCACGCCCGGACCCGACACGACGATCGCGACGCCGGGGCGTCCGGTCATGTAGCCGGTCGCCTGCGCGGCGTAGGTGGCGGGCATCTCGTGCCGCATGCCGTAGTAGTGGATGCCTTCACGCTGCGCCGCGGTGGCGATCCCGCTCACGGGAATGCCCACGACGCCGTACATCGTCGCCAGGCCCTGAGTCTTCAAGGAACGGGCGATGATCTCCGCCCCGCTGATCTCTCCCACGATTCGGTCGCTCCTCACATCAATCCGTGTGTCGCGCCCCGCGGGACGCATCGGGCCGGGTAAGGGTACACGCGGCGTGCCGCGCTCGCTCGGGGCCACGGGGGCCGGTCGCCGGCGACTGCGGCCCGCGTTATCGCGCACCCGGCGCCGTGCCTCTGCGCCGGAACAGCGGAAGCGTGATCTCGTCGCTCGCCTGCTGGAACGTGACCTCGACCGCCATGCCGATCGCGATCTCCGCGGGCGGCACGTCCACGAGGTTCGTCGTCAGCCGCGGACCCTCCTCGAGCTCGACGATCACCGTGGCGAACGGCACGCGATCGACGAGCGCGGGGTGGATCGGCTGATGCGTGACGACGTAGCTGAAAACGGTGCCGCGCCCGCTCATGCGCACCCACTCCACGTCGAAGGAGCGGCAGTGCGCGCACATCGGACGCGGCGGGTGCCGCAGCGTGCCGCAGGCGGCACAGCGCTGGATGCGCAGCTCGCCCGCGTTCAACGCATCCCAGAACGCCTGGTTGTCCGGAGACGGCACCGGCAGCGGCAGCTCGGCCATCACCCACGCTCCAGGATCACCGCGCCGGTGCCCGCACCGGTCTCGACAAACGAGAACTGCGCATCTACCACCTGCGCCGTCGACTCCCCGCGCGCCTGCCGGACCGACTCGATCAGCTGGTTCATACCCTGGAGGTACGCCTCGGAGAGGTGCCCGCCGGAGGTGTTCACCGGCAGCGCGCCCCCGTCCCACATCGCGCCACCGGACTCGACGAACGGCCCGCCCTCGCCGCGCTCCACGAAGCCGTAGTCCTCGAGCGCGAAGATCACGAACGGCGCGAAGTGGTCGTAGATCTGCACAACGTCGATGTCGCTCGGCGCGAGGCCGGCCTGCGCCCACAGCCGTGGCGCGAGCGCGGTCGCGGAGGTGTCGATGTACGACCGGTCGCCGGAGTAGCCGCACTGCGCCGCCGCGCGGATCATCGCGACCGCGCGGCCGCAGGCCTTCGCGCGCTCCGTCGATGTCAGCACCAGCGCTCCCCCGCCGTCCGTTTCGAGGCAGCATGCGAAGAGCCGGAATGGCTCCACCACGTAGCGCGACTCCATGTAGTCGTCGATCGTCAGCGGGCGGTCGTAGAAGGTGGCGCGTGGGTTGCGATTGGCGTGCGCGCGCTCGGTGACGGCAACCATGCCGATCTGACGCTCCGTCGTCCCGATCTCGTACATGCGGCGGCGGGTGAGCATCGCCAGCCCGTGCTGCGGTGTGAGCAGGCCGAACGGCTCGCTGAAGGCGGCTCCGCCCTGCCCCCCACGACCGGTCACCTCGCCGCGTCCGTAACGCCGCCCGGAGCGCCCGTTCACGCCGCGGTAGACGACGACCACGCTGGCGAGGCCGGCGTGGATCGCGGCGGCCGCGGCCGTCACCAGCGCCGCGCCGACGTTGCCGGCCTGGCTGATCTCCCCGAACCACGAGAGGTTGCTCAGCCCGAGGTTCGCCGCGATCTCGGACTCCGCGCTCGTGTCGACGCTCCAGCGCATCAGGCCGTCGACCTCGTCCGGCGCGATGCCGGCGTCCGCGAGCGCGGCCTGGATCGCCTGCAGTGCGAGCGTCAGTTCGCTGCGGCCGGAATCGCGCGAGTAGTCCGTCTCGCCAACCCCGGCAATCGCGACCTGGTTTCGGAACATCTCGTCCGCCCCTTGCTGCCTCACCGCGTCACTCGAGTGCTCCGGAGCTCAGACCGCTCCGCGGTCGCGCAGGGCCAGAATCTCCGGCCAGCTGTAGCCGAGTTCGAGCATGATCGCCTCGGTGTGTTGGCCGACCTGAGGCGGCGCACTCTGGATGCGTGGGGGGGTTGCGCTCATGTGCACCGGCGGCCCCACGGTCTTCATGCGCCCGAACACCGGATGGTCGATCTCCTGCACGTAGCCGTTCTCGAGGAACTGGGGGTGCTCGGCGACCTCCGCGTACTCGAGCACGGGGCCGTAGGGGACGTCATGCGCGGCGAGCAGGTCCATCCACTGCCGCTGATCGCGCGTGCGGAAGAGATCCTCGAGTTCGGCGACCAGCGCATCCTTTTCGCGCGCGCGATCGAACGGCCCCGCGAAGCGCCCGTCCTGCTTCCAGTCCGGCCGGCCGACCGCCTCGCAGAACCGCTCCCACATCGCCTGCGTGTTCGCGGCGATGGCGAGGTAGCGGCCGTCGCGGCACTCGTAGTGCGTGTACGTGGCGCTGCGGCGGTACTCGAAGCCGACCTGTTCGCCCGTGCCGAAGAAGATCGTGAGCGGGCGCTGTTGCAGCGACAGCATCGCGCCGATCAGCGAACAGTCCACGTGCTGGCCGATGCCCATGCGCTCACGCGCGACGAGCGCGGTCACGATGCCGTACGCGAGCATCATCGCGCCGATGCTGTCGGCGAAGCCGCCGATCAGCGCCTGCGGCGTGTGCCCCGGCCCGCCCCCCTGCTCACTCATCACCCCGGAGAACGCCTGCGCGACGTGGTCGTACCCACCGCGCGTGCCCCACGGCCCGTTGCGCCCCCAGCCCGACGCCGACGCGAAGATGATGTCCTCGCGGATCCGCTTCAGGTCCTCGTAGCCGATGCCCCACTGCTCCATGCGACCGGGCCGGAAATTCTCGAGCACGACATCGGTGGAGGGGATCAGGCGGCGGATCACATCGCGCCCGGCGTCGTCGCGCAGGTTGACCGTGATGCTGCGCTTGCCGCGGTTGTTCGCTTCGTACATGCCCGAGAACCCGCGCTCATCCGAGCCCATGCGTGCCTCGCCGCCGGGCTCCTCAATCTTGATCACGTCCGCGCCCATGTCGGAAAGCAGCACGCCGGCGAACGGCCCCTGCTGGATCCGACCGAAGTCGAGCACGCGGATTCCGTCGAGCGCTGACGGCATGAAGGCCTCCCAACCGTCGACACGGGATGCGAATAGAGACCAGGGGAACCTGTTATAACAGGCCCAATCTCTAACGTGCGCGTGCGCGTGAGTGAATCCGGAGGGCATTGTGGAAGAGCGACAAAACTACTGGCGGCGGCAGCGCGTGAGCCGGCGCGCGGTGCTGCGCGGTGCAGCGATCGGCGGCGCGGGACTCGCCGGCGCCGCGCTCGTGGGCTGTGGCGGCGGGGACGACGACGCCGCGCCGGCCGCGACCGAGGCGGCCGGGACCGCAGCGCCGGCCGCGACGACAGCCGCCACCGCGGCCGCTGCCACCGGGCCGAAGCCCGGCGGCACCTACCGCGTTTCGAGCACCGGCGACCCGCCCACGCTCGACCCGTACGGCAGCGGGAGCGCATGGACGAAGGCAGTCGCCGCCTACGCGTACAGCCGGCTGTTCAAGGTCGATGTCGCGCCCGACACCAACCCGTACGACCGACCGCTCATACCGGACGTCGCGAGCGGCTACGAGGCACCGGACGGTCAGGTGTGGATCGTCAAGCTGCGACCGGGCGTGAAGTTCCACAACCTCGCGCCGGTGAACGGGCGCGAGCTCGTCGCAGGGGACGTCATGTACAGCTGGGAACGGCTGACGGCGCCCGACTCTGTGAACGCCTCGGCGGTCGAGCAGGTCGTGAAGGCCGAGGCGGTGGACGACCAGACGCTCCGCTTCGAACTGGCCGCACCGTCACCGATCTTCCTCGAGAACCTCGCGGACGGGAACAACCTCTGGATCATGCCGACCGAGGCGGAGAGTGGATTTCAGCCGACGATCACACCGATCGGCACGGGCCCGTGGGTGATGAAGTCATACCAGGCGTCGTCACGCTTCCAGTTCGAGAAGCACCCCGACTACTACGAGACGGGGGTGCCGTACCTCGACGCCATCGACAACGCGATCATCCCCGAGTACGCGAACGCGCGGGCGCAGTTCGAAGCCGGCAACCTCGACGTGCTCGCCGTGATCGCGGACGACGTCGTCGACCTCAAGAAGCAGCACGCCGACTGGCAATGGGTCGGCGAGGTCAACGGCGGCGTCGCCTACCTCTTCTTTGGCCCGCCCGACAAGGATCCGGACGCGCCGTGGCGCGACGAGCGCTACCGGCAGGGCGCGTCCATGGCGCTCGACCGCAACGCGATCATGGAGCTCTCCTACAACGTCGCCGCGCTCAAGGGTGCCGGCCTCAACCCCTCTGAAGCGTGGAACAACATCGTCTCGGTCACGCTCGGTCAATGGTGGCTCGACCCGCAGTCGGCGGCCCAGGGACCGTCGGCGCGGTTCTTCCAGTACGACCCGGCGGAGGCGAGGAAGCTCTTCGAGGCGGCGGGCGGCCTGGACACGCCGGTGAAGTGGCAGTACTCGCCCACCCGCTACGGCGTCTCCTTCGACCGCACCGCCGAAGCCATCGGCAACTGGTTCGCCGAGGCGGGGCTGAGCGTGACCACCGACCTCCAGGACTACGCGTCGACGTACTTCCCGCAGACGCGTGCGGGGAACTTCAACGGCATCGCGATGGGCATCACGCCGGCGTACCCGGAGGTCTCGGGCTTCGTCGATCGCTACTTCAGCGACGCGTCGTCCAACGCCGGCAAGGTCGATGACCCTGCAATCAAGGAGCTGCGGGCCAAGCAGGCCATCGAGTTCGATCAGGAGGCGCGGCTCCAGCAGGTGCACGACATCCAGCGGCGCAACGCCGAGATGATGTTCTATCTGCCCACGCCGCTCGGCGCGGGCACGGCGTGGACGGCCTACCAGCCGCGCGTGAACGGCATTGTGGCCACACGCGGCTACGGCGGGCCAACCGAGGTGTACTCGCGCCTCTGGCTGGAGAGCTAACGCACGCCACGCATCTCATGCGGCGACGCGATCGCCGGCCGGCTGGCGGAGCGATTCCGCCCGGCCGCGCGGCGTCCGGCCGCGCGTATGACAGCGCGCGCGTGAGGCAGCACCAGTCCTGCGCGGGAGGTGACGCCGCCATGCCCCTGACGATCATCTTCGAGACGCACAGCACGACGTTCGACAACGAGGCCGGACTCGCGTCCGGCCACTCCGAGACGGACCTCTCGCCCGCCGGCGAGGCGCAGGCGCGCGCGCTCGGCGCGCGCCGCGCGAGCGAGCACTTCGACGGCGTGTTCGCCTCCGACCTGGGACGCGCGCGCCGCACCGCCGAACTGGCGTTCGCGTCGCGCGACCTGCCGATCGAGTGCGACGAGCGGCTGCGCGAGATCGACTACGGCGCGCTCACCTGCCAACCGCGCGGCGTGATCGATGCTGTGCGACTGCGCCACGTCGACGAGCCGTTCCCGGGAGGCGAGAGCTATCGCGAGGCGACCGCGCGCGTCGCGGAGTACGTCGCCGACATGCGGCGCCGCTTCCCCGACGGGCGGATCTGCGTCATCGGCCACTTCGCCACGCATGTGGGGCTGGAGCACCTGTTCACGGGCGTCTCGATCGCGGACGCGCTCAGCGCACCGTACGAGTGGCAGCCGGGATGGGAGTATCGCGATCGGCGTTGAGCGGCCGGCCACCACACCGGAGCGTGCGATGCCCGATTCCGCCTCATCGCGAACCTGCATATGCACTTGCCTAATTGGTTGTCCACGTGGTACCCAATCTGTAGATGCCCGGTGGACACTCTCCAGACTCCGGTCATCGGCCATGCAGAGAGGAACCGTGGATGGCATTCGTGACCAGGAACTCGAAAGGGCAGACCTACTACCTCCACTCGAAGGAGGTCACGCTGAGGGGCGGGCGCCAACAACGCATCTACTACTTCGCGAAGGCCGAGAAGCCGGGCGAAGGCCTCGAAGCGTTGCCCATCGGATTCCAGGTGTCCGAGAACACGCGCACCGGCCTGCCGATGCTGAAGAAGGCCAGTTAGCCGCTCCCGCCGCCCGCCGCCCTCCGCACCCGCGGACGCGTCGGGGATCAAGCCAGAGCTCGACATCAGACGCGCCCCCCGGGGGGGGGG
>JBBDXH010000005.1:7693-9798 GCA_040902395.1 Dehalococcoidia bacterium
GGGCCCCTCCCCGGCGGGCGCGTCTGCGTTCCTGCGCGCCCACGCTCACGCGCCCCGTCGCGCGGGCGCATCGACGGCAGCGGGACGCGTACGGCGTGAACCGCGACGAGCGGCGAAGGCGAACGCCGGCGCACCAGCGGGATGCGGGTGCCCGGCGCGGAGCGCCGGCGCAGCGCCGGACGCGGCGATCGCGGGTGGGACCCGGCGGGGGAGGCGCTACGCCTCGAGCGTGATCAGCACGGCACCCTCGTCGACGAAGTCGTCGATCGCGATGGCGATCGCCTGCACGATCCCCACTGCCGGCGACGGCACGGGCGTCAACATCTTCATCGACTCAATCGTGACCAGTTCCTGGTCCACGACGACGCTGTCACCTGCCGAGACGTGAATCTCGGCCACGCGCCCCGGCCACTCTGCACGGATTTCGAGTGCTGCCATCGGTCCTCCCGGATCGCGCGGCGGGTCGCCGCGATGGTGATCACGGTGCCCAATCTCCGACCCGCTCCGGCCGCGGTCAAGCGCGCTCGCGCGCGACCCGGCCGACGCGATCGTGCATGCTGGTCCGCGGACACCGCGAACGGAACGAAAGGCTGACGATGAGCGAGCCCGAGCACAGCATGTTCGCCGACGTCTCCCGGTACTTCGATCGCGCGGCCGCATTGACGTCATTCGATGCCGGCCTGCTCGAGCAGGTGAAGCAATGCAACAGCGTCTACCAGGTCGCCTTCCCCGTGCGCGCAGACGACGGCGCCATCCAGGTCGTACACGGGTTCCGCGTCGAACACAGCCAGCATCGCCTCCCCACGAAAGGCGGCATCCGCTACAGCCCGGACGTCACCCTGGACCACGTGATGGCGCTCGCCGCGCTCATGACGTTCAAGTGCGCCCTCGTGGATGTGCCATTCGGCGGCGCGAAGGGCGGCGTGCGCATCGACCCGCACACGTCGAGTCCCGGGTTCCGTGAGCGAGTGACGCGTCGCTACACCGCCGAACTCTCACGCAAGGGCTTCATCGGTCCGTCGGTGGACGTCCCGGCGCCGGACTACGGCAGCGGAGAAGAGGAGATGGCCTGGATTGCGGACACGTACCAGGCGTTGCACCCGAACGAGCTCGACTCCTTCGCGTCGGTCACCGGCAAGCCGCTGGCGCTGCACGGCATCCCCGGGCGCGTCGAAGCGACGGGCCGGGGCGTTTCGATCGGCGTCCGCGAAGCACTGTCAGATGTCGAAGACATGCGGAAGCGCGGACTCGAGCCGGGGATCGGCGGCAAGCGGATCGTGGTGCAGGGGCTGGGCAACGTCGGCTACCACGCCGCGCGCTGCCTGTCCGAGGCGGGCGCCGTGATCGTCGGCATCGCCGAACGCGAAGGCGCGATCCACAACCCCGACGGGCTCGACGTCGACGCGGTCATGACGCATCGCCGAGAGTCGGGCTCAGTGCTCGACTTCCCGGGCGCGCGCACGCTCGCACCGCCCGAGGAGCCGCTGGAGCTCGACTGTGACGTGCTCGTGCCGGCCGCGCTGGAAAACGTGATCACCAGGGCAAACGCCCCGCGCATCCGCGCGAAGGTGATCGCGGAGGCCGCGAACGGTCCCGTGCACCCCGACGGCGAAGCGGTCCTGCAGGCTCGCGACGTATTGCTGATCCCGGACCTCTACCTCAACGCGGGAGGGGTCACGGTTTCGTATTTCGAGTGGCTGAAGAACCTCTCGCACGTGAGCTTCGACCGCATGACGCGCCGCAACGACGAAAGCCGTGCGGAGCGCACGGTCGCCGCCGTCGAGCGGCTGATCGGGCGCGCGGTGCCCATCCCGGAGCGCAAGGCGGTGACGGGCGGCTCGCGCGAGATCGAGCTCGTGCGCGATGCGCTCGAGGAAACGATGGTGACGGCGTACTGGCAGCTACGCGAGCTGCGAGATCGACGCGCGCTCGGCGACCTGCGCACGGCGGCGTTCGTGTTCGCCATCGAGCGAGTGGCGAGCAGCTACGTAGCGCAGGGCATCTTCCCGTAGCGCGTGCGCAGGGTGGGAGCACCGGCGTGCGCGATCGGCGTTCGCAGCCGTGCGCGCCGCCCGCGCCGCTCGAGCGGTTCGGCGCGGACGGCA
>JBBDXH010000006.1:0-9752 GCA_040902395.1 Dehalococcoidia bacterium
GCCCGCGACCGAGACCCCCGCGCCGACCCCGACCGCGACGGCGACCCCGTAGCCGGTGCACATGCGCGTGATTGCGGGCTCTGCGCGCGGCATCGAGCTGCGCGCCCCCCGCGGCCGGGGCACGCGGCCGACCGCCGGCCGGCTGCGCGAGGCGCTGTTCTCAATGCTCGAGGCCGCGGGCGTCGACTTCACGGACACGCTGGATCTCTACGCCGGCAGCGGTGCGCTCGGGATCGAGGCGCTCTCGCGCGGCGCCGAGCGGTGCACGTTCGTGGAGAGCGACGCGCGCGCGTGTGAGGCGCTGCGCGCGAACCTCGAGCGCACGGGGTTCACGGACCACGCGCGGGTGGAGCGCAGACAGGTCGAGCGCTGGCGGGCGAGTGGCGACGGCGCCCACACGCTCGTGTTAGCCGATCCCCCCTATCATGACGCGACCTCGTGGAGCGCAATCGAGCGGGCCCTCACCGGCGCGCTCGCGGACGCCGCGACGGTCGTCGTCGAGCACTCGGCGCGCGAGGCCCCACCCGCGAGCCTGGCCGGACGAAGCCTCTGGCGAGATCGCCGGCAGGGCGAGGGCGCGGTCGCGGTGTACCGGTCAGGAACAGCAACGGAACGAGGAGAGTCTGGATGACGATCGCCATGTACCCGGGCCGCTTCGACCCGGCTACGAATGGGCACCTGGATATCGTGACGCGGGCGGCCGCGGTCTTCGACAGCGTGATCGTCGCGGTCGCCGACAGTTCGTCGACGTTGTTCAGCACCGCGGAGCGCGTGGCACTCTTCTGTGAGGCCGTGAAGCACATCGACAACGTGTCCGTGATCCAGTTCTCGGGCCTCACGGTGGAGGCAGCGCGCGCGCATGGCGCGAAGGCGCTCGTCCGCGGACTGCGCGCGGTGACCGACTTCCACGTCGAGTTCGACATGGCACTGATGAACCGCAAGATGGCGGACGATATCGAGTCGGTCTTCATGATGACCGCTGCCGAGCATCTCTTCGTGAGCGCGACGCGCATCCGCGAACTCGCCGGGTTCGCGCGGGACGTGAGCGACCTCGTGCCGCAGGCCGTGAACGAGGCGCTGCTCAAGAAGTTCGCCGATCGCCGCTAGCCGGTCGGAGACGAGCGGGCCGCGGGAGGTAGCCATGGATCTCATGCACCTGGTCGATCGGCTGGAGGAGCTGGTCGCGGGCGCCCAGAAGATGCCGATCGGCAACCGCGCGATCCTCGACCGCCGGCGGCTGCTGGACATCATCGACCAGATGCGCATCGCGATTCCCGAAGAGGTACGCGAGGCGCAGGAAATGGTGCTCCACCGCGAGGAGGTGGCGCGCGAGGCCGAGGAAGAGGCAAGGATCGTGCTCGCGCGTGCCGAGGATCAGGCGGCGCGGCTGGTTGAAGCACACGAGATCACGGAGGGCGCGCGCCGGCGCGCGGAGGAACTCGCCGTGCAGACCCAGCGGCACCTCGAGGAGCGGGTGCAGCAGGCGAACGCGGACATGCAGTCGCGCCTCGATCAGTCGCGCGATCTCGCGCGCCAGCAGATGGAAGCCGCCGACGACTACGCCCGCGAGCTGCTCAGCCGACTGCGGCGCCAGCTGGAGGCGTTCGTGCGCTCGGTTGACTCCGGCATCCGCCAACTCGAACCCGAGCGCGAGCCCCGGACGGCGGCTCCCGAGATGCGCGCGCCCTTCCTCGCCGGCGGCGAGGACCCCGACGACGAAGCGTTCGCGGACGACGCCGGATTCGACGACGACCCCATCCCGGGCGTGACAGACGGGCGCCGCCAGCCGGTCCCGCTCTACCGCCAGCGCGTAGACGAGCCGGACGAGTTCGAGAACCTGCTCCGGCGCCAGCCCGGCGGGCGCATGCCGTCACCCTCGCAACGACCGTTGATTGATGACTTCGCGAACGCGCCGCTCGACGATGACCCGACCGTCCGCCCGGACGACGACGACCAATAGGCTGCGCCCCGGTTACGGCGCGTCCCAGATCTCGGTGAGCATGGCGTCGATGCGGCGTCGGACGTCGGTACCGGCGGTCGATGTGAGCAGCGCGGTGCCGTGCGCCTCCCCGCCGACCTCGACGCGATAACGCGGGATCAGGCCTGCCGCCTCGGCGAGCATGCGCATGGAGTCCACGGCCGACTCGTCGTTGCGTGCGGCGATCACGGCGAACAGCGGCTTGCGCTCTCGGATCGCGGCGATCGCGTCCAGCGCGTCGAAGCGCGCAGGGGGTGAGAGCGCGATCACGCCCTCGATCTCCGGATCTGCGGAGGCGGCGATGATCGCCGCAGTGCCGCCCATCGATGCACCGATCAGCACGATCGAGCGATAGCCGAGCGTGCGCCCGTGGGCCACCGCGGCCCGCACGTCCGTCACGAGCATCTCGTCGGTGGTGCGCTCGCCCTCCGACAGGCCGTATCCGCGGAAGTCCACGGTGAGCGTCGCGGCCCGGCCGCCGTTCGCGAACGAGCGCGCGAGTCCGTACCAGTCGCTCTGGTCACCGCGGTACTCGTGCAGAAAGACGATCAGGTGGGGGGAGCGGGACGCAAAGAGGCGGCCGTCGAGGGAGATGCCGTCCGCCGTCTGGATCGTGATCGGCGTGGCGGACGGTGGGAGAGGCGCGGGCGTGTCGTCGTCGCATGCCGAGACGAGCAGCAGGCACGCGGCGAGCGCGAAGATCGCCCGCGAGATCCGCGTACGCGCGCGGCCGTCGTTCGCGCCGCGCGCCGGATCGGTGGAGGCGGGCTGTGCGTCCAACGATGTGCCGTGGGCGCTACGTGACGACGATGTTGAGCAGGCGACCGGGCACGTAGACCACGCGTCGGACTTGCTTGCCGGCGACCAGTTCCTGGATGCGTTCGTCGGCGTCGGCGGCCGCCTGCGCCGTCGCCTCGTCGGCGTCCGCGGCGATCTCGATGTGCGCGCGGACCTTGCCGTTGACCTGTACGGGGATGCGGATCGTGTCGCGGCGCGCCAGCGCAGCGTCGAACTCCGGCCACGACTGCTGGTGCACGGAGTACGGCCTGCCGATGCGCGCCCAGAGCTCTTCCGCGACGTGTGGGCATGGCGGCGCGAGCATGAGCACGAGCCGCTCGATTGCCTCGTTCCACGCGCTTGCATCCGCCTCGCCGGCGTCGCGCAGGCGCTGGAGGTGGTTGGTCAACTCCATCAGCGCGGCGAGCATCGTGTTGAACGCGAAGTGCTCGAGGTCGCGCGTGACGCGCAGGCCGGTTTCGTGCACCAGGCGGCGCAGTTCACGCGCATCGTCGCCCTCCGGCCGGTCCACCAGCGCGGGCGGGTCGATGACCACGGTCCACACGCGATGCAGCCAGCGGCTCACGCCGACGATGCCGTCGACGTCGTACGGCCCGCCCTGGTCCCACGGGCCCAGGAACATGAGGTACGCGCGGAACGTGTCGGCGCCCCACCGCTGCACCTGGTCGTCCGGGGCGACGACGTTGCCGCGCGACTTCGACATGCGGCGGCCGTCCGGCCCGAGGATCTGACCCTGGCTGAAGTAGCGCGTGAACGGCTCGTCGCCCGGCACGATGCCCAGGTCGCGCGCGACCTTGTAGAAGAAGCGGGCGTAGAGCAGGTGCATGACCGCGTGCTCCGAGCCGCCCGTGTACTGGTCGACGGGGAGCCAGTCCGCGGTGCGCGCGCGCGAGACCGCGGCCTCTGAGTTGTGCGGGTCGGGGTAGCGCATGAAGTACCACGACGAGCACATGAACGTGTCCATCGTGTCGGTCTCCCGCCGGGCGGGACGACCGCAGTCCGGGCACGTCGTGTTCACGAACGCCTCGGACAGCGACAGCGGCGATTGCCCTGTCGGCAGGAACTCGACGTCGTAGGGCAGCTCGACCGGCAGCTGGTCGTCGGGGACGACCACCGGGCCGCAGTCGTCGCAGTGCACGATCGGGATCGGCGCGCCCCAGTAGCGCTGGCGCGAGATCAGCCAGTCGCGCAACCGGTACTGCACCCGGGGGCCCCCCCGGTTCGACGCCAGCATGCGGTCCGTAATCGACTGCTTCGCCTGCTCCGACGGCTCGCCGTCGAAGCTCCCGGAGTTCACCAGCGGCCCGTTGCCCAGGAAGGCCTCAGAAAGCTCGCCGCCGGTCCAGGCGGGCGGGGACACGGCGACCTTGATCGGCAGCCCGAACTTGCGAGCGAACTCGAAGTCGCGCTGATCGTGGGCGGGCACGGCCATCACGGCGCCGGTGCCGTACGTCGCCAGCACGTAGTCGGCGATCCAGATGGGGACGCGCTCGCCGGTCAGGTAGCTGACGCAGTAGGCGCCGGTAAAGACGCCGGTCTTCTCACGCTCGGTGGACTGTCGCTCGATCTCGGTCGTGCGGCGCGTCTGCTCGACGTACGCGTCGACGGCGGCGCGCTGCTCGGGCGTCACCAGCGCGGCGACCAGCGGGTGCTCGGGCGCGAGCACCATGAAGGTCACGCCGTGCAGTGTGTCCGGACGCGTCGTGAAGACGCGGAGCTCGGCCGTGCCGTCCGGCGCCGGCGGGTCGAGCCGGAATGCCGCCTCCGCGCCCTCGGAGCGGCCGATCCAGTTGCGCTGCATCAGCTTCACGTGCTCGGGCCACTCGAGCGCATCGTTCGCGAGCAGCTCGTCCGCGTACTGCGTGATGCGGAAGAACCACTGTTCCATCTCGCGCTGCTCCACCGCGGTGTCGCAGCGCTCGCAGCGGCCGCCGATCACCTGCTCGTTCGCGAGCGTGGTGTTGCACGAAGGACAGAAGTTCGCGGCGGCGTGCTTGCGGTAGGCAAGGTCGTGCTTGAAGAACTGGGCGAACCACCACTGTGTCCACCGGTAGTAATCCGGCGAACTCGTGTTTACCTCGCGCTCCCAGTCGAACATCGTGCCGATGGTCTTGAGCTGACCGCGCATGCGCGCGATGTTGAGGTCGGTCCAGTCTTTCGGGTGCGCTCCGCCCTTGATCGCCGCGTTTTCCGCGGGCAATCCGAAGGCGTCGAAGCCCATGGGGAAGAGCACGTTGTAGCCGCGCATGCGGTAGTAGCGCGCGAACGTGTCCGACGGCGCCATCGCCCACCAGTGACCCGCGTGGAGGTCGCCCGACGTGTACGGGAACATCGTCAGGTGGTAGCGATTCGGCCGCCCGTCCACATGGTCGGGGGTGCGGTAGAGGCGGTCGCGCTCCCAGCGTTCGCGCCAGCGCGGCTCGACCTCGTTCGGTCGATAGCGCTCGATTTCCGTTCTCGGTTCGGTGGTCATCGCTCTCGTCTTCCCGGCACGGACCGCGCGGGCGCGCGAGTTCGTGAACGTGCGCGCGAGCGGTGGCGAGTGTATGTGCGGTGCCCGCGACGCGGGCGACGGCGATCCCTCCCCCGCGGGAAGGACCGCCTAGGTAAGGGCGAGGAGGTGCGTGCCCGCGCGACGCGCGCGGGCGGGAGTGACGAAGCCGGGAGCGGGGCGTTGCGTCTCCATGAGGCAGACAGTATCCGAGCGGTCGGCTCCGACCGTCAAACGGCGAGGCGCCGGGAGCGCCGGCCGCATCACGAGCGAGTGAGCGCCGCCTCCACCTGGTCGAGGTGGTTGCCGTCGTGGCCGGGCCCTCCGCGGAGGGTCATGTCAGCGACGGCGATGTCGCCCGGGCGGAAGCCCATCGGGATCTCCTGCGCGAGCGTTGCATCGTCGACGCCGGCGAGCGCGGCGATCGCCGCGGCGTGGCCGGCGCTGATCTCCGCGAGCAGCTCCGCAGCCGTCCGATCGCTGCGCTCCTCGACCTGGCCGGCGTTGATCTCGTCGATCCCACGGGGGGGCGGCGCCGGCGGTGCACCGCTCGCGCGGGGCGCGGCGCGCGCGACCACGCGGGCCACGCCGTTCGCGCGCGCCGCGAGGTGCGAGAGCGCGTCGCGCACGCACCACGTGCCCTCCGGCAGCGGCGCGTCGGGTCGCGCGAGGATGCGCTCGCGCAGCCCGTCGATGCGCGCGTCAACCGCGCGGATGGCTTCGACGATCTCGTCTCGTGTGGTCATGGAGCGGCTCCGCGGTGCTTCGGTCGTTGCTCCGAGCCGATGTGCCCGGCGAATCGGCTCACGCCGCCAGGATGAACGCCACCGCCAGCGGCACGCCGAGCGAGACGACGATCAGCAGCGTGCGCGCCTCCCGCAAACGCAGCGCCGGGTCGACGGCCGCGACGGTGCGCCGCCCCTGCCAGAGCGTGGCCACGACGTACACGGCGAACAAGGCGATCAGCACCGGCATCATCGGCGGGACGGTATCGCAACGCAGCCCTTGCCGCCCGGCCCACCCCATCGCCGCAGACGGAGTGCCCGCGCTGCGCCGGCACTGCCTCGCCGTGATAGACCACGCCCCCGCTCAACGAGCAGCCGGCATCGTTGGAGTACACGGCCACCGACGCGATGTGCCCTCCTGATCGCAACCGGAAGGCAGCTCGAAGCATTCGAAGCCCTCGCCGCGGCTCCACCGCAGTTGCCGCCCGCCATAGCTGTCGTTTGTGCAAGCGCTCGCGATTGCTGAGATGCTGCATCGTGGGATGACCGTCAACTCCATGGAGGTGCCACGCACAGTCCAGAGGACTCCGATGTCCCTGTGCTCCTGATCCGTCTCGACGACCGGGTCGCCCTGTTCGCACTCGCGGCGATCACGGCGGCCGCCTCGGTTACGTCGCAAGAGAGAGCGCCGAGCCCGAGCGCTCGGGCAGTCCGGAGATCGGACTCCAGCGCGACTTCATCGCGATGTGCGAGACGCGAACGGGCAAGTGCGTGGACGTAGGCCGGGTTACCCATCGCACGAATCCGCTTACTGCGGCAGGTTCACGGCGGTCCGGCCGGCCGCCGCCGGCTACCTCCGGTGGATCCGAGTCCCCGCGGTGCCGGCGTGGCTCCTCGCCGCTCGCGTAGGCTGACCGCGTGCTCACCGACGGACCGCCCCGATCCCTCGTCCGCCCGGGCTTCGTCGCGCTGATCCTCGCCCTCGCACTGCCGCTTCTTGCCTGCGCCGAAGTCGAGCGCACCGTCACTGAACGGGCCGTCCTCCTGGACGCCGCGGGTGAGACCCGCACGATCGCGTGGGAGTCCAACCGCTACCCCGGCCAGGCCGTCCGGCTCGTCGATGATGAGTGCTGGGTCGTCGCCGCCGTCGGCCAACCCGTTCCGCGCGCCTGCCTCACCGCGCGCGTGCTCGCATCCGAGAGCGACCCATTCGCGCAGGCTCCCTGGCCCGCTTCCGCCGGCGTCCTCCTTGCGATCTCCGCGCTCGTCCTCATCGCCTGGAAGCGAGTCGCGTGGCAACCCGTCGTCGCCCGCACCACTGCCGGTGCGCCGCACCCGCGCCCCTTCGACCCGGGCGATGCCGTCGCCCTCATGCGCAACACCGAGGACGAACGCGCCTCCCGCATCGTCGCCGAGGGTCGACGCCGAGACCTCTCCCGCCCGGGCCTTGTCGGGCTGCTCATCCCCGTGCTCCCGCTCGCGCTGCTCACGCTCCTCGTCGGCTACGGAGCCGCCTCCGCCTGGGGCTTCATCACCGGCCTGTTCCTCTTTGTTGGCGTCGTCACCGTCAATGCCTTCGTCCTGCTCTCGGCCAGGCGCCCCGCCGGACTCGAGGCTACGGTCTCGCGCCTGCTCTTCCTCTGGGGCGCTACGGCGACCCTGCTCCTGGGCTCCTTCGTCGCGCTCTTATGGCGCGCTCCTCTCCTCGAGCTCCACGGGGTCGATTGGCCGCTCTGACTCAGGTCCGTCGGTGGCTCCGTGCTCGACATCGTGCGGCGCGGGCCTGGTCACCCGGGGCCAGCGGAGATCTCGGTCCGCTCGCGGCAACGATCGGCCGGCTGGACTGGAACAGGGTTTGGCCGGGATATGGCATGCCGGATGGACTCGACAGCTCGTCGAGCACCTCATCTGCGCTCCGTCGTGTCGGGCGATCACGCCGGGACGATCTGCAGGATCGCTCCGCCGAACACGAGCACGTAGAGCTCGCCGGCGGCATCGAGGCCGAAGCTCGCGATCTGACCGTCCACGGAGCCCAGCGAGATCGGCTCGCCGCGTTCGCTCACGTCAATTGCCCACAGCGCTCCCGAGCAATAGTCGCCGTAGACGTAGTGCCCGCGTAGCGCCGGCACTGCCTCGCCGCGATAGACGAAGCCGCCGCTCACCGAGCAACCGGCGTCGTGGGAGTACACGGCCACCGGCGGGACGAGGCCCGCCTGATCGCAACCGGACGGCGGTCGGAAGCATTCGAGGCCCTCGGTGCGGTTCCAACCGTAGTTGCCGCCGCGCTCGATCACGTCGACTTCCTCCCACGCGTTCTGGCCGACGTCCGCGAGCCAGAGCTCGCCCGACTGTGGGTCGAACGCCATGCGCCACGGGTTGCGGAGCCCGTACGCCCAGATCTCGGGACGTGCACTGCCTTCGTCCACGAACGGGTTGTCGCCTGGGACGGCGTACGGCGCGTTCGCGGTGGCGTTGCGCACGTCGATGCGGATCATGCTGCCGAGCAACGTCTCGAGGTTCTGACCGTTCCCCTGCGGGTCTCCGCCCGAGCCGCCGTCGCCCAGCCCGAGGTACAGCATGCCGTCAGGGCCGAAGCGAATCGCGCCGCCGTTGTGGTTCGCGTACGGCTGCGGCTGCTCGAGCACCACCAGCTCGCTCGCGGGATCGATCACGCCGCCGGCGGTGAGGTCCGCGCTGAACCGTGCGAGCCGGGTGCGCCGCTCGCCGCCGGCGACGGAGTAGTACAGCCACACGTGGCCGTTCTCCGTGAACTCCGGGTCCAGCGCGAACGAGAGCAGCCCCTCCTCGTTGCCGTCCCGGCTCACCCGCGAGCGGAGATCGAGGAGCGTCTGTTCAGCTCCGGCGTGGAAGCCGAGCACGACGCCGTCCTGCTCCACGACGTACACGCTCGCGCCCGTGTCGGCGCCCGAGCCCGGCGGGTATGCGCCGAACTCGACGGGGCGGTCGAAGACGCGGCCCTCCAGCGCGGGCACGAAGCGGATCGCTTCGGCGGTGAGCGGGACGAGGGGCGGGCTCGCGGCCGGCGTCGCCGAGGGCGAGCCGTCTGCGGTCGCGGACGCGGCCGGCGTCGCCGCGGCCGGAGCCGCGGTGGCGGCCGTCGTGGGGGTCGCCGCCGCCGGCGAGTCCTCGTCCGAGCACGCTGCGAAGAGGAGTGCGCTCGCGGCCATGAGCGTCACGAGGATCGCGAAACGGCGCGGTGTCATGCGGGGATCCGTTCGTCGCGGGCCGGGAGCGGCGTCGAGCGATCGTAGCCCGAGCGTGCGCGTCGCTCCCGCGCGTGGGAGCCTCGGAAGGAAGCGAGGCGCGACGTGACGGCGAACGCGAGTGCCGGGCGCGAGTCCGACGAGACGGGGGCGAGCCGCGTGGACGCCGACGTCGTCGTGATCGGCGCGGGCGTCGTCGGGCTGGCGGTGGCGTGGCGGCTCGCGGCGACGCGCGCGGTGATCGTGGTCGAGCGCCACGAGTCCTTCGCGCGCGAGACCAGTTCGCACAACACCGGGATCGTGCACGCGGGCATGTTCTACGCGACGGGATCGCTCAAGCACCGGCTCTGCCTCGCAGGCAACCGGCTGCTCACCGCGTGGTGCGCGACGCACTCCGTCCGGCTCGCGCACACCGGCAAGCTGATCGTCGCGCTCGGCGACGACGAGCGCGACGGCCTCGACGCGCTTGCCGCGCGCGCCGCCGCCAACGCCGTGCCCGGCATGTCGCGGCTCGACGCCGCCGGGGCGCCCCCGCA
>JBBDXH010000007.1:0-4394 GCA_040902395.1 Dehalococcoidia bacterium
TTTGCGGGGGCCTCGTCCGTGTAGCCGGTCGCTACCTTGGGCTGGAGCCTAGGTCCAGGACGTCCCGCGCTTGACGCTCATAGCGAATCCTTTCGCAAGTGCCTCTGCCATCCGTGGCGGTGGTCACTGTACGAAAGATGATTATTTCTGTCAATAAATTTCCGGACTAATATTTCCGGAATATAGAGTGCGTCCCCGATTGACAGCGGGCGCGTCGCCCGCTACGCGGTCAGAGCCCGAGCGTCAGGCGGCGCGAGCAGAGGGGCCCTGGCGCTCTCGGACGAACCGTTCAATCGTCGCCACGTCCTGCGGCCGCGAGAAGTAGTAGCCCTGCGCCGTCTCGCAACCGATCTCCGCCAGCACCACCGACTGCTCGAGTCGCTCGATGCCCTCGGCCACCACGTGCATGTCGAGCGCCTGCGCGACGTGAACGACGGCACGCACGATCGCAGCCTCGCGCTCGTCGTGGTCGACCTCGGTCACGAACGAGCGGTCGACCTTCAGCACGTCTGCGGGCAGACGGCGGAGGTAGTTCAGTGACGAATAGCCGGTGCCGAAGTCGTCGATCGCGATCTCGACGCCGAGGCCCTTCAGCTCGAAGAAGACCTTGCGCGCGACGTGGGTGTCGCGCATGACCACGGTCTCGGTGATCTCGATGCGAAGCATGGACGCGTCCAGCCCCGTGTCGCGGAGCGTCTGCGCCACGCGCCACACGAGGTCCGGCTCGAGGAACTCCTTCGCGGACAGGTTCACCGCGACGGTGAAGCGTCCGAGCTCCGGGAGCGTCAGCCGCCATGCCTGTGCCTGCCGGCAGGCCTCCAGGAGCACCCAGTGACCGATGCGAATGATCTCGCCCGTCTCCTCGGCGAGCGGGATGAACTCCTGCGGGGGCACGAGTCCGCGCTCGGGGTGCTCCCAGCGCACGAGCGCCTCGAACCCGACGACGAGCCCGCTGCGGAGATCGATCTCGGGCTGGTACAGCAGGCGCAGTTCGTCGCGATCGACCGCTCGCCGGAGCTCCGACTCCATCTCGAAGCGTCGCGTGGAGGAGGCATCGACCGCCTCGTCGTAGACGGCGAGCCGCGCGCGGCCCTCTTCCTTCGCCCGGAAGACGGCGACGTCGGCGCGGCGCATGAGATCCGCTGCGTCCAGCTCGCCCGGCTCGCTCACGGCGAGGCCGACGCTCGCGGTGATCACCGCCTGGTGCCCACCGAAGCTCAGGCGTTCCTCGAATGCGGCGAGCACGCGCATGGCCGCGGCTTCCGCATCTGACCTGCTCGCGACGTCCTCGATCATCACCGCGAACTCGTCGCCGCCCAGGCGGGCGACCGTGTCGCTCTCGCGCAGGTGCGAGCGCAGGCGCTGAGCGGCGCTGACGAGCAGCTCGTCGCCGATCGCGTGCCCGAGACTGTCGTTGATCACCTTGAAGCGGTCGAGATCGATCAGCAGCACCGCGACGTGGCACGCGCGCCGTGCCGCGCCGACGAGCGCCTGCTCCAGCCGATCGTGGAACAGCGCGCGGTTCGGCAGTCCCGTGAGCTCGTCGTGGAATGCCTGGTGACGCAGCTGATCCTCGAGCGTCTTGCGCTCGGTGACGTCGCGCGCGTTCACGACGATGCCGTGGACGGCTTCGTCGGCCAGCAGGTTCTTCACGATCGCGGAGTAGTGGCGTGACTTCCCGCCGCCATGCGACAGCTGCAGTTCGACCGTTCGCTCCACCTCGGGCGTCGCCAGCACATCGGCGAGCACGCTGGTGACCTCGGCCTGGTCCTGTGACCGGACGAGCGAGAGGAAGTCACGCGGCATCTCCCGCGGCCAGGCATCCGCGGAGGCGCCGACGCCGGGCGTGCTCAGGTACTGGAGCGTCCCGTCCTCGTTCAGCACCGCGATGAAGCCGGGCGCGTTCTGGACGAGCGAACGGAAGCGCTCCTCGTTGCGACTCAGCGCGCGGTTTGCGGTCTGGAGGCGCTCCACGCCGTCGCGAGCACGCGACGTGTACTGCGCCATCGCAATCCAGACCACGCCGACGGGCGTCGCGAAGATCGCCATGCCCGCGGGCCCGAGCTCGATGTATGAGATGGCTGCCGCGTAGCCGGTCAAGCCGAGCGCCGCGTAGTGGGGGGCGAGCCAGCGGTACTTTTCGGACCACACCGCGAGCGGAGAACGTCCGGTGCTGAGGCCGACCGCGACGGCGAGCAGTCCCGTGTTCAGCACGAATGCCGTCTCGGCAGCGATCAAGACGAGCGGCAGGTGTAGGAGCAGGTGCTCGGTCGTTGGTCCACCGGCGAGCGCATAGAACACCAACGCCCCGATCGCCGACGAGAGGGGGATCACGCAGGCGTTGAACGCGATCTTGTACCAGACGAGCCTCGCACCGACCCCTGCGGCCAGCATCGCCGGCACCGCGATCAGCGTCGCGACGCCGGGACCCGCCAGCAGCGCCAGCGCGAAGATCGGGACAAAGGTCAGAGTCTGTCCGCTGTGGCCGAAGAGGTCGATGCGCTGGTTCTCGAAGAGGATGATCAACGCAGCCATGGCCGCGATCAGCGCCCAGTCGGGAGCGACGCGGCCCCAGTCCGCCATTGGCCCGGCGAACGCATACACGATCGCGAGGGCCGTCGCGCCCACGACGGCTGCCACATACGCCCCAACCGCGATCTCTCGCCGCGGACGTGACGCTGTGCGTCGCAGTTGCGCTGCGGCCAGCATCAGCAGCCGCCCGCGCGATCGTGCAGCGGCGCTGTGCGCGCGCGGACGCGGCTACGGGGCGAGCGTGCGGTGTCGTGCGAAGGGGCCATTCGCACATCCTCTCGGTGGTGGTGATGCTGTGTTGATAATCGCCGTGTAATTGGATACCTGAAGTGACAACACTCCATACCTAAGGGTGTTCCCCTACGGGCATCACCATCGCTGTCGGGGACGCGTGAAATCCGCGCAGGTGGAGCCCGGGGTGCCGGGGCGCCGCCGCCAGGGTGATGTGTCCCGGCCGGGACGGGCCTGCGCTAGCCGACGCGGAGCACGATCTTCCCGAAGTTCGCGTTGCTCTCCATGAGGCGGTGTGCCTCCGCGACTTCGTCGAGTGCGAACACGCGGTCGACGACGGGGCGCACGATCCCGCGCGCGAAGAGCGGGAGGACGCGCTGCGCGAACTCCTGCGTGAGCTGCGCCTTCTGCTCGAGCGGCCGCGCGCGGAGCACCGTGCCGTGCACGCGCAGACGCTTGCCCATCAGCGCACCGAGGTTCGCCTCGACGGTCGCGCCGCCCATCGTCCCGACGATCACCATCCGCCCCTGCGTCGCGAGCGCGGCGAGGTTCTGCGCCCAGTACGGGCCGCCGATCACATCGAGGATCACGTCCACCCCACGGCCGGCGGTTTCGCGCGCAATCGCTTCGGCGAAGTCCTCGGTGCGGTAGTTGATGCCTACGTTGAGCCCGAGCGCACGCGCCTGCTCGAGCTTCTCCGGCGACCCCGCCGTCCCGAACACGCGACAGCTCGCGGCGGCCGCGAGCTGGATCGCTGCCGTGCCCACGCCGGATCCGGCGGCATGCACGAGCACGCTCTCGCCCATCTCCAGTCCGCACTGGCGGAACATCGCGTCGTACGCGGTGAGAAAGACCTCGGGGATGCTCGCGGCCTGCTCGAAGTCGAGGTTCTCCGGGATCGCCATGAGCTGGCGCTCGTGGACCGCGACCTTCTCCGCGTAGCCGGCGCCCGCCAGCAGCGCCATCACCCGATCGCCCGGCGCCCAGTCGCCGACGCGCTCACCGACGGCCTCCACCACGCCGGCCATCTCGAGCCCGGGGATGTCGCTGCGCGTGCCTCGGGGCGAGGGATAGCGCCCGCGTCGCTGGAGCAGGTCGGCCCGGTTCAGCGCCGTGGCACGCACCGCGACGAGCACGTCCTCGGGCCCGCACGACGGGTCCTCCACGTCCTGGACCACCAGCACGTCCGCGTCCCCGGGCTGCGTGATCACTGCTGCGCGCATGCGGGCCTCCCGGCGAGTCTCGGACGGTCCGCTACCTATACTCGATGCCATTGCTCGACGCGACGCGATCACCTCGGAGGTGCCGCATGACCGACGGACCCACGCTCACGCTCGCCCGTTTCGTCGCCGAAGCGGCCGTCCCCGCCGACGTGCGGCAGGTGACGCGCCGTTATGTCCTCGACTGGCTGGGCTCGACGCTCGCCGGGGGCGAGCTGCGACCGCCGTCGATCGCGCGCGCGGTGGTCGAGGAGCTGGGCGGGCGGCCGGAGGCCACGGTGCTCGCCACCGGCGAGCGCACGTCGGCGCCGCTCGCAGCGTTCGCGAACGCCGCCGCCGCGCACGTGCTGGAGATGGACGACCTCGACCGCGAGTCGATCTCCCACCCGGCCGCACCGATCGTGGCCGTGG
>JBBDXH010000007.1:4404-9668 GCA_040902395.1 Dehalococcoidia bacterium
CGCGCTCGCGGAAGGCGAGCGCGTGGGCGCGGACGGCGCGGCGCTGCTCGACGCGATCGCGGTCGGCTACGAGGTGGGCATCCGCGTGGGCGAGGCGCTCGGGCCGAGCCACTACGAGCACTTCCATACGACGGGCACCGCCGGGACGCTGGGCGCGGCCGCCGCCGCGGCACGCCTCGCCGGGCTCGACGTTGACGGCGTGCACCGCGCGCTCGGCAGCGCGGGCACCATGGCCGCCGGGCTGTGGGAGTTCCTCAGCGACGGCGCCATGTCGAAGCAGCTGCACCCGGCCAAGGCCGCCCACGACGGCATCCTCGCCGCGCGGCTCGCGGCCCACGGCTTTACCGCCGCCACGCGCATCCTCGAGGGGCCGAAGGGACTGCTCGCGGGCATGTCGGCCGAGCCGCGAGTCGAGCGTCTGACCGACGGACTCGACGCGCACATGCGCGCCTGGCGGATCAGCGGCGTCTCGTTCAAGGTGCATGCCTCGTGCCGGCACACCCACTCCGCGGTCGACGCCGCGCTCGTGCTGCGCGCGCGCGAGGCGCTGCGCCCCGAGGCGATCGCGCGCGTGGACGTAAGGCTGTACCGGCAGGCGCTCGGGCTGCTGGAGGGCATGGAGCCGACGACGCCATACGCGGCGAAGTTCTCGCTGCCGTTCTGCGTCGCCGTTGCGCTCGCGCACGGCGACCTCGCGCCGCAGCGCTTCACGGACGCTTCGATCACAGAGCCGGCGACGCTCGCGCTCGCCGCCCGTGTGACGTTCACCACCGACCCCGAGCTCGATGCGCTCTACCCGCGCGCGTGGCCGAGCGTGGTCACGGTGACCACCACCGACGGCGCGGTGCACACGGCGCGTGTCGATCACCCGGCCGGCGACCCGGAGAGCGGGATCGGCGACGACGAGATCACGGCGAAGTTCATCACGCTGACGGCGACGCGATTCGACGGCGGCGCAGCGGACGTCGCGCGCGCGATCCTGAGCAACGAGCCGCCCCCCGGTGCCTCCGCGCTGGCCGCGCTGGCGACCGGGCGTGCACGCGTCGGCGCGCCCGTCGCCGGCGCTTGAGCCGGCCGGCCCGACCCGAGACGCGTGTTACGATCCAGCCTCCTCACGCGGGAACGGAGCGAACGTGCCCGGAGCCAGAGAGACCCACCGCCTGACGGCGGACGAGGTGTCTGCATACTGCGAACCCGCTTCCCTTCACTTCAAGCGCACCGACGAGTTGCACACGCTCGACGCGGTCTTCGGTCAGGAACGCGCCGTCCGTGCCATCGAGTTCGCGCTGGGCATGGGGCCGGGCTACAACCTCTTCGCCGCGGGCCCGGACGGCATCGGCAAGTCGACGATCGTCGAGTCGTTCCTCCGCCGCCGGGCGGGACACATGCCGGCGCCGCCCGACTGGCTGTACGTGCACAACTTCACCGACCCGGATCGACCGATCGGCATCTCCATGGCGGCCGGCACCGGCCGCGCGTTCGCCGCTGCCGTTGAGCTCGCGGTCACCGGGACGGCGCGCGAACTGCGCGCGGCGTTCGAATCAGACGAGTACGCCCGGCGTCAGCAGCAACTCGCCGCGTCCGTGGAGCGTGAGCGCGGCGCGCAGGTGGTGCAGGTCCAGGAACGTGCGCGCGATTTCGGCTTCTTCCTCCAGTTCTCGCCGACCGGCATCAACTCGGCGCCGCTGATCAACGGTGAGCCCGCGACCGAGGAGCAATTCGCCGCGCTCACCGAAGAGCAGCGCAACGCCGTCCAGGCGCAGGGGCGGCAGCTCGAGCAGGTGGTACAGGACATGCTGCTGCGCATGCGCGCGATCGAGCGGGACGCGCGTGGGCAGGCGATGCAGATCGACGAGGTGCTGGCGAGTGCCGCAATCGACGAGCAGTTCAAGCCGCTGTTCGCGGAATGGGGCGCAGCCGATTCGGAGATCCGCGCTTTCCTGGAGGCCGCCCGCGACGACATCCTCAAGGAGCGCGACCGTTTCCGGCACGCGCCGGGGACGGAGACCCCGAGCGGTCTCCCGGGCTTCATGGCCCCGCAGGCAGGGCCGCCGCTCCGGCGCTACGCCGTCAACGTCGTCGTCAGCAACGACCCGCATCTCGGGGCCCCGGTGATCCGAGAGCCGCATCCCACCTATTACGACCTGCTCGGGCGCATCGAGTTCCAGAGCCAGTTCGGCGCGGTCATCACCGATCACATGATGGTGAGAGCGGGCTCGCTGGTACACGCCAACGGCGGCTTCATCATCCTTCGCCTGCGCGATCTGCTCACCCAGATCACCGCGCTCGACGCGCTCAAGCGCGCCATGGCCGCGCGCGAGCTCGCGATCGAGAACATCGCGGAGGCGTACGGCCTCGTGCCAACGCTCGGGCTGCGGCCCGAGCCGATCCCGCTCGACACCAAGGTCGTGATCGTCGGCGACGGCGCGCTCTACGCGTTGCTCTACCGCTACGATCCGGACTTCCGCGAACTGTTCCGTGTGAAGGCCGACTTCGAGCTGGACGTCGTGCGCACGCCCGAGAACATGCATGGCCTCGCCAGCTACATCAACGCGCAGTGCGTGAGCGAAGAGATGCGCTGCTTCGACGCGGACGCCGTCGCCGGCCTGATCGAATACTCGTCACGCATGGTCGAGGACCAGGAGCGGCTCTCAGCGAACCTCGGCGCGTTCCTGGACGTCGTTCGACAGGCTGAGTACTGGGCCGCGGCCGAAGAGGCCGACGTCGTGACGGGCCGCCACGTGCAACGTGCGCTCGACGAGCGCGTCTATCGGTCGGCGCTGATCCGTGACCGCATCAAGGACGCTATCGACAGGGGCGAGATCTACGTCGACCTCGAATCGCAGCATGTGGGGCAGATCAACGCGCTCTCCGTGTACGACCTGGGCGACATCCAGTTCGGGCGACCCTCCCGGATCACCTGCGTCACCTCGGCCGGCAGCGGCGCGATCGTGATGGTCGACCGCGACAGCGACATGACGGGGCGCATCCACAACAAGGGCTTCCTCATCCTCCGTGGCTTCCTCGCGCACCGCTTCGGGCAGGCAAAGGCGAGCTCGCTGTACGCCAGCCTGACGTTCGAGCAGCAGTACGGGGACATCGACGGCGACTCCGCTTCCTCCACCGAGCTGTACGTGCTCCTCTCCGCGCTCGCGGACGCGCCGATCGACCAGGGCATCGCGGTCACGGGCTCAGTCGACCAGCACGGGCGCGTGCAGCCGATCGGCGGCGCGACCGCGAAGGTCGAGGGCTATTACGAGGTCTGCCTGCAACGCGGCCTGAACGGCCGGCAGGGTGTGATGATCCCGCGTACGAACGTGCACAACCTGACACTGCGCGCCGAGATCCGCCAGGCGATCGCCGACGGTCGGTTCAACGTCTGGGCCGTCTCGACGATTGAAGAGGGCATCGAACTGCTGACGGGGATCCCCGCTGGCGAGCACGGAGCGGACGGCGAGTTCCCGCCCGACACGATCTATCACCGCGTCGCGGATCGCCTGGACGCCTACGCGGAGGAGGTCCGTCAGCGCCCCGACCGCGCCGTGGGCCGCCACGTCCCGCACGTGACGATGCCGTCCACGCCGGCGCCCACCCCGCCCGGCATCCCGCCGGCGCCCCCGCCGCAACCGCCCTCGCGCCTGTGACGCCGGCCGGCAGCGCGCCCGCGACACCGCAACAGACGGCGGCGCTCCCGCTGCTCACGCTCGACTTCGACGGCGTGATCTGTGCGCCGATCCTCGGGAGGAACATCGGCATCCACCGCTCATTCCTCGACCCCGGCGCGACGCCGCGGCCCGCGCGCCTGTGGCCACGCCGGCTCGCGGACCCCTGGGACCACCTGCGTTACGACCTTCGCCGCCCGCTCCCGGAGGCCGGCGTCGCGCTGGCCACCCTCGCGCGCGTGCGGCGCCTGATCGTGCTCACCGGTCGCCGGTCATCCCCGGAGCGCTGGCTCCGCCGCTATGGACTGCGCGCGCACATCGAGCGTGTCGTGATCAATGAGGGGCCCCTGCGCAGCCCCCACTTCAAGCTGCACGCGGTCGCCGAGCTCGGCGCCGCCGAGCATGTCGACGACGACCCGCGCACGGCGCAACTGCTCGCTCAGCAGTCGGCCGCGTCCGTCTACCTTCGAGACTGGCCAAAGAACCGCGGACTGCCGTACGACGCCGGCATCGCGCGCGTCCATGACCTCGCGGAACTCGCCGCGCGGCTGGCGCCCGTGGGCGGGCGTTGACCCGCCGCGGCCGTGGCATGCTGACCTCATGACGGACGAGCCGGTACCCCCTGCGCTCCCGGCGCTCTTCCCGGCGCACTTCTTCCGCCGCCAGGACGAATCGCCGGACACGCTCTTCTATCGCGCGCCACGCTTCGTCACGCACATCGATGACGCGACGATCATGGCGCTCACCGCTTGCTACCGGGACATGCTGCCTGCCGGGGCGGACGTCCTGGATCTGATGTCCTCGTGGATCTCCCATCTGCCGGAGGACGTGCTCTACGGGCGAGTCGCCGGGCTCGGGATGAACGGCGACGAGCTGGCGCGGAATCCGCGACTCGCCGATTACGTGGTGCACGACCTCAACGTCGAGCCGGAGCTGCCCTACCCCGACGACTCGTTCGACGTGGTGCTCAACGCCGTGTCCGTCCAGTACCTGACGCGCCCGATAGCGGTGTTTGCCTCCATCCGTCGCGTGCTCCGGCCGGGTGGGCTTGCGCTGGTCGCGTGCTCGCACCGGATGTTCCCGACGAAGGCGGTGGCGGTCTGGCAGGCGCTGCCGCCGGCGGAACGCGTCCGCCTCGTTGCGTCGTACTTCGCGCTCGCCGACGGCTTCGACGAGCCGCGGTTGATCGACCGATCGCCGCCTGACGGCGATCCGCTGTGGGTGATCTCGGCGCGTCGAGCAGCCGCGCGCACCGCGGAGCGCGCCGGCTCGCCGCCGTGATCGCCGGTCTGTCGCCGACCGTTGTTGCTCTTCTCGAAAATTTCTGCTGATTTTTCGGGTGAACCCCGCCACATGGCAACCCCATAGGAAAACGGATCGTTATTCTCGGCGCAGGGAGAGGGCCCCTCGAATTTCTCCCCTCGTGCGAAGGCATTCGCAGAAAGGACACCAGAGTTGGCCACGACGAAGAAGGCTCCGGCGAAGGCGGCCCCCGCGAAGGCGGCCCCAGCCAAGAAGGCTCCGGCCAAGCCCGCTCCCAAGCGGAAGTAGGCACCTGGTCAACGGGCCGCCACTGCAGGGCGGTCCGGCGAAACGAAGCGG
>JBBDXH010000008.1:0-5762 GCA_040902395.1 Dehalococcoidia bacterium
CCGAGCACCGTCGCGATCGCCGCGGAGATCAGCGTCGCACCCAGCCCCACGTACAGCGAAATGCGCGCGCCGTAGATCACGCGGCTAAACAGGTCGCGGCCGAAGTTGTCGGTGCCGAAGATGTGCTCCATGCTCGGGCCGCTGAGGGTTGGTCCGACGTTGTTGGTGTTCGCGCCGTACGGCGCGATCACGTCGGCGAACACGGCCGCGAACACAAGCACCACGACGACGACGCCGGAGAACGCGCCGAGCGGCTGGCGCCTCGAAAAGCGCGCCACCCAGTGCATCGTCCGCGAGACCGGCCCGGGCTCGTGGAAGATCGTGGCCGCGCCTGGCTGTGCGATCGAGCGATCAGTAACGGTCACCGGGTGCCCCCTGACGACAGTCGCAGCACACGCCCCTTCACGTCATCCGGCCTTCGCACGCGGGTCGATCCACGTGTATGAGAGGTCGACCACGAGGTTCGTGACCATCACCGAGACGCCGGTCAGCAACGTGATGCCCTGCACCACCGGGTAGTCGCGGACGCCGAGCGAACTCACGAGCAGGCGCCCGATCCCCGGCAGTGCGAAGACCGTCTCGATGATCACCGTGCCACCGACGAGCGCCCCCACCTGGAGCCCGAGCAGCGAGACGACGGGGATGAGCGCGTTCCGCAGCGCGTGCCGGATGACGATGCGCGACTCGGCAAGGCCCTTCGCGCGCGCGGTGCGGATGTAGTCCTGGCGTGTGACCTCGAGCATCGACGTGCGCGTGATCCGCATCAACGTGGCGCTGCTCGAGAGCCCGAGGATCACGCCGGGCACGACGAACTGGGTGTAGTGCGCCACGAAGTCGTCGGCCTGCGGGGTATAGATCACCGAAGGCGACCACCCCCACCAGATCACCGGCAAGACGATCACGAGCGTCGCAACAGCGAAGTTGGGGACGCTGAGCCCGATGATGCTGATGCTCCGCAACAAGTAGTCGAGCGGGCCGCTCTGCCGCACCGCCGAGAGCACGCCGATTGCGATGCCGGTGGCTACCGCGAGGGCGAGCGCGAGCACGCCCAGCTTCAACGTCACCGGCAGGCGGCCGAGGATGAGGGAGGTCACCGGCTTCTGCGACCATAAGGAGCTGCCGAGGTCGCCCCTCAGCGCCCCCACCGAGTAGTGAACGATCTCCTCCGGGATGGAGCGGTCGAGCCCCATCCGACGCTCGATCTCCTCGCGTTGCGTCCCCGTCCCGCGCACCTGTTCCTGAAGCATGATGTCGATCGCGTTGCCCGGCAGCAGACGCACGAGCACGACCACGAACACCACCAGTAGGAACAGCGCGGGAACCAGGGCTGCGATCCGGGCGGCCAGGTACCGCGACATTCGACCCTCCCCCCCCCCGGGTCTGGGTGGCGGGGGCCGGCCCGGCGGCCGGCCCCCGATGCGACGCGGCGGGCACGCGTCCCGCACCGTCAGCGCACGGAGCACTTACTTATCGAGCCACATGTGCTCGGTGTGTCGCCACAGGTCGTATGCGCCTCCATCGACGCGGCCGCCGAAGCCCTCCATGCCCTTCACGAACGGGTTGAACCACGCGTGGTAGCGCGGCATGTCGATCGTCACGATGTACATCTCGTCGATCAGCTTGCGCTGCACCTCGAGCAGCGTCTCCTTGCGCGCGGCCGGGTCGAACTGCTCCCCTGCTTTCGTCAGCAGGGCATCGATCTCCGACGAGCTGAACTTGCCGTAGTTGCGGCTCCCCGTGCTGAGGTACTGGGACGACAGCTCGAGCACCGGATCCGGCTGCGGGAAGATGATGTAGATGATCGAGCCGAAGTCACCCTCGACCTGCCGCTTGGCGAAGGTCGCGCCGTCGGCGGGCAGGTCGATTGTGGCCTTGATGTTCGGCCAGACCGTCTTCAGCATGTCGACCAGGCGCACCGACGAGTCGAAGTAGTAGCCCGCCTGTGTCGCGGACGGCGGCATGATCGGCAGGTCGAAGGTCGGGTCATCCATGCCCGCGGCCGACATCAGCTTCTTCGCCTCGGCGATGTCCGCCTCCTTCGTGGCCGGGTTCCAGCCGGCCATCTTCGCGATCTCCGCGCTCGGGATCGCCTCACCGAACCCTGCGTTCAGCGGCCCGGTGTAGTCCCAGTAGCCCTCGCCGAGCGCTTCGTTGGCGAGCGCGTCGTACGCGGGCACGAGGAAGAGCGCCCTCCGTACGCGCGCATCGTCGAACGGCGCCCGCTGCGGATTGAAGCGCCAGTGGTGCCAGTTCCCGAAGGGCCACAGCTCCTCGCGCGCGTCCGGGTTCAGCTTCTTGATCGTCTCGCGGTCGACCCGCGACGGCGACAGGATGTACGAGAGGTCGCCGGCGGCAAACGCCGCGATCGCGCTGGTCGTGTCCGGCACCCACACGATCTCGAACGCGTCCACGTAGGGCAGCCCTTCGGCGCCCGCGGGCCATGTGTCGGTGACGCTCGCCGTCTTCCAGTAATTCGGGTTGCGCTTGAAGACGGCCTTCACCTCGTCTTCCCATCTGTCCATCATGAACGCGCCACTCCCGATCAGCGTGTTCGGATCGGTGAAGCTGCCGCCGTTGTCGAGGAAGTCGCGCGGGACCCATGAGTTGCGGAAATCGCTGAGCCCGCCGAGGAAGGTGCTCGTCGGCTTGGTGAACTTCACGCGCACGGTCTTCGCGTCGATCGCCTCGGCGTCCCCCATCCCGGTGAGGGTGGTCCGGCGCTGGTAGCGTGCTGCCTGCTCAGGCTCCAGGATGCCCGCGATGCGTTTGAGGTTGTAGACCGCGTCCTCGGCGTCGATCGGCCGCCCGTCGTGCCACTTCGCGTCGCGCACCTGGAAGGTCAGCGTGACGTCGTCCACCTGCTCCCAGGCCATGGCCAACTCGGGTACAACCTGGGTCGCCTCCCTGTTGAGGCGTGTGGCCGTATTGCCGAGGTACGACCACAGCACCGCGCCCTGCGAGAGCGACTTGTGCGGGTCCATCTCGTCGTTGAGCGCGGTCGTCGCGTGCGTACGCGTGACGCCGCCGCGCTTGATCTCGCTCGCCGGCGCCGCCGTCGCCGCCGCCGTCGTCGCCCCGGCTGCGGTGGTCGCTGCCGGCGCCGTGGTCGCCGCCGGCGCTGCCTCCTCCTCGTCCCCGCCGCAGCCGATCAGCGCGGCGCCCGCGAGGCCGAGGCCTGCAGCCGCGCCGCCCCGGATCAGTCGCCGCCTCGACACTCGAGCGGAAGTCCCTCGCTGCCAGTAGTTCGAGTCCGCCATCCCAGTTCCCCCTCTTGTGCACCCCTCGGAACGGCTCGGTCACGGCCGCGCCGTTTTACCACATACATGAATACGTAGCGTGTTGGGTGCGCGGACGCCATCCTCAGCTCACGCCGAGCATGATCAGGCGTCGCCGGCAACAAACGGAGGGACGAAACAGGGAAGGCGGCGCGCGGCGCGCGCCCGCGCGATCAGGCGGCGCTCGGCGCCTTCGTGGCAGGCGGGACAGACGCAGCGGAACCGTGCTGCCGTCGTGCGTGCACCCACGCCACGAACTCGGCGAGCGGGAGCGGACGGCTGAAGTAGAACCCCTGGGCGCTGTCGCATCCGACGCTCGCCAGGAACGCCCGGCTGGCTTCGTCTTCGACGCCCTCGGCCACGACTACGAGGCCGAGGGCGTGCCCGAGCGCGACGGTCGAGCGCACGATCGCGCGCGTCTTCAGGTCCGTCATCATCTGCTGGACGAACGAGCGGTCGATCTTCAACTCGTCGACCGGCAGGTCCTTCAGGTAACTGAGCGCCGAGTAACCGGTTCCGAAGTCGTCGACCGCGACCGCGATGCCCATCGCACGGAAGCGATCGAGCGCCGCGCAGACCTGCTGCGGATCGAGCATGATCGTGCTCTCGGTCACTTCGACTTCGAGCACCGCAGCGTCCAGGCCGCGCTCGGCGAGCAACCCGGCAACGAAGTCGGGCAGGTCGCTGTCTTCGAGATCGCGCATCGAGAGATTGACCGAGACCGAGAGCGGGGCACCGTTCTGCGCCCAGCCGGCGGCGTCGGTGATGGCGGTGGTGAGGACGCGGCGCGTGAGTGCGCGGATCAGTCCGGTGTGCTCGGCGATCGGGATGAAGCGGTCGGGCGGGATCAGACCGTGCCGCTCATGTTGCCAGCGCACGAGCGCCTCCGCGCCGAACACGTCACCGGTCGCGCAGTCGACCTTCGGCTGATAGTGCACGGTCAACGCGTCGCCCTCGATTGCCTGGCGCAGCTCGCCAATCAGCGCGAGGCGTTCCGGACTGTGCTGCTCCTCCTGCGCCGGTTCGTACACCGCCACGCCGCGGCCGGACTTGGCGACGTACATCGCGATCTCCGCGCGACGCATGAGCACGTCGGCATCGAGTCCGTGATCGGGAGCGACTGCGATGCCGACACTCGCCGAGACCTCGATCATGTAGCCCTCCAGCGGATACGGCCTGGCGAGCGCCTCACGCGCGCGCTCAGCGACTTCGCGCGCCTCCCACACACCGGCGTGCGCGAGGAGCACGGCGAACTCGTCGCCGCCCAGGCGCGCGACCACGTCCTCCGCGTGTAACACGGTGCGCAGCCGCGGTCCGACGTGCTGCAACAGCCGATCGCCCGGCTGATGACCGAAGGTGTCGTTGATCTCCTTGAAGCGGTCGAGGTCCAACAGCAGCAGTGCGACATCTCCGGCTTCGCGCGCGCCGAGCGCGACTTCGAGCTTGTCGTGCAGCCGGCTGCGATTCGGCAGCTCGGTGAGCGTGTCGTAGAGCGCGAGTTGCTCCATGCGATCCGCCTGCGCTTCGAGCATGCGGATCGTCTCCTCGCTGCGGCTCGCGTAGAAGGCGAGCGTGTAGCGCGCGACCAGGATTGGGAGCACGAAGATTGCGGTCCCAACGACGCCGAGCTCCTGGTACGAGGCGCCGAGGAAGGCGCCCGTGATGCCCAGCAGCAGGTTGGTCGGCACGTACCAGCGGGCGTCACGGATCAGCGCGAGGAAGGACTGCCCCGAGTGCAGCGCGATGATCGCCGCGACGAGGCTCAGGTTGACGGTGACGTAGGCGCAGACGGCGAGCCCCCCGGCGAGGAGCGTCCCGGGCATACCGGGTACCCAGCCGGCCGTGCCGGTGTAGATCAGCGATCCGGCGCTCGTGGCGAGCACAAGCACCGCCAGGTTGAACAGCAACTTGTCGGGCCGACGAGTGCCCACCACCCCCATGTGCACGATCGCCGCGCACAGCGCGACGAGCGGCGCGATCGGCGTCGCGCTCGTGACCGCCGCCATCGTGACCGTGCCCGAGAGCGAGAACGACATCGTCTCCGCACGGGCACGCGCGATGCGCACACGCAGGAGCTCGGCCACGATGCCGAGCACAACGAACGGAAGGAGCAGCCGCCACGCCCCGCTGGCCGCGACCATGAACAGCGACCAGCCGAGCGCCGGGACGGCGGCGGCAACCGTTCCCCACAGCGCGAAGCCACGGATGAGCGTGCTGCTCTCCGTGGCCGCGCGTGTGCGCAATGTCGGCTGATTCCGGTGGCTCATCGTCGTCTCGCACCCTCGCTCCGTCGGCTCGCTTGCCCAGTCCTCGGGTCGGCGCTTCGCTGTTGATGCGTTCGCTGCGGGCCGGGGCAGGAGCAGAGTGGCGCTCCCCGCCCCCGCGTCACGTTCGCGCTAATCGAGGTCCGGCCGGGAGTCCCAGTACGTCGCGTCCCAGTACGTCGCGTCCCAGTACGTCGCGTCCCAGTACGTCGCGTCCCAGTAC
>JBBDXH010000008.1:5862-7858 GCA_040902395.1 Dehalococcoidia bacterium
GTCGCGTCCAGAGTCGTTCCGATGAGATCGTCGAGCAGTGACTGGCTGCCCGTCGTTCTGACCACGCCTTCGTTGGCCGACCCTACGTCTCCGCCGGCCGCGCGCAACAACGCACCGTGCACGTCCAGCGCGCCCGCGGCGTCAGACTGACCCGGGTAGCTGTTCGCCGTTTCTGTCAGGAGCCACTTGATCTGGTCGGGCGTGAGTTGCGGATAGCGCTCGAGCAACAGTGCGACGGAGCCGGTCACCACCGGTGCGGACATCGAGGTCCCGCTCAGCCGGATGTACCGGCCGTCCGTGAGGCGCTCCGGATACGCAGCGGCGAGCAACGCATCGCCGGCCGCGAGCGTGGAGACGATGCGGCGCCCGGGGGCAACGATCTCAGGCTTGGCGTACCCCTCGATCGTCGTCCCGCGCTGGCTGAACGAGCAGAGCGAATCGTCCGCGGTGGCGGCTGTCTGAGCTTCATCGAGGCAGCCCACGGTGATCACGAACGGATCGTTGCCGGGCGCGTACCAGGACTGACCTGCTCCGCCGCGGTTGCCGGCCGAGGTCACGACCACCACCCCTGCGAACCACAGCTGCTCCGCAGCGGCGGCCGTGGGGCTCGTGATGTAGCTGCTTGCCGTACCCGAGCTCACGGAGATGTTGACCGCGCGGATGCCGTACTGCGCCCGATTCGCGTACACCCACTGCATGCCTCGCAGCAGGTCGGACTCGCTGGCAACGCCGGCGTCGTTCGCGATCTTGACGCTCACCACACGCGCGCGAGGCGCGACACCGAGGTAATCGCCCTCGGCGGAGGAACCCGTGATCACGCCGGCGATGTGCGTGCCGTGCCCGTGTGGGTCCGTGGCGTCCGCGGCGCTCCCGTTGCTGTTCACCGCGATGACGTCGCCCGCGAGGTCGGCGTGCCCTGCGTCCACACCGGTGTCGATCACCGCGACGGTGACGCCGTGACCGGTCACACCGCCCTGCCAGGCGCGGTCAGCGCCCACGGTCAGCGGATACGTGCCCGCCAGCGCGCTCGTGTCGATCTCGCCGGCGTCGTGGCGGAGCACGGGGCCATCCGGCGTGATGTACGAGACGCGCGTGTCGAGGGCAAGCTGCAGCAGGTCGGTGAGCGTGGCGTCGATCACGAAGCTGTCGATGTACGAGAACTCCTCGCGCACGACCGCGCCGATCACCCCGGCGAGTGTGCTGCTGAGGATGTCTGAACTGGCCTTGCGCACGATCACACGCACACGCTTGTCCGGCGCGGTGAGGGCTTCGGATTGAAGCAGCGGGTGCAGCGAAAGTTGTGGGTCGATCCCCACGACCGTCTGCACGGGCGCGAGCAGGTCCGTCACACCCAGCGCACCGGCGGTCGAAGTGAATGACCCGAGCAGAACGAGCAATGTGAGAGTGGCCGTGAGCAGTACACGCTTCACGTCTGTCCCCCTGATCCGACCCGACCGTGCCGGTAGGGTCGCGAAAAGCTCAGGACGACGCTCCATCGCCTCCCTGTGACTGCGAACGTGGCTGCGGCTCCTGCCTCAGATAACCATCGGTGACGATCTCCGCGCGCCACAGCGGCCAGGCGCATCCGCGAGTTGCGATTCGGTTGAGGTCGCCACGTGCACGCGAGCGAGCGATGGGCACCGGTGGTCCGGGCGTGGCACGCAAAAGGCGATGGGCGCCGCGGCCCCACGCATGAACGATGATCCGCCCTGTCACGACAATGTCTTTGCGCGCAGTCGCGCTCTCAGCGGACCGCCCGTCGCGGATCGACGCGTCCGCCCGCACGCGGGCCGTCGCAGCCACGCGAGCCGCCACGTCGGGCGGAGAGGCGTCACGCGGCCCTGCGGGTTCCCTCGCTCCCGGCGTACGTCCGCGTCGGTCGGTTGAGGAGGCGCGACCCGTTCACGGTGTGCAGCGAGCACGCGCGGTCGCGCGGCCCCGGAGAATGGCGAGTCCCCGGGGGGGGGGGGGGGGGGGGGGGGGGGGGGGGGGGGGG
>JBBDXH010000008.1:7868-9639 GCA_040902395.1 Dehalococcoidia bacterium
ACGCCGGTTGTACCACCGCAGCGAGCCCCGGAGCGCGCGGGCGACGTCACAGCCCGCGTGTGCGAAAAACGCTCGGCTTCCGCTTACTCGCCGGTGTAGCGCATGCGGCCGAGGCGATCGAGCCAGCTGAACTCCTGGCGCTTGCGGCCGCCGTGCGGGTCGATCGCCACGTTCACGAGCGCGGTGCGCCCGGAGCCGAGCGCCCGCTCGAGCGCGGGCCGCAGCTCGTCCACCGCGGTCACGTGCTCACTGTGGCCGCCGAACGCATCCATCATCTTGTCGTAACGGACGGCGTCGTCCGGGCTGAACGGTGCGCTGGTGAACGCGCCTTCCGAGCGAACCGTGCCGTTATTCGCCACGATGAAGACGATCGGCAGCCTGTGGCGGACCGCCGTGTCGATCTCGATGCCGTTCCAGCCGAAGGCGTAATCGCCGTTCACCGAGATCACCTGCTGACCGGGCGCGCCCACCTGTGTGCCAATCGCGTACGGCACACCTGTGCCCATGCAGCCGGACACACCGGCGTCCAGCCGGTGGCGCGGCTCGAAGTTCGCCTGCATCACGCGCGACAGCGCCATCGTGCTCTCGCCGTCTGCGACCACGTACGCGTTGCGATCCACGATCTCGTTCAGCTCGCGGTACATGCGGTAGAGGTTCGTGAACGGCGCGTCCGAGTTCACCATCGGCTCGATTGCATCCGCGTTCTTCTGGCGCTCCTCCTGGAGCGCCTGCACCCACGGCGACTCGAGCCGGCGGCGGGGCCGTGAGCTGGCTTCCGTGATCTGCCTGAACACGACCTGCGCGTCGCCGACGAGTCCGACGGTGGCCGGGATGTTGTTCCCGATCTCCTCGGGGTCGATGTCGATCTGGATGACCTTCACGTCGGCGGCGAAGCGGGGCGCCTCGCCGAAGTGGAAGAGCCAGTTGAAACGGGCGCCCGCGAGGATCACCAGGTCGGCGTTGCGCAGGGCGTACGAGCGTGCGCCGGCGAACGCGAGCGGGTGGTCGTCCGGGACGACGCCCTTCCCCATGGGCGAGGGCACGAACGGGATCTGGAGCGTGTCCACGAGCGCCGTCGCCTCGGAGCCGGCGTCGGACCACGCCGCGCCCTTGCCGATGAGCAGCAGCGGCCGCTCGGCCGCCTCGATCGCCTGCACGGCCTGCTCGATCAGTGCGGGGTCCGCGCCGGGCCGCGGGATCGGCGCCATCACCGGCGCGCGCACGACCTCGGACTCGTCCACCTTGCCGCTGATGATGTCCGCCGGCAGGTCGAGGTAGACCGGACCCGGCCGACCGCTCAGCGCCTTGCGCATCGCCGTCGAGATGAACCACGGGATGCGGCGGACGTCCTCGACGGCGACGGACCACTTGCAGAACGGCGCCGCTGCGGCCACCTGCGGCGTCTCCTGGAAGTCACCGAGCCCGCGTCGTCCCATCTCGGATGCGCCGCCGATCAGCAGCATCGGCCAGGTGTTCGCCCACGCGGTCGCGAGCCCGGTCACGGCGTTCGTCATCGCGGGCCCGGAGGCCACGACGCCCACGCCCACGCTGCGGGTCACGTACCCGTACGCCTGCGCCGCCATCGCCACCGCCTGCTCGTGCCGGAACGTGATGCGCTGCATGCCCTGGGTCGCCGCGGTCGAGACGATCGAGCTCACCGGGTCGCCCGGCAGATCGAACATCGTGGTGACGCCCTGCTCCTGCAGCGAGCGGACGATCAGGCTGGCGCCGTTGACCTCGGCCATCGTGCGGTCCCTTCTTCCGATCCTCG
>JBBDXH010000009.1:0-9561 GCA_040902395.1 Dehalococcoidia bacterium
GGACTTGTAGTGTGCGTAGCCGCCCTTCGACGGGCTGAGGATGAGCGCGGAAGAGGAGCGGCCTGCGGACGTGCGGGTCAGTCGAGCCAGTTCTCCACGCGAAGCCCGTCGATGCTGGCGAAGTGGCGGACGTTTCCGGTCACCACGACGAGATCGCGAGCGAGCGCGATCGCGGCGATGCGGGTGTCCGCATCACCGATCGGTCGGCCCTCGCGCTCCAGCGAGGCTCGTAACTCGCCGTACACGCGCGCGGCCAACGCGTCGAAGGCAAGCAGCAGCAGATTCGCGAGCAGCGTCCGTTCGATCCGATCGACCAGGTCGTGCCCACGCTGCCCGAGCCGGTGTGCGCCGTAGATCAGCTCACCGACGGTGATGCTGCTCGTGGCCTGATCCTCGATCGCTACGCCGGCGAGTCGCCGGATCAGCTGCGAGCGAGGCGCACGACGCAACAGCTCACTCAGCACATCCGTGTCGAACAGATACTTCACGGCTCGAGGTCCACGGGCCTCCCGAGGTCGTTCTCACGCGACGCGCGGATGTCTGCCACGAACGCGTCGATTTCCGCGTCGTCGACCTCCTCCCAGAGGCCCACCAACGCCAGCGCGCCGCCGGCTTCGTCGCTCGGGCGAGGCGCGCCGAGTTCGTCCAGTCGGCTCAGCTCGGTCATGCTGACGACGGCGGCAACCGGGCGGCCCCGCCGCTCGATGACCACGCGTTCGGCGGTCCGGGCGACTCGCTCGATCACCGCGGAGAGGGTCGCCTTGGCCTCGGCCACGCCGATGCGCACCGTCATGTTCGCCCTCCTCACACCGTAGGCATCATGACTATAATAGTCAGTTACGGCCATGGTGACTATCCGGGTGTTCCGGCCGGGACGAAAACCTGAGGGTCGACGCTTGCGCTATGTTGCCGTGAAACAGCAGGACGGGAGCGGCCGATGACCATCGACTTCGTGGTCGAGGACAAGATCGCGACGATCACGCTGAACCGCCCCGAGGCGCTGAACGCGATGACGCCGCAGATGTACCAGCGGCTCTCGGAGTGCTGGGTCGAGGTGCGCGACAACCCGGAGATCTGGGTCGCGGTGGTGACCGGAGCGCCGCAGCCGGATCGCACGCCCGAGCGGCAGGTGTTCTCGGCGGGCGCAGACCTGAAGCAGACGATCCCGGCGACGCCGGAGGCGTTCGAGTTCTGGCAGACGCAGTCGGACCTGATCCTGAACCGCGGCCTCGAGGTGTGGAAGCCGGTGGTGGCGGCGGTGAACGGGCTCTGCCTGGCGGGCGGCATGACGCTGCTGATGGCGACCGACATCCGCATCGCCTCCGAGCACGCGATGTTCGACCTGTCTGAGGTGAAGCGCGGCATCCTCCCGGGCAACGGCGGGACGCAGCGCACGATCCGCCAGCTGCCGTACCCGATCGCGATGGAGGTGCTGCTGCTCGGGAAGCGGCTGACCGCCGAGCGAGCGGCGCACTACGGCTTCATCAACGAGGTGGTGCCGCACGGCACCGAGCTGACGGTGGCGATGGAGCGCGCGCGCGCGCTGCGCGCGATGCCGCCGCTGGCGGTGCGGGCGATCAAGGAGCTCTCCGTGCGCGCGCAGTACATGCCGCTGCAGGACGGGCTGCGCATGGAGGAGGCGATCTCGGCGCGCCTGCGCGTGACCGAGGACGCGAAGGAAGGCCCGCGCGCGTTCGCGGAGAAGCGCCCGGCGAACTTCCAGGGTCGCTGACGCGCCCGTCCTCGACATGCCGCACATCGAACTGCACCTGCACACGAAGGCGGGCTCCGCCGACTCGAGCATCTCGGTCGAGGCGCTCGGCCGGCGAGCGGCCGAACTCGGGACGGGCGCGCTGCTGGTCACCGAGCACTGGCGCGTGTGGACGGAGTGGGAGCGCACGAGCTTCGAGGCGCGGTGGGGCGTGACGCTCTACCCGGCGATCGAGGCGACCACCGACGCGGGCCACTTCCTCGTGCTCGGCGCGGAGCCCGGCGAGGCGCTGCCCGCGGACACGACGGCGCTGCTCGATCACACGAGTGCCCGCGGACACTTCGTGGTGTGGGCGCACCCCTTCCGCCATTACTTCGACGGCATCCACGCGAGCCAGCGCCCGCCGTTCGACGCCGGGCTGTCGCCGGAGCAGCTGGCGCAGCACCCGGCCTTCGCGCGCGTCGACGCGATCGAGGTCGAGAACGCCGGGAGCACCGAGCGCGAGAACGCGCTCGCGCTCACGGTGGGTCGCATCCTCGGCAAGCCGCTCACCGCCGGCAGCGACGCCCACGATCTCGAGCACGTGGGGGCGCGGCGGCTGCCCGTCACGGTGCTGCCCGCGAACCTCCGCGAGCTGATCGAGCTGCTGCGCTCGCTCACCCCGGCTGCCCTTCCGGCGGCCGAATAGCGGAGGGCGCGGCGAGCGCGGCGTTGGTGCCGAGTCACTCCGTCTGGCGGGAGACGCCGCGGCGCGAAGATGGAGGCGGTTTGAGCGTCGCGCGATAGCGCCGATGCGAACGGGAGAACAGGCGCCCCGCTGACCCCGGGACCCTCACCCCCGGCCCCTCTCCCTCTGCCCTCGGTGGTCGCTCGCGACGTCGGTGATTGGCGCGAGGGAGATGGGATGAGAAGGCCCGACCCACGGACCGCACGCGCGCGGTTCCGACTCGCCCGCCCTCCGAGCCAGGATGATCGGCTCCCCGCTCCCTCGCGCGGAAGCGACGCGCGACGGAATGCCCGGTCTCGCCCAGAGGAAGCGGGGCCGGGGGTGAGGGTCCGGGGTTAACGGCGCGACGTCCCTCGTTCCACCCCTCGCTTGGCTCGGGGAGCCTCGGGACGAACGGAAGGAGCGTCTCGGCGTTCAGCCCGCCCGGCTCAACCCCCGTCACCTTCGGCGGCAGTGATCGCTGCGGCCGGCGCCGCGCTTCTGCCCGGCCCGCCTGCGGGCGCCTCGATTCGCCGGAAGTGGCCGGGGTTGGTGACGCCGAAGCCGATCATCACGGCGACGGTCGCCACGCCCATGGCGGCGAAGGTGGTCGAAGCCGTGAACGCGTCGGCAGCGACGCCCATCGGGTAGGTCATCATCGGCATCAGGCTGAACGACATCATGAACATCGCCATCACGCGCCCGAAGAACTCCGGGCGCATGGTCGTCATGACGACGGTCATGTTCGCGGTCATGTAGACCGTCTGGAACAGGCCGAGCAGCATCAGCCCGGCCAGCGCCGCCGGGTAGCCGAAGGCGGCGGAGCCGGCCCCGAGTCCGATCATCGACACGCCGGCGCCGAGCCCGGCGACGAGCTGGAGCAGTCCCTTGCGCGGATAGTCGGTGAGCATCGCGACGGCGAAGGAGCCGACGACCGCGCCGATGCCGCCGAGCGACATCAGCAACCCCAGGCCCTCGGGTGGAAGTCCCAGCTCCTCCTCGGCGAAGCCGGGAAGCAGCGACTGCATGGGCATCATCAGGAGCATGGGGAGCACGCCCATGAGCATGAGCAGCAGCAGCCTGCGGTCGCCCGCGATGTACTTGAACGCCACGCCGATCTCGGACGCCATCCCGCCGCGCTGCGCGGCCTGCCGAAAGCGGATCGTGCTGCTCGGCAGTTGCGCGACGAAGAGCGTGGTGATCGCGTACATCGCGGCCTGTGCGTAGTAGATCGCGCCCACGCCGCCCCAGGCGAGCAGCAGCCCCGCCGCCATCGGCGCGAGCGGCCGCGTCGCGTTCATCGACGCGTTGTTCAGTGCGACCGCGCTCATCATCTCGTCCTCGGGGACGAGCTCCGGCAGCATCGCCATCTGCGTCGGCATGCGCAGCGCCATGATCGTGCCCTGGAGCAGGCCCATCACGAAGAGGATCGGGATCGTCAGCAGGTCGGTGGTGATCAGCACCGCGAGCACGAGCGCGAGGCCGCCGGTGCCGGCCTGCGTGGCGAGCATGAGCATGCGCTTGTCCATGCGGTCCGCCATCGCGCCGCCGATGAGCGCGAAGAAGAGCATGGGCAGGCCGTAGGAGATGCTGATCACGCCGACGAGCGCGTACGAGCCGGTGAGCGCGAAGGCGAGATAGCCGCGCGCGAGCATCTCCATGCCCATCGCCATGTTGGCGGCCATCGAACCCATCCACAGCACGCGGAAGTTGCGGTTGTGAAGCGAGACGAGTGCGCGCCGCAGCGACGGACCGCCGCGGCCGCCCATCGGCCCGCCCATCGGTCCCATGCCGCCGGCCATCCCTCCGCCCATCCCTCCGCCCATCGCTGCGCCCATGCCGGGCATGGGCGCGCCGTGCGGACGTGCGGCGACGCCGGCGGGCGCGCCGCCGCGGTCGTCGGACGGGTCGCCGTGCCCGGGTCGCGAGTCCTGCGTCATCGCCGTCCTCTTCGGTGCGCAGTGCCGCGGCGGATGCCCGACGTGTCGGGGCCGCGGGGCGGCGACCACGCTAGCATCGCGCACGCACTGCGTCCCGCCGAAGCAGGCGGCCCCGGCCGCTGCGGCGAGCCGAGGCGAGCCCGGCGCGCGGCCGCGCCCCAGGCGCTAGCCTTGCGTCCGGCACGGGACCAGGAGGAGGCGGCACGCGTGACGCTGACGCAGGATCTCGACCACGCGCGGGCGCAGGTGCTCGCGACGATTGACGACGCGGCGGCGCCGCTGCGCGCGCTCAGCCTCGACATTCACTCGCATCCCGAGCTGGCCTACGAGGAGGTGCACGCGCACGCCGCGCTCACGAGCTTCCTCGAGGCGCGCGGGTTCTCGGTGACGCGCGGCGCGTTCGGCGTGCCCACGGCCTTCCGCGCCGTGGCCGGCAACGGCGCTCCGACGATCGCCGTGCTCTGCGAGTACGACGCCCTGCCGGGCGTCGGTCACGCGTGCGGCCACAACCTGATCGCCGCCGCGGGCGTCGCGACCGGGCTCGCGCTCCAGGCGGTGCTGGGCGAGGGCAACGGCACGATCGTCGTGCTCGGCACGCCGGCCGAGGAGCGCGGCGGCGGCAAGGTGGACCTGATCGACGCCGGCGCGTTCGACGGCGTCGACGCGGCGATGATGCTGCACCCGTCCGGCGGCAAGCTGATTCGCTCCGGCCAGGTGCGCGTGCCGGCGAACCCGAACGCGCTACAGAGCCTGCGCGTCGAGTACTTCGGCCGCAACGCGCACGCCGCGGGCGCCCCGTGGGACGGGGTCAACGCGCTCGACGCGCTGATCCAGGCCTTCAACAACGTGGCGATGCTCCGCCAGCAGATGCGCCCGACCGCGCGCCTGCACGGCGTGATCACCGAAGGCGGGCGCGCGCCGAACATCATTCCCGATCACACGGCGGCCCATTTCTACGTTCGCGAAGAGAACCGCTCGCGACTCGAAGAGCTGAAGCCGCGCGTGATCGCCTGCTTCGAGGGCGCCGCTCTCGCGACGGCCTGCCGCTTCGAGTCGCACTGGGATGGGCATCCGTACAGCGACATGCAGAACAGCTCGCCGCTGGTGGATGCCTACGCCCGGCACGCCGTGGAGGTCGGCCTCGAGCCGATCGAGATCACGCAGGTCGGCGGCGGCAGCACCGACATGGGCAACGTCAGCTACGCCGTGCCGTCGATCCATCCGAGCTTCGGCCTGACCTCGCCGGACGCCGGCAACCACACGCCCGGCTTCACCGCCGCGGCAGGCTCCGAGGAGGGCCACGCCGACATGCTGCGGGCCGCGAAGGCGCTCGCCCTGACCGCGCTCGACGCCTATGCGGACGAGGCGGTGCTCGTGGAGGCGAAGCGCGAGTTCGCCGCGCGTCAGGCCACCCACTCCGCCTGAGCCGACCCGCGGCGATCCCGGCAGGAACCCGGCCGTTTCCCGGCCGTTTCCCGGCCGTTTCCTGGCGAGCGGCGGCTGGCAAGCCGCTGTGCACGCACGGGCAAACGAGCCCGTCGGCGCATGTCGGCCGCTGTGCACGGAGCCGGCCGGCTCCCGGCAAGCGGCGGCTGGCAAGCCGCTGTGCACGAACGGGCAAACGAGCCCGCTCGCGCATGCCCGGCCGCCGACTGGAGCGCGTTTCGCGCGAGCGACCACGTAGAGTGCGGATGCGGGCTCTCGCGACGGGCGCCCCGGGATCGGGTGAGGGAGGGCGCGATGGCGAAGCAGCGAGGGCGCACGACAACGCAGACAGCCGTGGCGCTCGGTCGCCACGACGGCCACGGCCGGCGCAACGGTGACGCCCATGCGTCGCACGGCGACGGCGTATCGCCGTCGCACGCGGCCGCGGCGGTCGCGGTCGCCCATCCGCTCGATCCGCTCACGCCCGAGGAGATGGCACAGGCGGCCGCGCGCTGCCGCGATCGCCATCGTTCGCCGCAGCTCCGCTTCGTGAGCATCGCGTTGCGCGAGCCGCCGAAGGCCGACGTCGCCGTGCACGTCGCGGGCGCGGCGTTCACACGGCGCGCCTTTGTCGTCGCGATCGACCGCGCCGACGGGGCCGTCTACGAGGGCGTCGTTGACCTGACGGCGGACCGCGTGGAGTCGTGGCGCGCCATGCCGGGCGCGCAGCCACACCCGACGTTCGAGGAGTACGGCGACGCCGATCGCGTGATTCGCGCCGATCGGCGCTGGCGCGCCGCGTTGCGCCGCCGCGGGGTCACAAACTTCGCGAAGGTGCAGATCGATCCCTGGCCGGCGGGGAATTTCGGCGACCCGAAGGAGCAGGGCCGGCGCATCCTGCGCGGCATCGCCTACGTCCGCGACGAGCGCGTGTCCAACGGCTATGCGCGCCCGATCGAGGGCGTGGTGGCCGTGATCGACCTCAACGAGCGACGCGTGATCGAACTCGTCGATGAAGGCGACACGCCCGTGCCCGCTGCCGACATCCGTTACGACGCCGCCGCACAGCCGGTGCTGCGCCAGGACCTGCGCCCGCTCGAAATCCACCAGCCCTCCGGCGTGAGCTTCACGCTCGATGGGCACCTGCTGCGCTGGCAGCGCTGGCAGATGCGCGTCTCACACCACCCGCGCGAGGGCCTCGTGATCCACGCGCTCGGCTACGAGGACGGCGGCCGGCTGCGACCGATCTGCCACCGCATGAGCCTCTCGGAGATGGTCGTTCCGTATGGCGACCCGTCACCCGGCCAGTACTTCAAGAACGCCTTCGATAGCGGTGAGATCGGGCTCGGCCGGCTGACGAACTCGCTGACGCTCGGCTGCGACTGCCTCGGCGAGATCGTCTACCTGGATGGCTGGGCCTGCGACGCGCTGGGCCAGCCGCAGCGCATCGCGAATGCGATCTGCGTCCACGAGGAGGACTTCAACCTGCTCTGGCGGCACCTCGACGGCCACAGCGAGCAGACCGAGGTGCGCCGGTCGCGACGGCTCGTGGTGTCCTCGTGGGCGACCGTCGGGAACTACGACTACGGCTTCTTCTGGTACTTCTACGAGGACGGCTCGATCGAACACGAGATCAAGCTCACGGGCATCATCCAGACGATGGCGGTCAAGGACGGCGAGAAGCCGCCGACCGCCGACCTCGTCGCGCGCAACCTCGCCGGCCCGATCCACCAGCACTTCTTCTGCGTGCGCATGGATCTCGACGTCGACGGCGTCGCGAACACGGTCTTCGAGGTGGAGACACGCCCGCGGCCGTCTGGTCCGGACAACCCGTACGACAACGCCTTCGAGGCCGTGGTCACGCCGATCCGGTCGGAGGCCGAGTCGGGTCGGTCCGTGCACTCGCCGACCGCGCGCCACTGGCGCATCGCGAACCCGGCGCGCACGAACGCCGTCGGCGAGCCGGTCGCATACGCGCTCTTCCCCGGCGAGACCGTCGACATGATGGCCGGCGAGCAGTCGTCCGTCGCGAAGCGCGCGGCGTTCGCGCGCCGCCAGCTCTGGGTCACGCGCGAGGCGCCGGACGAGCTCTACGCGGCCGGCGCGTACCCATCGCAGACCACGGGTGGGGACGGCATTCCGTCGTTCATCGCGGGGAACCGCCTGCTCGAGCAGCAGGACGTCGTGCTCTGGTACGTGATCGGCACCAGCCACATCGTGCGCCCCGAGGACTTCCCGATCGCGCCGGTCCACCGCTGCGGATTCGCGCTGCGGCCATGGGGCTTCTTCGACACGAACCCGTCGCTCGACGTCGCCCCGCCCGAGCCGCATTGCACATGCGCGCCGGGGACGTGTGTGCACGGGCACTAGCGTCGCCCGGGGCGGCGGAGACTCGCGCAGTCGCGGCGCGGGCCTGCCGTCGCCGGCGTCACTGCCGGCTGCCTAGCCCGCTGCGGGCTCCGTGGCGATCACGCCGCGCTGCGCGAACCCGTCGAGCTCTGCCTCGCTGAAGCCCGCGGCGGCGAGGATGTCGCGGCTGTGCGCGCCGGGCTGCGGGGCCCCGCGGGTCGCCCCGCCGGGCGTGCGCGAGAGCTTCACAGGGGTGTTCGACACCCTGAGCGAGTGTCCCGTCCACGTCGGCAGCTCGACGATCATGTCGCGGGCGGCGACCTGCGGGTCCCGCACCGTCTCTGCGATGGTGTTCAGCGGGCCGATCAGGAACTGGTCGCCGAGCTCGTCGAGCCACTCCTGGACGGTGCGCGTGCGAAAGGCCTCGAAGAGCACGGGTTCGAGCTCGTCGTAGCGGGCGGTGCGGTCGGCGTTGACGGCGTAGCGCTCGTCCACGGCGAGCGCGTCGGCGCCGATCTTGCCACAGAAGAGCGGCCAGTTGCTGTCCTTCACCCCGGCGACCACGACCCAGCCGTCTTTCGCCGGGAAGGCCTGGTGGGGCGTGCCGAGCGGATGGCGGAGGCCCACGCGCGTGGGCACCTCGCCGGTCGCGAGGTGCCGGATGATCGGGTTCTCCATCAGCGCGACCTGGCAGTCGAGCATGGCGACGTCGACGTGCTGACCTTCGCCGCTGGACTGGCGCTCGACCAGCGCGGAGAGCACCCCGATCGCCGTAAACATGCCGGCCGCCATGTCGCCGATCGAGTACCCGGCACGCGAGGGGAGTGGGTCGCTGTCGTGGCCGGTGGTGCTCATGAGCCCACCCATGCCCTGCACGATGATGTCTACGGCGCCGCGGTCGCGGTACGGGCCGGTCTGGCCGAAGCCGGACGTGGAGGCGTAGACGAGGCCGGGGTTGATCTGCCTGAGCTCCTGGTAGCCGAAGCCGAGCCGCTCCATGGTGCCGGGCGAGAAGTTCTCCGTGAGCACGTCCGCCTGCTGCACGAGGCGGTGCACGATCTCCTTCGCCTCGGGCGCCTTGAGGTCGATCATGATGCTCTTCTTGCCGCGGTTGACGGAGAAGAAGTACGTGCTGACGCCGTGCACCCAGGGGCCGTTGCCGCGGCGCTGCTCGTTCTGATGAACCGCCTCGATCTTCCATACGTCCGCGCCGAGGTCGGCGAGGATCATGACGCCGTATGGGCCGGCGAGCGCCCAGGTGAAGTCGAGAACCGTGACGCCAGAGAGCGGACCGGGCATGGGCCATACCTCCTCGATGCTCGGAGTGCGGAGCGACTCTAGCGCGCGGCGCGACCGGACGAGGCGGCGGCTCGTGCCGCCGCCGGCTCCCGGCAAGCGGCGGCTGAGAAGCCGCCGTGCGCGGGACCCAC
>JBBDXH010000010.1:0-9442 GCA_040902395.1 Dehalococcoidia bacterium
GATGATCGGCTCCCCGCTCCCTCGCGCGGAAGCGACGCGCGACGAAATGCCCGGGCGCGCGCTGAGCGCAGACGAACGGGGGGTGAGGGTCTGCGGCTGAGCCGCAACGATCGGCTCCCCGCTCCGAGCGCCGATTCGACCGCGGACCGCGGGAGCGAGCCAGCTGCGCGGCCCCGGGAGCGCCCGCCGCGCCCACGCAGCTGGCTGCGCCGTTCGACTAGCATCCGCACCCATCGGAGGCTCGTGGCGATGACGCTGATCAACGCGGCGGCCGCGTTCCAACTCGCCGCCCGGGGAACCGCCGGGCTGCGAAGTGGCCGCCCTGTTCAGGAGGGGCGGTCTTGCCTGCTCGGGAAACCGGGTGGCCTCGCTACACAGGCTGACTCAGGGCCGCGGCCACCTCTTCCATCTGGGCGCAGTGAATCTCCTCGTGGTTCGCCATCCCCCAGACCCGCTCCTGGAGCGTCAACCGCGACTCGCGCTCACCAGCGCGAACGAGCGCAATGCGCTGCCACGCTTCAGGCGCGATGCTCCCCAGCCGAGCAAGCAGGTCAGCGCGCTGCCGCGCGAACGCCGCGAACGACTCAGCGAAGGGCAGCTGGTCGTAGCGGGCCTTCTTCATCCGCGCGCGAGGCGAGACGTGGCGCCAGCTCGGCTGGTCTTCATTCATGATCCGAGTGATGTGTTCGCCATACACGTCGGCCGTGGCGCGGAGGTGCCAGAGGATTTCGTTCGGCGACCAACCCCCCGGCAGCGGCGAGACCGTGAGTTGAGCCGTCGAGAGGCGCCGCGCAACGGCCTCGACACGCGTCGCGGTTTCGGCGAGGGAGCGAACGAGAGTCGCCGGTTCGGCGGTGCGATCCATTACGGCGGGAGATGATATCGACAGTCAGGACCGACGCCAGCCGAACGTCAACGGGAAGGCCGCCACCGTGGAACACCGCTTCGAGCCGACGCATTACCACCGCACGTTCGGCTCGCACGAGCCGGTGCTGCACGTGCGCCCGGGTGACACCATCGTCACGACCACGGCCGACGCCGGCGGCTTCGACGCGCGCGGCGAGCGCGTCGCCGACCCCGGCAATCCGCTCACCGGCCCGTTCTTCGTCGAGGGCGCCGAGCCCGGCGACGCGCTGATCGTGCGCGTCGACCGCGTGACGCCGAGCCGGCCGCACGGCTTCACGCGCACCTCGATCGCCGCACACGTCGTCGACGCGGCGGACGTCCCGCGTCTCCCCGCCGCCGAGCGCGTCGACTGGGCGGTCGACGTCGCGCGCGGGCTCGCGCGGCTGGAGACGGGCGCGGCGGCGCTGCCCGTGATCGAGGTGCCGCTGCGGCCGATGCTCGGCTGCATCGGCGTGGCGCCTGCGCTGCGGCAGGCGATCTCGACGGCCACGTCGGGGCCGTACGGGGGCAACATGGACTATCGCGGCGTCGAGCCGGGCGTGACGCTCCAGTTCCCCGTGTTCGAACCCGGCGCCTTGCTCTTCGTCGGCGACGGCCACGCCGTGCAGGGCGAAGGCGAGATCGTCGGCACCGGCATCGAAATCTCGATGGACGTCGCGGTGACCGTCGACCTCGCAAAGGCGCGTCTGCTCCGCTGGCCCCGGGGCGAAACCGCCGATCACCTCTTCACGCTCGGCAACGCGCGCCCGCTCGACCAGGCGCTCCAGCACGCGACCTCGGAGCTGCTGCGCTGGCTCGAGGCCGGCTACGGCCTCGACGCCGGCGTGGCGAGCCACCTGCTCGGGCAATGCGTTGAATACGACATCGGCAACGTCTTCGACCCGGCGTACACGGTGGCCTGCAAGATCGCGAAACGGTTCCTTCCGGCACCGCGCTAACGCGTCCGCCGGGGCGCCGGGCGGCTCGGGCGGCGCGTATCCTGAGCGCCATGCCGGAGCGTTGTCCGGCTGGCGGCGAGGGAGGCGAAAGATGGCCGTGTTCAGACGCGCCGAACGGCGTGACCGCGCGCGCGTCCTCTCCCTGTGGGAGCAGGCGGGACTCGAGCGCACCGAAGACGATGAGTGGGAGGCGCTCGTCGCGGGGCCGCACAACCTCGTGCTGCTCGCGCAGGAAGGCGATGCCATCGCGGGCACCGTCGTCGCCACCTTCGACGGGTGGCGCGCGTACATCTACCACGTCGCCGTCGCAGCCGAGTCACGGCAGCGCGGGCTCGGCCGCGAGCTCATGGCCGCGGCGGAGGCGCACCTCCGCGACAGCGGCGCGCGGCGCGTCTTTCTCGAGGTGCACCAGGACAACACGGCCGGCCTCGCGCTGGCCGCCGTCGCGGGCTATCTGCCCGAAGGCGACATCGTGCTCGAGAAGGAGATCAACGCCGAAGCGACGGGGAGCCGCACGGCCTGGTAGGCCTCACCCGTTCGTCACTCGATTCACCCGGGACGAACGGGAAGGGTCACTCGAGCACGACGCGGCCGCGAGGGGTTTCGAGTTCGGCGATCAGCGCCGGACGCTCGCCGCGCTCGATCGGCATCGATAGGTCCAGCGCGGCGAGCCATCGCGCGATGCGCTCGGGGTCGGCGTGCCGCGCGCGCAGCGCGACCAGCCGGCAGCCGGCGGGCGCACTCGTCGACGGGTGCTCGCTGTGACCCCAGTCAATCAGGAACGGCACCAGCCCGTCGCCCGGACGCTCACCGGTGGTGAGCTGCCAGCGCAGCACGCTGCCGTCCGGCCGCTCGCGCGACATCGGCCGCACCGCGCCGAGGTCGAGCCCGCGCGTGCGCGCGAGTTCTGCCTGCGTCTCGATCAGCGGGCTGCGCGCCGCCCACGTCGTCAGCTCGGGCGCGCTCACCGGCGGGCCGAAGCGCCACGCCGACGGCGTGTCGGGCTGAGCCGGGTCCGGCGCCAGCACTTCGAGGTAATGCGCCCCACCGAGCGAGAGCAGTGCGTTGCGCGTGCCGCGGCCCGGGTGCACGCCGCCTCCGGCCGGCCGCACGCCCAGCAGCGCCTCGAGCACGCGGATCCCCTCGTCGAGATCGGGGACGCGGTAGACGAGGTGGTCGAGCGCGCGCGTCGCGTCGCCGGCTCCGCCGCTCGTCATGTGCTGCCTCCTCCGCTCGCCGCCGTCGTTCGCCGGACGTGCGGCGCGTTGTGTGCAACGCGTCGCGCTGGCACAGTCTCACGCGAACGCCGCCTGCGTCCGCTCGCCCACGCGGCGACGCGGCGCCGGCGCGACGAGGCAGCCGATGCAGGTGGTCGCGTGACGCTGATCATGATCGCGCTCGGCGGTGCAGGCGGGGCGCTGCTGCGCTACGGCATCGGCCGCGCCGCGCAGCTCGGCGGCATCTCGTTCCCCAGCGGAACGCTCGTCGTGAACCTCACCGGGGCGTTTGCGCTCGGCTTCCTCGCCACGTTCCTGCTCGAACGCACCACCGTCTCACCGGAGCTGCGGCTGGGGCTCACCGTGGGCGTGCTCGGCGCGTACACCACCTTCTCGACGTTCAGCCTGGAGACGCTCAACCTGCTCAACGACGGCGAGTGGCAGTTCGCGCTGCTCAACGTCGTGGTCAGCACCGCGGGTAGCGTGCTGCTCGCGTGGGCCGGCCAGTCCGTCGCGCGCGCGTGACCTGAAGCGCCACGCGGCGCCCGCGGAGCAGCAGGTCTATGCCTGCTGGGCGGTCCGAGGCCCACTCCGACGCAGCAGGTCTATACCTGCTGGTGAATTCGAGGCCCGGCGCGCGGCACGCTGTGCCCTGCGGCAACCTCACGGTTGCCACACCGTGAGACGGAGGCGAAAGCCCGTGGACGAGACGACGACCGAGGGCATCCGACTTCGCATCTACGTGGGCGAGTCCGATCACGCCGATCACCGGCCGCTGTGGGAGGACATCCTGCTGCGGGCGCGCGCAGCCGGCCTCTCCGGAGCGACCGTGATGCGCGGCGTCGCCGGCTTCGGCCGCGACTCGCGTATCCACACCACGAAGATCCTGCGGCTCTCGCAGGACCTCCCGATGCTGATCGAGATCGTCGATCGCGCGGACAAGATCGAGGCCTTCCGCCCGACGATCGTATCGCTGGTGCGCGGCGGACTCGTGACCGCGGAGCGCGTCCAGATCTGGCTCTACCGCGGGAGCGGGAGCGCGAGCGCGGACGAGTAGGGGCGAGCGCGCGATGGCCGGCGACGAGCCACACATGCTCTGGGTGATCGGGCCGCCCGCCGTCGGCAAGATGACCGTCGGCGCGGAGATCGCACGGCTCGCCCGCTACCGGCTCTTCCACAACCACATGACGATCGACCTGCTCACGCCCTTCTTCGCGTTCGGTACCCCCGAATTCAACCGACTGATAGAGGCGGTCCGCATCCCGATCTTCGAGGAGTGCGCCGCAGCCGGCATGCGCGTGGTGTTCACCGCCGGCTGGGCCTTCGACGTCCCCGCGGATCGAGAGGCGGTTGACCGCTACTGCGCGCCGTACCGCAAGCACGGCTACCGCGTCTCGTTCCTCGAGCTCCAGGCGCCGATCGAGACTCGGCTCGCGCGTAACCGCACCGAGCCGCGCCGCTCGTCGAAACGGCTCGACTGGGCGACGGACGATGCGCTGGGCGAGTCCGCGCGGCTGCACCGGCTGTCGAGCGACGGCGACTTCCCCTATCCCGACGAGCACGCCGTGATCGACAACACGGCGCTCGCACCGGAGGAGACGGCGCGTCGCGCGATCGCGCTGCTACGCCTGTGAAAGCGCGGGCGGGTCCCGGACCCTCACCCCCCTTCGTCTGCGCTCAGGGCAGGCTCGGCCCCTCTCCCTCTGCCCTCGGTGGCCGCGCGCGATGTCGGCGATCGGCGCGAGGGAGATAGGAGCCGGACGCGCGCGTTCCCCGGCTCACCCGCCCGCGAGCCACGATGATCGGCTCCCCGCTCCCTCGCGCGGAATCACGGGCGACGGAATGCCCGCTTCCGCCCAGAGGGAGATGGGTTGAGCTTGCCCTGAGCGCAGACGAAGGGGGGGTGAGGGTCAGTTCCGGTCAGCCTGGCCGAGTGAGCACTAGGATCGCGCGGGCCGCCACGCCACGACCGAGCGAGGGAACAGGGATGCGGCACACGCGACTCGGGCGCACGGGCTTGCGGGTCTCGCGGTGACGAACGGAGAGCGACGCCGATGACGGGTCGGTTGCCGATGCGCACGCTCGGCCGCACGGGCGTGGAGGTGAGCGTGCTCGGCTTCGGCGCGCTCGAACTGCGTGGCGACGAGCCGCGCTTCGGGCGGCCGCTCGAGCCGGGGCAGGCGGAGCGCGTGCTCAACGGCGTGCTCGACGCCGGCATCAACTTCATCGACGTGGCGATCGACTACGGGGCGGCGGAGGAGACGATCGGCCGCCACATCGCGCATCGGCGCGACGAGTACTTCCTCGCGACGAAGGCCGGCTGCGCGCTCGACCCGACCAGCCACGATCCGTCCGAGCGCACGATCTTCGGCGTGGTGCTGGAGCACGACTACCGCCGCGAGAACATCGTCGCCGGGGTCGAGCAGAGCCTGCGCCGCCTGTGCACGGATCACCTCGACCTCGCGCAGCTGCACTTCGGCCCGACGCTCGAGGTGCTCGATCGCACCGGCGCGGTCGAGACGCTGCTCGAGCTGAAGCAGGCGGGCAAGGTGCGCTTCATCGGCTCGTCGTCGATGCTCCCGAACCTCGCCGACCACGTCGCGCTCGGCGTCTTCGACGCGTTCCAGATCCCCTACTCGGCGCTCCAGCCCGAGCACGACGCCGCGATCACGGCGGCGGCGAGCGCCGGCGCCGGGACGATCATCCGCGGCGGGGTTGCGCGCGGCGCGCCCGGCGCCGGCCAAGGCGCCGAGCGCGTCTGGCGGCTCTGGGACGCCGCCGCCCTCGACGACCTGCTCGACGGCATGACGCGCACGGAGTTCATGCTCCGCTTCACGATCTCCCACCCGGACCTGCACACCACGATCGTCGGCACGCTCAATCCCGTTCACCTGGCCGCGAACCTCGCCGCCGTGGAGCGCGGGCCGTTGCCCGCGGATGTGGTCGCCGAGGCGAGGCGACGCGTGGCCGGGGCATCGCTGTAGGGGCAGGCATCATGCCTGCCGTCGACGATGCCGCCAGGCATCACAACCGTTCCGGGACGTGACGTTGACACGGAAGGGCAGAACTGGCGGTCTGTCGACGGCAGGCAAGATGCCTGCCCCACACTCCTTGTTCTCGGACTGCCGCGGCGTCACGCGAACGACCGGCAGCCTCCGATCACGTGGAACAGCCTTTCCAGGCTGTGACCGATGGACGGGCGCCCGGCGCGGAGGGCAGCGTCAGCGCTGGCGGACGATCACGCGCGTAAGTGCGGCGGCAGATGCGGCGGCGAGCCCCGCGAGCGCGAGCAGCCACGCGCCGGTGACCGGCGACTGCGCATGCCGCGGCGGCGGCGTCCGCGACTCGATGAATGCTCGCAGCGCCGGCGATGCCTCGAAGCCCGGCCACGCGGGTAGGCCTTCGCGCGGCCACGTCAAGAAGCCGCGATCTGTCAGCAAGGTCCAGAGCTCGCGGCGACCGTCCGCATACGTGAAGAAGACACGGCGGTCGCTCGAGTAGTCGACGGGCCAGATGCCGCTGCGCCCACGCATGAACGTGCCGGTCCCCGAGCCGAAGTCGGCGGGGCGCAACTCCGACTCGCGAGATTGTTCGACGAATGACCAGAAGGCTTCAGCCTCAATCGGTGACAGCGCACGCCCGCCGATGTCCACCTCAATCGGAACGGGTTCACCGAACAGGCGCCGCGCCGCGAGGTACGCGGCAATCAACGACGGATGCTCAGGGAGCGCGCCTGCGCGGGCGAGCCGGACATAGCGGTCGAGCACAGCGCGAGACTCACCGGTCAGCAAGTACCAGCGCGAGCCGCCCACGACGAGCATCCCGGTCGTGGGGGAATAGCGTGCGAACAGCGACTCGCTCGGGATCGTGAGCTGGTCGGCGGGCAGCCCCAGCAACGGCATCCACGCCTCCGACCACACCTCGACGAAGTCGGCAGGAGCTGAACTCGGAGCGGAGAGCGAGATCGCAGTCGGTGCAAGCGTCGTCAGTTCGCCGTCCGGGTAGGGGAGAGCGAGCGGGTGAGGAATGTCGGTGCCGGACACGATCCGCGTCGGGTTGCCCTTCGCGACCGACGCGGCGGGACGCGCACCGAAGATAGCGAGCACGGTCGCGACGACGATCAGGGCAGTGAGGAAGCGACCCATCGAGCTGACTCTCACGGCACGTCCTCGGCCGCGCAGGGGCGCGGCTACGTGGCCTCCGCGGCCGGGCGAGCCTCGTACCGCTCCCCCCACGCGAAGAGCGACCGCATCGCGGGACCGAGGGCCTCGCCCTTCTCCGTCAGGCGGTACTCCGCGCGCGGAGGGTGGTCGTTGTAGAACACGCGCTCCACGAGCTCGTGCTGCTCCAGCGTCTTCAGGCGATCGGACAGCAGGTTCGGCGAGATGCCCGCGCACGACGTGAGCAGGTCGTTGAAGCGCGTGTGCCCGCGCAGCAGATCGCGCACGACGAGCATCGTCCACCGGTCGCCGATCACGTCCAGGGTGCGCGCGATCGGGCAGCTCTGCTGCATCTCGTAGGTTCGGCTCATGCGGCAAGCATACCGAGGCGATTGACTTCTTTCTAGATAGTGACTATCTATTATCGTAGTCACTACCGATCGTGAAGTCATGAGGTGCGTACCCGTGAACGCTTTCGCTTCTGCCGCCGGCGTCGAACGCAAGTGGCTCGTGCTGTCGGCGATGTGCCTCGGCCTGGGCATGCTGATGATCGACATGTTCGTCGTGAACGTGGCGCTGCCCACGATCGGGCAAGACTTCACCGCGGGGCTCGGGCGCGTGCAGTGGATCGTCTCGGGCTACGTGCTGGTGATCGGCGTCATGCCCGTGGCGATGGGCCGGCTCGGCGACGTGCTCGGACGGCGGCGTGTCTACCTCGCCGGGCTGATCGTGTTCATCGCCGCCTCCGTGGCGTGCGGACTCGCGCCGTCGATCGAGCTGCTGATCGCGTTCCGCGTGCTCCAGGGCGCCGGCGCGGCGACGATGATGCCGGGCACGCTCTCGATCGTCACGCAGGCGTTCCCGCCCTCGCAGCGCGGGCTCGCGATCGGGATCTGGGGTGGCGTCTCCGGGCTCGGGCTGATCGCGGGTCCGCTGCTCGGCGGGCTGCTCGTGGAGCTCGGCGAGTGGCGCCTGATCTTCCTGATCAACCTCCCGCTCGGCCTGGTCGCGATCGCGATGACGCTGCTCTTCGCGCGCGAGAGCCGCGACGAAACCGCGACGCGACGGGTGGACTGGGGCGGGCTGCTCGCGCTCTCGGGCGGCCTCTTCGCCCTGCTCTTCGCAGTGACGCGCGGGAGCGAGGTCGGGTGGGCTTCGTCGCAGACCGTCGGCGCCGCGGCGGCCGGAGCGGCACTGCTCGCCGCGTTCGTGGTCATCGAACGTCGCGTGCGCGCGCCGCTCGTGGAGCTCAGCCTCTTTCGCAACCGCACGTTTGTGGCCGCGTGCCTCTCGGCCTTCCTCTTCTCCGCGACGGTGTTCGGTGCGCAGCCGTTCCTGAGCCTCTTCATGCAGAACTACTGGGGCTTCTCGCCGCTCGAGGGCGGGCTGGCGTTCCTCCCTTCGACCGTGCTCGTGGCGGCGCTGCTGCCGGTGTCGGGGATGCTGGGGCAGCGGCTGGGATCGCGCATCCGCGTGCTGCTCGTCGTGGCCGCCGGCGCCGTGCTCGCCTCGGCGCTCCACCTGCTCGCGCTCACCACCGCCAGCGGCTACGTCGACGGCTTCCTGCCGGCATTCGTCGCGCGCGGCCTCGGCGTCGGGCTGTTCATGGCGGCGAGCTCGTTCGCGGTCATGAGCGCGCTGCCCATGGCGCGCTCGGGGCTGGCGTCCGGCACGCTGACCATGGCTCGCCAGGTCGGCACGGCGGTGGGCGTGACCGTGCTCGGCGCGCTGTACGTCCGCCACATCGACGGCGCCGTGCCGGTGCAGCTCGCGGCAAGCTCTTCCGCGGACGTGGCCGCCGTGCTCGACGCGGCGCACCACTTCGTGAACGCCGCCCCCGCGGCGGCGAGCGCGGCGGTGAGCCAGGCGATCGTCGACGGCTTCATCCTGATCGCGCTCGCCACGTCGGTGATGGCGGCGGTGGCCGCCGTCGCGTCGCTCTTCATCGTGCCGCGCGACGCCGAGCGCGCCGCGCCGGCGTCCGCGGCAGCGGCGGCGGCGACGCCCGCGGCGGCGGCGCCACAGCTCGTGCTCACGGCCGCCGACGGCGGTGAGGGCGCGGCGTGACCGCCGAGCGCGGCGCCGCCTCCCGCAGCCTGATCACCGCGCTCCGGCCTGCGCCTGGTCGAATGCACCGCGGAGCGGTGCGTGATGGGCCCGCTGCCCGCAGACGGGTTGCCGAGATGAAGCGCCACGTGGCCGGGGCGACGTGGGGGGGGGG
>JBBDXH010000011.1:0-9440 GCA_040902395.1 Dehalococcoidia bacterium
GGGGGGGCGGGGGTGGCGGGGGGGGGCGCCGCGCGCCGCGCCGGAAGAGCCGGACGACGAAGCGGAAGCGAGCGGCTTCAGCCGCTTCATCCGGTTCGGTGCGCACGGCGTGAGCGGCTGGCAGAGCCGCGGTGTGATGGGCGCCGCAGCGATCGTTGCGGCCGGGTTCGTCGTCTCGCGCGCGCTTGGACTGGTGCGCTCGGTCGCGATTGCCGACGCCTTCGGCACCTCCCCCGAGCTCGGCGCCTACTGGGTCGCGTTCCGGTTGCCGGATCTCGTGTTCCAGCTGCTCGCAGGCGGAACGGTGTCCGCCGCGTTCATCCCCGTGTTCAGCCGCGTCGCGCTCGAGCGCGGCGACGGGGCTGCATGGCGGCTCGCCTCGAGCGTGCTGAACCTGCTGAGCGCCGCGACGATTGCGCTCGCCGTGCTCGCGTTCCTGCTCGCTCCGCGACTCGTGCCGCTCATGGCGCCCGGCCTGGGTGCGGGCACAGAACGCGAAGCCGAGCTGACCGCGCTGGCCGTGCAACTGACGCGGCTGATGCTCGTCTCGCCGATCCTGTTCGGGGTGTCCGGCCTCCTGACCGCAATCCTCAACGCGCGGCGCCAGTTCGTGGCGGCGGCGCTCGCGCCGGTGGCGTACAACCTCGCGATCATCGCCGGCGCCCTCTTCCTCAGCGGACCGTTCGGCGTCTATGGGCTCGCGTGGGGTGTCGTGATCGGCGCGCTGCTGCACCTGCTGGTGCAGGTGCCGGGCATCGTGCTGACGGGGATGCGCTGGACGCCGTTGTTCGCGCTGCGGTCGCGTGCCGTGCGCGAGGTGCTACGGCTCATGGGTCCGCGCGTGATCGGGCTGGCCGCGAGCCAGGCGAATTTCGTCGTGCTCGTCTTCTTCGCCTCGTTCGTTTCGGACCCGGCGATCAGCGCGATCAATTTCGCCTTCCTCGTGATGATGATGCCGGTCGGCGTCGTGGGCATGGCGATCTCCACGGCGGCGTTCCCTACGCTTGCGCGGCAGGCGGCCTCGCAACAGTTCACCGCGCTGCGGGAGTCGCTCTCGGCAGCGCTGCGTTCGATTCTCTTCCTCGCGGTCCCGGCGTCGGTGGGGCTGATCGTCCTCGCCGGCCCGTCGATCCGGCTGCTGTTCGAGCGCGGCGAGTTCGACGCGAGCTCGACCGCGCTGGTCACGTCCGCGCTCACGGTGTTTGCGCTGGCGATCGCGGCGCACAGCGCGATCGAGATCCTCAGCCGCGGTTTCTACGCGCTGTCCGATACGCGGACGCCGGTGCAGTTCGCGGTGAGCGCCATGGCGCTCAACATCGTGCTCGCGCTGCTGCTCATCTCTCCGTTCGGACTCCGTGGGCTGGCGGGCGCGGCCTCGATCGCGGCGATCTTCGAGAGCCTGCTGCTCGCGTACGTGCTGCGGCGGCGGCTCGGCGGCTTCGGGCGCCACGGCGTGTGGCGGTCGCTGAGCCGCACCCTCGTCGCGTCCGCAGTGATGGCCGAGGTACTGGTGCTGCTGCGGCTGCTCTTCGGTGCCGGAGGGGTCAGCGCGGCGACCACGGGCGGCGCATTTGTGCACGTGGCGGGTGCCGGCGTGCTCGGGTTGGTCACCTATCTCGGCGTGAGCTGGGTGGTGAATCGCGAGGAGTTCGACGCGCTGTTCACCCGCGTCGGCGATGGCGCCTGATAGACTGTGCGTGCCCCACTTCACACAAGGGTGCATTGAACCGGCGGACGCAGAGCGTCGCGCCGTATCTGTGTATGGTGAGCCGCCGAGCGGAACGGGAGAGCCCAGATGGCGTTCAATGATCGAGAGCTGACCTGTCGCGACTGTGGCGCGGGGTTCGTGTTCACCGCCGGCGAGCAGGAGTTCTACGCGACGAAGGGGCTCCAGCACGACCCGGTGCGCTGCCCGGCATGCAGGCAGAATCGGAAGCTCCTGCGCCCCGAGGACCGCGAGGAGTCGCCGCACTTCGGCCTCTACGTCTCGTGGGGCGGGCGCACGCCGCGACAGCTGCACGTCGCCACCTGCGCCCAGTGCGGGAACACCACCGAGGTGCCATTCGTCCCGCGCGGCGACCGGCCCGTGTACTGCTCGAACTGCTACAACGACGTGCGCGTGAAGCTGGAGGAGCGCGAGCTGGCCGAGGCGGAGGCCGCCTCTGCACGCATCTCAGCGGCGGCCTCCCAGGCCGCCGGCCGCGACGCGGCGCTGGTCGAACGCGTGGCGACGCCGGGCGACTCCGCCGGCAGCTAGCGGGTCGCGAGCGCGAGAGGAGCCCACACGCATGGATGTCTCGTTCGAGACTCGACTGCCGATGCCCTCGCTCCAGCGCGACGCGCGCGAGTTCTTCGGCGCGCGCCAGGGCCTGACGTTCCGCGACGAGGGCGACGGCGCGATGTCCTTCTCGGGGAGCGCGGGCGCCGTGCGTTTCGCGTTGTCGGCGGGCGGCGCGGGCACCGTCCGCGTGCAGGCGTCCACGACGTCTCTGGACGACCTCGTCCGCGCGTTCCGCGAGCGCGTCGCGCCCCGGGCCGGGCGCACGCGCCGCGCGCGGATGGCCGCAAACGACGACCTCGAGCGCTTCCGGCGACTGGCGGAGCGCCAGGCCGTTCCGCCGAAGTCCACGCAGGTGCAGGCAGCGAACTTCGGCAAGAACCGCAACCCCGGCTGATCCTCGTCGGGTGGCGCTTGCCGGTGCGCGGCGCCGCATGACAGACACGCCGCGCCGGGCCGTGCAATAATCGGCACTTGCCGCCTCGCGCCCCAGGGTGCGCCGTGCGAGGCGTTTCGATGATCCACGTCGCCGTCGCGGCGTACTGAAGCTCTTGCACCCGCGTATGCGGGGTTCGAACTGTGACCAATACTGCGGCGTCAGCGCTGCCGCTGGCGGCCGTCCTTCCGATCACCGCAGGCGTGTCCGCCGCCGGTCACCTGGCGCTGGGCGGGTGCGACGTGCGGGCGCTCGCCGACGAGTACGGCACCCCGCTCTACGTGTACGACGTGGCCACGCTGCGCGCGCAGGCGACCGCTTTTCTGCGGTCGTTCCGCGACGTCTACCCGGACTGCGATGTGCTGTACGGCTCGAAGGCGTTCCTCAACCGGCCCTTCGCGCGCTTCATCGCGGACCAGGGGCTCGGCTTCGACGCGGTCTCCGGAGGGGAGATCGAGGTGCTCCGTGCGGCCGGGGTCGATCTCTCGACCGTCTACCTCCACGGCAACAACAAGGCGCCGTGGGAGCTCGCGCTCGCCGCGACGGCGGGCGTCGGACGGGTCGTGATCGACAACGAGGGCGAGGTGCCGCTGCTCAATCGCGTCGCCGGCGAGGCCGGCGTGCGGCAGCGGGTGCTCGTGCGCGTCTCGCCCGGCATCGACGCGCACACGCACCGCAAGACCACCACCGGGATCATCGATTCGAAGTTCGGTGTGCCGATCGTAACCGGCGCCGCGGAGCGCACGGTCGCCGCGATCGCCGCCGCGTCGAACCTCGAGTTCCGCGGCCTGCACATGCACCTCGGCTCGCCGATCTTCGAGACGCAGCCGTACGTCGAGGGCATCGAGGTGATGGCGCAGTTCATTGCCGACGTCTGCCGCGACCGGCTCGGCCTCGACGTGCCCGAGTTCTCGCCCGGCGGCGGCTTCGCCGTCGCGTACAACGAGGAGCAGCAAGCCGAGCTGCCGATGATCGAACGCTACGCGTCCGCCGTCGCGACGACGCTCCGGCGCGAGGCCGATCGCCTGGGCTTCCCGCTGCCGCACATCACGCTCGAGCCGGGGCGCGCGATCGTCGCGCGCGCCGGGGTGGCGCTGTATACGGTGGGCGCGCGCAAGGAGATTCCCGGCGTCCGCACGTACGTCTCCGTCGACGGCGGTATGGCGGACAACATCCGCCCCGCCATGTATGGGGCGAAGTACCAGGCGGTCGCGGCCGAACGGCCGCACGCGCCCTTCGAGGAAACCGTCGCGATCGCCGGGAAGTACTGCGAATCGGGCGACGTGCTCATCGAGTCGGTGAGGCTGCCGCGGCTGCACGCGGACGAGCTGCTCGCGATCCCGGCGTCGGGTGCGTATCAGCTGGCGATGGAGTCGAACTACAACCTCGCCTACCGGCCTGCGGTGGTCATGGTCGAAGACGGCCGCGCCCGGTTGATCCGCAGACGGCAGACCGCCGAGGACCTGTGGGCGCTCGATGTCGACTGAGCCGGTGGCCCCAATGGACGTGAGCGGGAACGACTGGGGCGTCTTCGGCGCCGATCACGCGGTCGCGGTGCTCCAGCATGCGATCACCGGCGGGCACCTCGCCCACGCGTACCTGATCGCCGGACCCTCCGGCGTGGGCAAGGCGACGCTTGCCCGGCGTCTGGCGCAGACCCTGAGCTGCGCCGCGCCGCTGCCCGGCCCGGCGCCCTGCCTGGCCTGTCGCGCGTGCCGGCAGGTCGAGGCCGGCGACGCCCCCGACATCGAGCGCATCGCCATCGGCGGCGTGTGCGACGAGAGCGGGCACACCGATCACGCCGCAGACAACTCGAGACGGCTGCGGATCTGCCAGGTGCGCCGGCTGGAGCGCGTCGCGTCGCTCTCGCCGTTTTCGGCGCCGCGGCGGATCTTCGTGATCGACACGGCCGACGATTTGCAGACGGAAGCGGCGCACGCCCTGCTCAAGACGCTCGAGGAGCCGCCGGCGACGGTGCTCGTGCTGCTGCTCGCCACGGACGGCGACGCGCTGCTGCCGACCATCCGCTCGCGCTGCCAGGCGCTCGTGCTGCGACCGTCGCCGGTGGCAGCGCTGGCTGCCGCGCTCACGGCGACAGGCACCGACGCCGCGCAGGCGCGCACCGTCGCGCGCCTCGCGCGCGGGCGCTTCGGGCTGGCGCAGCGCATGCTCGCGGATCCGACGCTCGCCGTGCTCCGGGAGACCGTCACCGGCGACATCGAGCGGCTGGCGGCCGCCGGCCGCAACGAGCGTTTCGACTACGCGGAGACGCTCGCCGGCCGCTGGCAGCGTGAGCGTGAGGCGGCGGTCGCGACGCTCGACCTCTGGCGCGAGTGGTGGCGGAACGAGCTCCTCGTCGCCGCCGGCGCGATCACTCTGGACGGCGACGGCGTGACCATGGGCTTTAGCGCGGAGGAGGCGCTCCAGGCGGTGCGGGCTGTCCAACAGGCGTGCGCGCACTTGCAACAGAACACCAATGCGCAGCTGGCGATCGAAGTCATGATGCTCGATCTGCCCGTTCGCGCCCGAAGGGAGGCCCGCACGCTCGCGACGCCGTCACCCTGACGCGGCCGGCGGCGCGCTGCGGGAACGACATGGACGGAGTACTCGGCGTTCGCTTCATCGAGGCGGGACCGATCGCCTACTGCAGTCCGGGGGACCTGGATCTCGGTGTGGGCGATTATGTGGTCGTGCGGACGGATCGGGGCGAGCGCCTCGGCTGGGTGGTGATCGCACCCGATCAGGTAGTGTCCGCGACGATCGAGGGTCCGCTGCGCGTCGTGGCGCGGCTCGCCACCGAGGCCGACGTGGACGCCTGGCGCGAACGCAAGCGACAGGCACAGGAGGACATCGGCCGCGCGCAGGCGCTCGCGACGCGATCGGATCCCCGCCTGCGCGTCGCGAGCATCAGCTATGACCTGGCGGGGGTGTTCGGCGAGCTCCGCTACACGGCGGGCGATCGCGTCGAGCACGACTGGTTCACGCGGCAATTCACCGACCTGCTCGCGGTCAGCGACCTCCATCTCGAACAGGTCGGCGACCGTGATCGCGCGAAAGCGCTCGGCGGGCTCGGGCAGTGCGGGCGTGGGCTCTGCTGCGCCACGTGGATGACGAACTTCCCGCAGATCTCCATCAAGATGGCGAAGGACCAGGACCTGTCGCCGAACCCTTCGAAGATTTCCGGCGTCTGCGGCCGCCTGCTCTGCTGCCTGTCGTTCGAGGTCGAGGCGTACCGCGAGCTGCGTGGCGACCTTCCAAGGGTCGGCAAGCGCGTGACCACACCCGTGGGTCGCGCGAAGGTGCTGTCCGTGAACACGCTCAAGCAGCTCGTCCGCATGCGCTTCGACGAGACCGGTGAGGTGGTGGAGATGGCCGCGGCCGAGCTCCGGGCGCAGTACGGCACGGCCGTGCGTCCGGAAGAGCTCGAGGCCGTCATCGAGGAGCCGCGTCGCCAGAAGGAGCGGCAGATCCGCGCCTCGACGATCGCGATCATGGAGCCGGTCGCCGAGCGCCCCGCCGTCACGGATGCCGCGCCCGTCCCGCCGGCTCCCGCCGCCGACGGCGGCAACGGAGATGTCGCAGGCGGCACGGAGGGCGAGTCCGACGGCGGTCCGCGCCGGCGCCGACGCGGCCGGCGTGGCGGCCGTCGCCGTCGCCGCCCGGGTGACGAGGGCTCGCCGACAACGGAGTGACGAGCGCGCGAACGCAAGGAGCTGGGCATGACGTCGCTATCGGATCCCGGTCCACTCGTCGGTCCCGACTGGCTGCGGACGCACCTGGACGATCCCGATCTCGCGCTCATCCACATCGGGACCGATCGCGGCGAGTACGACGCTGCGCACCTCCCGGGGGCCGTCTACGCCGACGGCTATGACGACTTCACCGCCGAGCGCGACGGCATCCGGGCGCTCGTTCCGCTCGCCGGCGAGCTGGCGGAGACGCTCGGTCGGCTCGGGGTCGATGAGACGAAGCGCGTCGTGTTCACGGCCAGCGGGCGGTCGATGTGGCCGTCGCGCGGATACTGGGTGCTGCGCTACTACCGCTGGCCGCGCGTGCACATCGCGGACCGCTCGGTCGCGGCGCTCGCGCGTGATGGCCTCGCGACCACGAGCGAGGCGCGCGCGCCGCGCCCGGTCGCGTGCCACGTCGGTCAAGCCGACGAGTCGGTGATGGCGACCGCCGGGGACGTGCTGGCCGTCGCGAACGGTGACCGCTCGGCGCGCGTGCTCGATTGTCGAACGGATGCGGAGTGGACCGGCGAGACGGCGGGTTCCCACCCGGCGCCGCGCGCCGGGCGCGTGCCCCGTGCCGTCCACCTCAACTGGGAGAAGCTGGTCGACGACGACGGACGGTTCCGTTCCATCGAGCAGCTGCGCTCGCTCTACGCCGCCGCCGGCGTCGACGGAACGGTGCCTGCGTTCCCCTACTGCGGCGGTGGCATCCGCTCGGCCGCGTCTTGGTTCGCGATGTACGAGCTGCTCGGCTGGCGGCTCGCCCGCAACTACGACGGCTCGTGGGCGGAGTGGGCGCGTCGCCCGGAACTCCCGATCGAGACCGGCTAGCCGCCGGCGGCGAGCGGAGCGCGGGGCCGGCGCCCGCCGGGAGCCCCGCGTCGCCGGGTGCCGCGGGACCGCCAGGCGCCGCCATGTTGCCGTGTGACAGGCCGCCGCGGGGCCGCCCCGCAACGTTCATGAATTCGGTGAAGTCCCGATGATCCGCTGATGTGTTTGTCGAGTAATCTCTCGACTATTGCTCGGTGAGCACCATCAGGCGGGTACACGGGAGCGTGCGGGCTCCCGACCCGTTGCAGTCAACTCGGCGGTGCCGCGACGCATACTCGCGGACGGTCTGAGTCCTCAACACCCGCACTCCTGGCCCTCGCTGATCTGACCTGAACCGATTCGCCGAACGCGCGTGTGCGCTTCGTCGCGCCCGTTGCCGGCCCGAGCCGTCGGGGAATCCCCGATCGCCCGGCCCGGTGCCGGCCTCGACGCGGTGCGCAGATGTTTCGAGAAAGGTCCGCCCGGTGCTTCAGCCGCCACCTGACCACTCACCCAGTCAACCGGTCGTCGAGCGTTACGACCCGTTGCGGGTGCTCGGCATCCTGCTGATCCCGTGCGTCCTGCTCACCGTCGGGCTGGCCCTGTGGGTGCTCGCGACCCACGACGGCCCCGGACCGCGGCTCGCCGTCGCGTACGAGCCGGTCGTCACGACCGATGCGCCGGACGCGCCCGACGCGTTCGTGCCTGCGGCACCTCGCGATCCCGCGTCCGCAGTTCGCCACCAGCTGCTGAGGTCGGCGTTCGAAGACGACCTGGCGATGCTGCGAGCGCCCAGACGCAGCCTCGTGGCGCCTGACGCCGGGCGCGACCGGACGTACATCGCGTACACCGTCGAGTTGGGTGACACCGTGAGCGCGCTCGCGGAGCGCTATGGCGTATCCGCCGCCTCCATCGTCGCGAGCAACGTCCACATCGAGCGTGAGGATGAACTACACGCCGGCGTCGGCATCCTCATCCCGGTTGCCGAGGGCGTGCTGTACGGCGTGAGCGAAGGCGACACGCTCGAGTCCATTGCGGCGCTGTACGGCTCGAGCGCGGAGAGCATCGCCGCCTTCCCCGGGAACCGCATTGCCGATCCCGACCAGCTGCCCGTGGGCACGCTCGTCCTGATCCCGGGCGGGCACGCGCCGGTCGCACGTGGCGTGCCCGCGGTCTCACCGATCTCACCGAGCTTCCCGCTTCCGCCGGCGGGAATCGCCGCCGTCGCGGCGCTTCCGGGCGTGGCGAGCGGCATCTGGCTCTGGCCGGTGGACAGCCACCGCATCACCTCGCAGTACGGACCGCGGCATCCGCTGGGGATCGACGTCGGCGCCTCCATGCGTTCGCCGATCTACGCGGCGAGCGCGGGGCGCGTGGTGTTCGCCGGTGGCGATCCGTGCTGTTCCTACGGGTACTACATGGACGTCGATCACGGCGGCGGATACCGCACGCGCTACGCCCACGTGGACGAATTCCGCGTGGGCGTGGGCACGATGGTCGCGTCCGGGCAGGTCATCGGCCTGACCGGGAACAACGGGCGCTCGACCGGCCCGCACCTCCACTTCGAGGTGCTGCGCCACGGTGTGCAGGTCGATCCCATGACCTACCTCGGCAGCGCGTTTGTGCCGGCGCCGGTCGCGCTCGTGCAGGCGTTGCCGACCGGCGCGCGGGCGAAGAAGAACACGCCGTCGCTCGCGGGCGGGGGAAGTGGCCGCGGCGGTCCGGACGTGACGGCGATCTCGTGGCGCACGACCGCAGCGGATCCGGCGCGCGAGGTCGCAGCGCAGGCAGAGGCGGACCGTCGCTCGGCGGCCCGCGCCGCGGAGCGTGAGGCCGAGTCCGTCCGCCGCGCTCAGGAACGCCTTGAGCGCGATGCCCTGCGCTCGGCGCAGGCCGCGGCGCAGGCCGCGGAGCGGCAGCGTCTCGACGACGAGCGCGCGCAGCGCGCGGAGGAACGCGCTGCGGCCCGCGCGGCCGAAGCCGCGCGCATCGCAGAGGCGGGCCGGCTGCGCAACGAAGCGCGTGCGGCAGCGCGCGCCGAGCGCGAGTTCGAGGCGGCACGGCTCGCCGAGGAGCGCAGGTTGCACGACGAGGCGGAGGTCGCGCGCCTGGCGCTGGAGCGCACTGAGCGCGAGGAAGCGCGCGCGGCTGAGCGGCTCGCGGCGCGCGAGGCGACGGCGGCGAA
>JBBDXH010000012.1:0-9376 GCA_040902395.1 Dehalococcoidia bacterium
CTCGGAGCTGCTGCGCACGCGCATCGCCGCGGCGTCGGCCGCGGCCGGCGCCGCGATCCCGCGAAACGGCGTCTCCGTGCCGAGCGTGCTGCTCGCGTGCCCGGAAGACGAGCGCCATGAGCTCGGCCTGGCGGCATTCGGCCTGCTGCTGCGCGAGCGCGGCCTGCACGTGCTCTACCTCGGCACGGACGTGGGCGCGCCACACCTGCTGGTCGCCGCGGAGCTGGTGCGTCCGGAGGCGATCTGTCTCGCGGCCACCACGAGCGCGGCGCTGCCGGCGCTCGCACTCGCGGCACGCGCGGTGATCGGGGCGCGCATCCCCGGGGCGCTCTTCATCGGCGGGCCGGCGATCGATGGCGTGTCCGGCGTGCTCGCCGCACCGGGGGTGCGGCTGCCCCGCGGCGCCGCCGCCGCCGCGGACTTCGTGGCGGCGCAGCTGCTGAGGCACGCAGACGACTGACGGCCGCCGTGCGCCGGCTCGCGCGACCGCTGCGCCTCACAGCGCCCCTGCGCTAGAGTGCGCTCGGTTCGGGCCGGCGTTGTCGGTCCGCCCACGCATCACGCAGCCACGGAGGAACCATGCCTTACCACGACATTCTGTACGAAGTGGACGGCCGCCTGGCGTTCGTCACGCTCAACCGCCCCGAGAAGCTGAATGCCCTGTCGAACAACCTCCGCGGCGAGGTGTTCGACGCGATGAAGGAAGCGGAGTCGAACCCGGACGTCGGCGTGATCGTGCTGCGTTCGGCCGGGCGCGCGTTCAGCGCCGGCTACGACCTCTCCCCGTCGCGTGCGGCCGGCGAGGACTCGGAGTACGTGAGCAAGCGCTCGCTGCTGCCCGACACCGGCACCATGCACCCGGGACCCGGCCAGTGGTCGCGCCACGTGGTGATGGCGAACTTCATGATCTGGGAACTGGCGAAGCCGGTCGTCGCCTCGATCCAGGGCTACTGCCTCGCCGGCGGCACCGAGCTCGCATCGATCTGCGATCTGCGCATCGTGGCCGAAGACGCCCAGATCGGCTACCCGCCGGTGCGCGCCATGACCTCGATGGATATGCAGTGGGCGCCGTGGCACCTGCCGCAGGCGAAGGCGCGCGAGTTCGCGTACATCGGCGACCCGATCTCCGGCACCGAGATGGTGCGCCTGGGCTGGGCGAACTACGCCGTGCCGGCCGACCAGCTCGCGGACTTCACCGAGCGCTTCGCGCGTCGCATGGCGCACATCGACAACGACATGCTGATGTACTCGAAGCGCCAGGTGAACCGGCAGTACGAGGTGATGGGCATCCGCACCGGGCTGTGGTCCGGCACCGAGATCCAGGCGCTGAGCGGGATGCGCCCGGCCGCAGGCGAGTGGGGCAAGCGCGTGCGCGAGGAGGGTCTGAAGGCCGCCCTCGAGTGGCGCGATGGACCGTTCCGCGACTTCCGCGGCGCCTACGACAGTGCCCCGAAGGACCGCGCCGTCGCCGGCACGCAGGGCGATCGGCCGAGCGGCAGCTACTAGAGGCGCGGCACTCCCGGTCGCCGGACGACCGTCCGCTCGCCGTCGCCGACGGTCGCCGTCGGAGGGCTTGCGCCCTCCGCTCGCCGGACGCCGACGGTGGCCGACCGGTGGCCGTCGGAGGGCTCGCGCCCTCCGCTCGCCTTGTTTGACACCGCTCGGAGGCCCTGCCTAATGTCCGCGCGTCGCAGTGCCCGCGCCGAGCCGGCCCCACCGCGGGAACACCTCGCGTCGATCCCGTTCGCACTCGCATCAGGCAATCGGTACGTCGGGCTGCCCGCCGTGCCGTCCGCCGGTGGTCGGTCGAGAGGCTCCGAGGTCGGGCTTCGACGGAGATCCACAGATCCACGTGGAGGGGGAGTAGATGGCGATCGACGTCTTCGCGCTCGGGAAGCAGTACTCGAACTGGGGCAAGTGGGGCGCCGACGACGAGCGCGGCACGACGAACTACATCACCGCCGACAAGCTGAAGCAGTCCGCGGCGACCGTGCGCAAGGGCAGGATCTTCTCGCTCGGCATCCCCTTCGACGCGAACGGACCCCAGCTCGGTCCCTTCCGTAACAATCCGGTGCACCTGATGTCGCTGGACGGCGGCGATAACGCCGCGTGGAGCGCGCGGGGAATCGGACCGCTCCGTGTCTGCGACGACTGGGTGATCATGCCGCTCCAGTGCGCCACGCAGTGGGACGGGCTCGCGCACGTCTACTACGGCGACTTCCTCTACAACGGCGTGAGCGCGGAGACCGTCACCAGCGCCGGCGCCGAGAAGAACAGCATCGACAAGCAGGGCGAAGGCATCGTTTCGCGTGGCGTGCTGCTCGACATCGCGCGCTACAAGGGCGTCGACTGGCTCGCCAACGGCGAGCTGATCACGGCGGCCGATCTCGACGGGGCCGCAGCGAAGCAGGGCGTCACGGTAGAGCCGGGCGACGTGGTGCTCATGCGCACCGGCTGGCGCACGAAGTACGTGCAGGACGGCAACCGCCAGGAGTTCATGGGTGGTGAGCCCGGCATCGGCGTGGACGCGCTGCCGTGGCTGCACGAGAAGCAGATCGCCGCGTTCGCGTCCGACAACTGGGCGGTGGAGGTGCTGCCGGGTGAAGACCCGGCGACCGTGCTGCCCGTGCACTGCGTCGCGATCCGTGACATCGGCCTCACGCTCGGCGAGATGTTCGACCTCGACGCGCTCGCGGACGATTGCGCCGAAGACGGCGTCTACGAGTTCCAGTTCATGGGCCCGGTGCTCAAGGTCACGGGCGCGGTGGGCTCGCCCATCAACCCGCTGGCATTGAAGTAGCGCGCACTCGAAATCGGAGGACGGCCATGAAGTTCGGGGTGCCGGTCGGCAACTTCGGCGCGTTCGGGAGCGACCCGGGCATCGAAGGCTGCCTGGAGGTCGCGCGCGGTGCGGAAGAGCTCGGCTTCGATTCGATCTGGGTGCACGACCACGTGATCATCCCGGAGCGCATCGTCGCGCGGTACCCGTACAACGCGACCGGCGACTTCGCGGTGACGGCCGAGGCGGAGATCTACGAGCCGCTGGTGATGATGAGCGCGCTCGCCGCGATCACGAAGCGCGTGCGCATCGGGGTGAGCGTGCTCGTGATTCCCTACCGCCACCCGGCGGTCACAGCGAAGATGCTGGCGACGGCCGACCTGCTCTCCGGGGGCCGGATCACGCTCGGCGCCGGCGTCGGCTGGATGCGCGACGAGTTCGAGGCGCTCGGCCTGCCGCCCGAGCATTTCGAGCATCGCGGCTCCGTCACGTCGGAGTACCTCGCGGCGATGAAGGAGATGTGGACGAACACCGGCCCGTCGAACTTCACCGGCCGCTTCGTGCAGTTCCACGACGTGGGCACGTTCCCGAAGCCTATGCAGCCGCACATCCCGATCGTGATCGGCGGCAAGGGCGAGGCCGCGTGGCGGCGCGCGTCGCGGCTCGGCGACGGCTTCCAGGCGATCGCCGTCACGCCGGAGCAGCTGCGCGGCGAGGTCGAGCAGCTCCGCGCGATCTGCGCGCTCGATCGCCGCGACCCCGACGAGCTCGAGATCTCGCTGCTCGGCGGCATGCGCTTCACCGAGCAGCCCGAGGGCGCGGAGCGCGCGCCGCTCACCGGCTCGGTGGAGCAGATCGCCGAGGACCTGCGGGCGTTCGGCAAGGCCGGGCTCGATCACCTGATCGCGACGCCGGTCATGGCGGCGGGACAGGGTCCGCTCGAGCGCATCGTCGGTGGCATGGAGCTGGCAGCCGCCGAGCTGCTCCCGGCGTTCGCCGGCTAGCGCGCAGACGAGCCGCGAAGAGACGAGGGCTGACGATGAAATTCGGGATCACGGTCGGCAACTTCGGGCAGTACGGGAAGCACGGCGGGGCGCTCGACCAGGTGCGTATCGCCGAGAGCGCGGAGCGGCTCGGCTTCGACTCGGTGTGGGTACACGACCATCTGTTCATGCCGGCGACGATTCGCGCGCGCTATCCGTACAACGCGGAGGGCCGCGCCGGCTTCGCGTACCGGCAGGACATCTACGACCCGCTCGCCATGATGGCGGCGATCGCGGTGCGCACGAAGCGCGTGAGCATCGGCACGAGCGTGCTGATCATTCCCTACCGCAACCCGCTCGTGCTGGCGAAGATGCTCGCCACGCTCGACCAGCTCTCGCACGGGCGCATCATCCTCGGCTGCGGCGTGGGCTGGATGACCGAGGAGTTCGAGGCGCTCGGGATCGGCGACTACTACCCGATCCGCGGAACCGTCACGGACGAATGGCTGCGTATCTGCATCGCGATGTGGACCGGCGAAGGCCCGGTGTCGTACGCGGGCCGCTTCCACAGCTTCTCGAACGTGGGGGCGCGGCCGCCGACCGTCCAGAAGCCGCACATCCCGCTCTGGATCGGCGGCAAGCGCGACGTGGCGGTACGGCGCGTTGCGCGGCTCGGCAGCGGCTACCACACCATTAGCTCGACCGCGGCCGAGCTGAAGGAGGAGCTGGCGCTGCTTCGTCCCGAACTCGAGCGCGCCGGCCGCGACCCGTCCGAGATCGTGATCTCGATGCTCGGGCCGCAGCTGGTGATCGGCGGCGAGCCGATGCCGGACCGGCCGGTGGTGGCAGGCAGCACGCACCAGATCATCGATCAACTCGGCGCGTATCGGGACGCCGGGCTCGATCACGCGCTGTCGACGCCACGCTTCGCGAACCTGCGCGGTCCGCTCACGCCCGAGCACACGCTCGAGGCAATGCAGTACATGTCCGAGGAGATCCTGCCGGCGCTCCGCTAGCAGCGCCGCGCCGATCGAGGGTCGGGGAGAGGGCATCGCATGACACAGGCTGCCGGCCGTTCGGGCGTCTTTGCCGATCTGCTCGTCGTCGATCTCGCGCAGGGCGTGGCCGGGCCGTACGCCGCGCGCATGCTCGCGGACTTCGGCGCCGACGTCTGGAAGATCGAGCCCCCCGGGGGGGATCGCAGCCGGCACGTCGGCCCCTTCGCCCCGGGCGGCGAGCACGGCACGAGCGGTCTCTTCGAGTACATCAACTGGAACAAGCGCTCCGCCGTGCTCGACCTCGACGACGCCGGCGACCGTGGCGTGCTCACGCGCCTGCTGCTCGCCGCCGACGTCTGCATCGAGAGCGAGATGCCGGGCCGGCTCGCCGCGCTCGGACTCGATCACGCGACGCTCGCGCGCGAGAACCCGGGCCTGGTCATGGTCTCGGTCACGCCCTTCGGGCAGACCGGCCCGCGCGCCGGGTGGCTCAGCGACGAAATCGTCGACTGGGCGATGGGCGGCTACATGTACTTCGGCGGGGAGGCGTCGCGGCCGCCGCTGATGATCCCCGGGTACCAGGGCCACTACCACGCCGCGCAGGCGGCGTTGATCGCCACGCTCGCGGCGCTGCACCACCGTGACGCCTCGGGCCGGGGACAGCATGTCGACCAGTCGATCCAGGAGGCCACGCTCGCGACGCACGCCTGGAACAGCGAGTCGTGGACGCACGAGGGACAGGTCATGCGCCGCCTGGCGTCCGATCTGGTGCGGTGCCGCGATGGCTACGTGATGGTCATGAAGCGCATGGTCGAGCCGAACGTGTTCGTGCTCATGGAGCGCTTCGACATGATGGAGGACCCGCAGTTCGGCGATCCGCTGGTCTGGCGCGACGTGGAGTCGCCGATCTGGCGCACGTTCCGCGAGTGGGCGCTCACCCAGGACAAGATGACGATCTTCCGCCGCGGCCAGGAGCTGCGGATTGCGGTCACGCCGGTGTCGACGATGGCGGATCTGCTCGGGTCCGAGCAGCTCGCGGAGCGTGAGTGGTTCCTCGACGTCGACACTCCGCTCGGCCCGCTGCGCATGCCGGGCTTCCCGTACAGGTTCCAGCGCCTGCCGCCCCGGGTCGATCGGCCCGCGCCCGCGCTCGGTGAGCACGACGCCGAACTGCGCGCGCTCGCGCCGGCGCCCCGCGCCGGCGCCCGGGCGATCGCAGGCGGCGCGAACGGCGCGACCGAGGCGGCCGGCGAACCGCCGGAGGCGCTCGCCGGCGTGCGCGTGATCGAGGTCACGGCGAACTGGGCCGGCCCGCTCGCCGGCCGGCACCTGGGCGATCTCGGCGCGGAGGTGATCAAGGTCGAGTACGCCCAGCGCCCCGCGACGCGCGCGCTGTGGTACCCGGGCGCAGACCCGGCGAAGTACGCGTACAACCGCGCCGGCTACTTCAACCACCTCAACCGCAACAAGAAGGACGTCTGCCTCGACCTCTCTCAGCCCGAGGGCAAGGAGCTCTTCCTGCGGCTGATCGACCAGGCGGACGTGTTGATCGAGAACAACAGCGCCCGCGTGATGCCGAACCTCGGGCTCGGCTGGGAGACGCTGCTCGCACGCAACCCGCGGCTCGTGATGATCTCCGTCTCCGGGTTCGGCGCGAGCGGTCCGGAGCGTGACTACGTCGCCTACGGCGCGAACATCGAGGCGTCGTGCGGGCTCGCCTCGGTCACCGGCTACGGCGACGGGGAGCCCTTCCGGGCGGGCACGTTCTACGCGGACCCGATCGCCGCGAACTACGCGGCGGCCGTCGCGCTCGTGGCGCTCGCGCACCGCGATCGGACGGGCGAAGGCCAGTGGATCGACATGTCGCTGAACGAGGGCGGCGTCACGTTCTTCGGCAGCGCCATCCTGGAGCACCAGCTCGGCGGCGAGCTCCCGCCGCACCGCGCCAACCGCCACCCCGTGTACGCGCCCCAGGGCGCGTACCAGACCATGGGCGCGGACCAGTGGGTCGCGCTCACCGTGCGCAACGACGCGGAGTGGGCCGCGCTCTGCACGGCCCTCGGGCGTGACGACTGGGCGCGCGACGCATCGCTCGCCACGGCCGACGGCCGCCGCGCTCGCCACGACGAGCTCGACGCCGCTATCGCCGGGTGGGCGGCACGGCACGATCATCGCGAGGCGGCGCGCCTGCTCCAGGCCGCGGGTGTGCCCGCGGGCCCCGTGCTCGCGAACTTCGAGCTCGTGAGCGACTCGCACCTCTTCCGCCGCGACTTCTACCAGCCGGTCGATCACGCCGAGGTCGGCGTGTTTCGCTTCCCCGGGCCGCCGTGGAAGCTGAGCCGCACCCCCGGCCGCATCCGCCTCGCCGCCCCGCTGTTCGCCGAGCACAACGACTACGTCTTTGGCGAGCTGCTCGGCCTGAGCGCGGAGGACATCGCAGGGCTCGAAGAGCGCGGCGTGACCGCGCGCCAGCCCGCGGCGCGGTAGCTCCCGCGCGGGTGGGCGTCACCGGCCCGCGGGGGAGCTGCGCTCCGCGTCGATGGCCGCGCGCAGCGCCGGCACCACGTCGGCGGCGACGCGTTCGCACTCCTCGACGTGCGGGTAGCCCGAGAGGATGAACTCGTCGATGCCGAGCCGCCAGTAACCGAGCAGCTCGTCGACGACCTGCCTCGGGGTGCCGACGATCGCCGTGCCGAGGTTCACGCGCACGGTCGAGATGCCGTTCCACAGGTGCGGACTGATGCGGTGCTGCTCGGACGCGCGCAGCTGCGCGCGCTGGCCGACCATTGCGGTGCCGGCAAACGCCGCCTGTCGCTGCGCGAGCACGATCGGGTCCGCGCGCGAGAGCAGCTCGTCGGCTTCCGCCCACGCCGCCGCCTCGCTGTCGCGCACCACGAGGTGCGTACGCAGCCCGAACTCCGGCCGCCGGCCGGCCGCTGCGAACTGCGCGCCGGCACGCGCCATCAGGGCGGCGATGTCGTCGCGCGGCTGGATCCACATCAGCAGCTGATCGCCCTGGCGGCCGGCGAGCGCCAGCGCGCGCTCGGACGCCCCGCCGAGGTACCACCGTGGCGCGCGCTCCGGGCCGGGCGAGACCAGCGCGCCGTCGAGGCGCACGACGCGGCCCTCGTAGCGCACGGGTTCCGGCGCACGCCAGAGCAGGCGGCACGCCTCGATGAACTCCTCGGCCCGCTCGTAGCGTTCGTCGTGCCCGCTGCGCTCGCCGAGCCGTTCGAGGTCGCCCTGGATGCCGCCCGGCACGACGTTGATGTCGAGCCGGCCGCCGCTCAGGTTGGCGAGCGTCGCGGCCATCTGCGCGAACAGGCCGGTCGAGATGAAGCCCGGCCGCACGGCGACGAGGAAGCGGATGCGCGACGTCACGGCCGCGAGCGCGGTCGCGGTCGTCCACGTCTCGGCGAGCGGCGCGCCTTCGTCGAACAGCCCGTTCGCGAACCGAGTGGGGATGAGCAGTGAGTGGTAGCCGAGCCGTTCGGCCGTCTCCACCACCTCGCGCAGATACGCGAACGTCGGCGGACGCTCGGCGCGCTGCGTGCCGATGTGCGCGCCGTCCCCGTCGATCGGGATGAACCAGTCGAAGCGCGGCTCGGGGCGCGCGTCGTCCGCCTCGGTCATCGCGTACCTCCCGAGCCGGGAGCGTAGCGCCGCCCTCGCCCGTGGGACCGCCTCAGCGCACGCACTCGAGCGCGCCTGTATCGATCGCCGCCGTGAGCGTGCGCGCGCGCTCGAGGTCCGGCGTGACCTCGTCGATCGTGAGCGCGTACGCGGTCTCGCGCTGGCTCGTCGACGCCGCGAACACCACGCCCACCGCGCGCCCGTGCACGTCGACGAGCGGGCCGCCGGAGTCGCCGGGGCTGGCGACTCCGCGCACGACCCAGATGTGGCGCGTGACCACGGCGTCGTCGTAGATGTCGCGTCCGCGCGCGCGGATCTGACGCACGATCAGCGCCGGTGTGATCACCTCCCGGCCGCCACCCGGGTAGCCGATGATCGCTGCCGGCGCGCCGGCCTCGCCGTCGGCCAGCGCGAGCGGCGGGACGTCGAGGGACGCGGCGACGAGCACGGCGACGTCGCGCGCGGGGTCGATGAGCACCACGTCGGCAGGGAGCGCCGGGCCGCCGGGCGCCCGCACCGTGACGTCGTGCGTGCCCGACACGACATGCGCATTCGTCACCACACGGCCGTCGCCCACGGGAAACCCGCTGCCGACACGCAGCCCACCGCACCCGATCCCGGTGATGCGCACGACCGCCTGCGCGGCCGCGACCACCGCCGGCGTGCTCGCCGTGGCCGGGTCCGGCGCGAGGTCCGTCGGGAAGCGAGGCTCGAGGCCGGCGAAGACCTCCGGCGCGATGCGATCCGAGAGCGCGCGCTGCAACCGCGCGAGCAGCGGCGGCGCCTCCGGCGCGAGCCGATCGAGCCACTGGAGCGCGGCCGACTCCGTGATCAGCGAAGCCACCGCGAACTGCGGCACGCGGCTGACCGCGAGCGAGATGTACCAGACGAGCGCGAGTGTGACCGCGGCAGTGAGCAGCGCTCCGCCGACCGCATCGAGCAGTCGCGTGGGGCGGACGCTGCGCACGAGTGTGCGCAGCGGG
>JBBDXH010000013.1:0-1425 GCA_040902395.1 Dehalococcoidia bacterium
GGTCCTTGCCCGCGTAGTCGGCCGCGATCCGCCCGCCCAGCTCGGCCACTTTCGCGGCGATCGCGGGCGCGTCGAGGAGCACCTCCGCGATGTCGTCGACCGGTGAACGGGGTCTCACCTCGGCTGTCATCGAGGTGGACATTGTCTGCTAGGTCAGCAGGGCGTGGAAGCGCGGGCGCGCCCTTGATACCGGTCGGTCGTAGCGCGTCCGCAGACCCTCGAGGTCGGCGCGATACAGGAGCGTGATCGATCGGTCCGGGTACAGCTCGCGGAACCGCCGGAGCTTGCGGTTCTTCCGCGTCACGAGTGGCTGGCGGAGCATCGTCACCTCGACGTAGACGCCCTGGTCGGGCAGCCAGAAGTCGGGAGTGAAGCTCTCGCTGACGCTTCCGTCGGGCGCCCACGCTATCGGGTAGGTGTGCGGCTCGTACTCCCAGCGGATCCGGTAGAAGTCGAGGATGCGCGCAAAACGCCATTCGCTGGAGTGGGAGAAACTCGGGCTACCGCCCCGCCGCGTGATGCCCTCCGGCGAAGAGACCGTGCACGTCGCCGGCATAGTCGCGCAACAGCTCGTGCGCTGACAAGACGTCGTCGACGCCAAGGGTCACTTCGTCGGGGTCCGCGGTCGCCTCCGCCTGGACCGGTATCTCCTTCGTCCATACGACGCCCACTCCCTGCGTGCCGCAGGTGTGGCACACGCAGCGGAGGAACCAGTAGTCGTCGCGGTTCCCCACGACGTTCACGTCGCTGCGGTCGTACGCCGCGCCGCAGTTGGCGCAGCGGACGCTGCCGAAGATCCCGTCCAGCCATCCGAGTCCATGCATCACGGAGCGCAGCAACGCACTCTCCGTGCCAGCGCCTAGCCGCGGCGGGACAGCGCGAAAACCCCTCCCGCGAGGGCCAGTACGGCCGCGATCGCCCCTATCAAGAGGAGCGGCGGCGCGCCGTCACCAGGTCGTGACGATCCATCCGGGGTCGCGCTGGCCGACGGTGTGGGCGAGACCTGCAGCGCCACGGCGGTCGCGCTGGCCGACGCACCCCCGCTGGGTGTCACCGCGGGGCTCGCGGTCGGCGACGGGACGGGGCTCGCCGTTGGCGTGGGCGGCGCGCTCGTCGGCGGCGGTGGCGACGGCCGCGCCGTCGGCGCGGCGGCCGGAGGGGCGGTCGGCGGGGGAGGCGTCGGCGGCGGCGGGGTCGGCGGGGGTGTGGCCGCCCCGGCGACATTCACGGTCCCGCGCATCGTCGATGGGTGGACGGCGCAGAAGTAGCCAAAGGTCCCCGCCTGCGCGAACGTGGCCGACCGCGAGCCCGTGGCGAAGACGCCGGTGTCGAACGAGCCGTTGTCCGCACGCGCCGAGTGCGGGATGCCGTCCTGGTTCGTCCAGGTCACGCTGTCGCCGACGTTCACCGTCACCGCGCTCGGCA
>JBBDXH010000014.1:0-6363 GCA_040902395.1 Dehalococcoidia bacterium
CTGCGCTTGCCGCGCGCGCGAATGACGCGCCGGGGCGCAAGCCCGAGGCAATCAAGGCCCGGCTCGCCGAGCAGATCGCGACGTCGCTCGAGGCATCGGACCGCCTTGATCCGGATCGGCTGCATCAGGAGGCGATCCTGATGGCGAGCGGCTCCGAGGTGCTCGTGCTCCGCGTCTCGCATGCGGATGGTGCTGACCCTGAGCAGCTGCATGCGGACGCCTGGCGGACGCACGTCGGCGGCGCCGACGCGGCGCGCGATCGCGCGGCCCCGCGCGAGGCCGAGCCGCACCTCAGCGAGGCGGTGGACGCGTTGCGCGCGTCCGGCGTCGCTGCGGTCGGCTCACTCCTGGTCAAGGGCGAGCCCGCCGAGGCGATCGTGGAGGTCGCCGAGCGCCTCGACGCCGGCCTGCTCGTGATGTCCTCGCACGGCCTCGGCGGCCTCAAGCGCGCCGTGCTCGGTTCGGTCGCCGAGCACGTCGTGCGTCACGCGCGTGGCATTCCCGTGCTGCTCTCGCGCCCGCTCCCGGCCGGCGCCGACGCGCGCATCGAGCGCGTACTGCTCACCCTGGACGGCTCAGAGCTCTCCGCCGCCGCGCGCCCGCACGCGGAGCACATCGCTCGCGCCACCGGCGCCGAGCTCGTGATCCTGCGCGTAACGGACTCCGTCGCACAGCTGCTCGTCGCAACGACGCCGATCGGCGCGGACGTGCCGATCGGGAGCATCTCCGTGGAGACGGCCGAGATCGTCGCCGCCGAGCAGCGCGCGACCGCGCACGACGAGCTGGCCGCGATCGAGACCGAACTCGGCGCCGCCGGCTTCCCGCGTGTTGCCGTCGAGCTTGCGGAGGGCCACGCGGGCGACGCCATCCTCGCGGCTGCTGCGCGCCGCCACGCGGACATCGTGGTGATGGCGACGCACGGCCGCAGTGGCCTCGGGCGTGTGCTCTTCGGCTCGACCGCGGACTTCGTCACCCGCAACGTCGAGGATGCCGCCGTGCTCCTGGTGCGACCGCCGAGCGAAGGCTGACGCAGGCGACCACCCTGAGCCGCCGGGACGCCGGTGGGCTGAGGTTCGGCCGGACCGTGGCTCGCGAATGACGAACTGATCATGACGATCACAGGACCGCGCCGGGTCGAACCGGACGCGTTGCGGCGTCAACTCGGGCTCTGGGGCATCACGCTCTCGGGCGTTGGGATCGTGCTCGGCGCCGGCATCTACGTCCTGGTCGGCGAGGCCGCGAGCGAAGCGGGGAACGCGACGTGGCTGGCGTTCCTGCTCGCCGCCGTGCTCGCCGGGCTGACCGGCTTCTCGTTCGCGGAGCTCTCGGCCATGATGCCCGAGGCCGGCGCCAGCGCGGCCTATGCACGGGAGGCGTTCGGCCCCCGCGTGGGCTTCGTCACCGGCTGGCTCGACGTCTCCGTGAACGTGATCGGCGCCGCGGCGGTCGCACTCGGCTTTGGCGGGTACCTCGCCGACCTGCTCGGCTGGGACCAGCGCGCGATCGCCCTGGCGACGATCGTGATCTGCGCCGGGATCGTCTATGCCGGCGTGCGCGAGACCGTCGGCCTCGCGGTCGTCTTCGCGCTGGTCGAAGCGAGCGGGCTCGTCCTGGTGATCGTCGTCGGCGCGCCGGATCTCGGCTCCGTTTCGCTGATCGGCGGCGGACACGGGTTCAGCGGCGTGATCGTGGCGGCGGCGCTGGTCTTCTTCGCGTACGAGGGCTTCGAGGAGATCGCCTCGCTCGCCGAAGAGGCCCGCGACCCGACGAAGACGATCCCACGCGCGATCGTGCTCTCGGTCGGCGTGACCTCCGTGCTCTACGTGCTCGTCGCGATGATCGCGACCGCGGTCGTGCCGTGGGACCGGCTGGCCGACTCGAGTGCGCCGCTCGCGCGCGTCGTCGAAGCGGCAGCGAGCGATCGGCTGGGCGACGCGATGTCGGTGATCGCGCTGTTCGCGACGTTCAACACGGTGCTGCTGCTGCTGGCGACGGGTGCGCGCGTCATCTACGGCATGGCGAACCGGCGCCTGCTGCCCCGCCCGCTCGCCGCGGTCTCACGGTCGCGAGGCACGCCGTGGGCAGCCGCAATCGCCGTCGCGAGCGTGGCCTGCCTGTTCGTCTTCTCCGGCGACATCGGCTACGTGGCCCAGGTGACGAACTTCGCGGTGTTCGGGCAGTTTCTGGCGGTGAACGGAGCGCTGATCGCGCTGCGCCGGACCCAGCGGGAACGCACGCGCCCGTTCGTCGTGAGGTACGCCGTCGCAGGCGTCCCCGTGTCGGCCGCGCTCGCGATCGCCGGCACGCTGCTGTTTGCGGCGTTCATGGAACGCGGGGCACTCGTCACCGGCGTCGCCGCGCTCGCCGCGGGGATTGCGCTGTCGTTCCCATCGCTGCGCTCGGGGCGCATGGACTGACCGCGCCACGGACGAACGAGGGCCGGGTGGAGTGCCACCCGGCCCTCGGGGCGAGCGCCCGCTCGCCGGCACGCTAGGCGACGGCCGCGGCCTCCGCGCCGGCACGCGCCGGCTGCGCGAAGGTGACCACGAGCTCACCGTGCGGGTCGACGGCGACGACGATCGTCGAGCCGTCGGCCACGTCGCCGGCGAGCAGCGCGCGCCCGATGCGCGTCTCCAGCTCGTGCTGGATGAAGCGGCGCAGGGGCCGAGCGCCGTAGACCGGGTCGAAGCCGCGGTCCGCGATCAGCGCGCGCGCCTCGGCCGTGACCTCCAGCGTGAGCCGGCGGTCCGCCAGCCGCCGTCCGACGTCCGCGAGCATGAGCCCCACGATGTGCGCGAGCTCGGGGCGCGTCAGCGGCTTGAACAGCACGATGTCGTCCATGCGGTTGAGGAACTCCGGGCGGAACCGCGCGCGGAGCGCGTGGAGCACCCGGTCGCGCGTCTCCTCGGTGAGCTCGCCCTCCAGCACGCCCTCGAGCAGGAGCTCGGAGCCCACGTTCGACGTCATGATCACGACAGTGTTCTTGAAGTCGACGGTGCGCCCCTGCGCGTCGGTCAGACGCCCATCGTCCAGCACCTGGAGCAGCGTGTTGAACACGTCCGGGTGCGCCTTCTCGATCTCGTCGAACAGCACAACCGAGTACGGCTTCCGGCGCACCGCTTCCGTGAGCTGCCCGCCTTCGTCATAGCCGACATAGCCCGGCGGCGCGCCCACGAGCCGGCTGACCGTGTGGCGCTCCTGGTACTCGCTCATGTCGAGCCGCACGAGGTTGTCCTCGCTGTCGAACAGCGCACTCGCGAGCGCTTTGGCGAGCTCCGTCTTCCCGACGCCGGTGGGCCCGAGAAAGATGAACGACCCGATCGGACGGCGGGGGTCCTTGATCCCGGCGCGCGCCCGAATCACCGCGTCCGCCACGAGCTGCACGGCCTCGTCCTGCCCTACCACCCGCTCGTGGAGGATCGCGTCGAGCCGGAGCAGCTTGTCGCGCTCGCCCTCGACCAGCCGGCGCACGGGAATGCCGGTCCATCGCGCCACGATGTCCGCGATCTCCTCCTCGGTCACCGACTCGCTGAGCAGGCGCCGTCCACTCTCCCCGCCGGCGACGTGCTGCTCCTGCGCCTCGTTCAGCTGCTGCTCGAGGCGTGCGATGGTGCCGTAGCGGAGTTCGGCCGCACGGTTGAGGTCGTACTCGCGCTCCGCCTGCTCGGCCGCGAGCCGCGCCTGGTCGAGCTGTTCGCGCAGCGCCTGCAGCTCGCGGATGGCGCCGCGTTCTTGCTCCCATTGCGCGCGCATCGCTTCGACCTCGGTGCGCAGATCGGCGAGCTCGCGGCGCAGCTCCGCCAGCCGTTCCTTGCTCGCCTGGTCGGTCTCCTTGGCCAGCGCCGCGTCTTCGATCTCCAGGCGCGTCAGGCGGCGGGTGCGCTCGTCCAGCTCCGCCGGCATCGAGTCGATCTCCGTGCGCACCATCGCGCACGCCTCGTCGACGAGGTCGATCGCCTTGTCCGGCAGGAAGCGGTCCGAGATGTAGCGGTCGCTGAGCGTGGCCGCGGCGACGAGCGCCGCGTCCTGGATACGCACGCCGTGGAAGAGCTCGAAGCGCTCGCGCAGGCCGCGCAGGATCGAGATCGTGTCCTCGACGTCGGGCTCGCCCACGAGCACGGTCTGGAAGCGCCGCTCCAGCGCGGGGTCCTTCTCGATGTGCTTGCGGTACTCGTCGATGGTCGTGGCGCCGATCAGGTGGAGCTCGCCGCGTGCGAGCATCGGCTTGAGCATGTTGCCGGCGTCCATCGCACCCTCGGCCGCGCCGGCGCCCACGACGGTGTGCAACTCGTCGACGAAGAGCAGCACGCGTCCTTCGGCGGCCTTGATCTCGTTGAGCACTGCCTTCAGGCGCTCCTCGAACTCGCCGCGATACTTCGCACCGGCGACGAGCGCGGCCATGTCGAGCTGGATCACCGTGCGGTCGCGGAGCCCCTCGGGCACATCGCCGCTGAGGATGCGTTGCGCCAACCCCTCGACGATGGCGGTCTTGCCCACGCCGGGATCGCCGATCAGCACCGGGTTGTTCTTGGTCTTCCGCGAGAGGATCTGGATTGCGCGGCGTATCTCGCCGTCTCGCCCGATCACCGGGTCGAGCTTCCCGGCACGCGCCGCCTCGACCAGGTCACGGCCGTACTTCGTCAGCGCCTCGTAGGTGCCCTCCGGGTCGGCGGACGTGACCCGCTGGTTCCCGCGCACGGCCGCGAGCGCCTGGAGGAAGCGGTCACGGGTGACCCCTTGCGCCGGGATCAGCCGGCCCGTGTCCGTGCGGTCTCCCTCCTCGATCAGGGCGAGCGCGAGATGCTCGACGGAGACGTACTCGTCCTTCAGGCGCTGCGCCTCGCGATCGGCGGCCTCCAGCAGACGCGAGAGCCGCTGGGTGACATACACCTCGCCCGGCCGAACTCCCGGCCCCGAGACGCGCGGCCGCTTCCCGAGCTCGCGCTGCACCTCCGCGCCGAGCAACTCCCGGTTCGCACCGGCCCGCTCGAAGAGCCCGGGGACCAGCCCGTGCTCCTGTCCCAGCAAGGCGGCAAACAGGTGAATCGCATCGGCCTCGGTGTGTCCGAGCCGCGTTGCGATCGCCTGCGCTTCGTTGATCGCTTCCTGCGACTTGAGCGTGAGCCGGTTCGTATCCACGTTCGTACTTCCTCATGCCTGAATCAGAGTATATGAGTGTATCAGACTCATATTATCACACGTGCCGCAGTTCGAGTGTAGCGGGACGCGTCGGTCGCCCACACCCGCCGACCCGCCCGCGCCCTCCGGGACCAAGGTCACCTCTGGAAGTCGGAGTCGCGAGCCACCGGCCGCGTGCCGACGCCCCCACGGCGCGCCCGCAACCGCAACGACACGTAACGTTCATCTGCCCGTGACGGAGCGGCAACCTGCGGACGTCGTCGGCCTCGTACGCTCTCGGGCGAAGACCGGGAGAGGTGGCGATACGCGATGGCATGCCCGACCTGTGGGGCAACCCAGAACGTCCACGGCGACTGCCTGGTGTGCGACGCGCCCTTCGGCGCCCCGCGCGCCCGCACGGTGTACGTGCGTCCCGCGCTCGCGACACGGGAGCCGGAGACCGACGTCGCCGCCGCCGCCGTCGCTGCCCTTGCCGCTCGCCGGCCGGCGCGCGCCGTCGAGGCCCACCTCGCCGGGCTCCCCGCCTCGTATCTCCGGCGCCACGCGCCCGAGGCGATCGACCGGCACCTGGCGCTGATCAAACGCGCGGCCGGCGGCACCGCGATCGAGCACGCGCGCACGTGCGGCATCGACCGCATCACGGTGGTGACCATGGACCGTTCAGGGCTGCTCGAGCTGCTCGCCGGAACGCTGACCGTGCGCTGCGTGAGCATCGCCGCGGCGACCGCGTACACGCGCGCCGACGGCGTCGTGATCGATGTGATCGACGTTCTTCCGCACCACGCTGCGGCGGGTGACGAAGCGTACTGGCGCGAAGTCTGTGACGATCTCGCCCGCGCGCTCGCCGGCGCCCGCGCCACGGTTCAGGCCGTGGTGGGCGGTGATCGCGCCCGCGCCCACGCGCCCGCACGGCCCCCGGCCCCGACCACGGTCTACGTGCACAACGTCGCCGCCGAGCGCTTCTCGAAGGTCGAGGTCAACGCCACCGACCGGCCCGGGCTGCTGTACGCGATCACCCGCGCGATGCGTGAACAGGCTCTGAACGTCCACCTCGCCGAGGTCGAGACCGTCGGCGCGCTTGCCGTCGACACCTTCTACGTCGTCGACGGCGCGGGCCAACGCCTCGAGGATCCCGCCGCGATCGCGCGCCTCAGGGAGCGCGTGCTCGACAACGTCACGGCGCTCGCCGGAGCGTTAGCGGCCACATGATGGTCTCGTGGCGCG
>JBBDXH010000014.1:6373-9358 GCA_040902395.1 Dehalococcoidia bacterium
CGCGTGCCGGCCTCGGCGCCGGCGCGCGCGACGGCGGCGGCGCGGTCAGTCGGCGCGCTCGAACGCGCGGACGAAGTCTGCGACCTGCGGCATGATCTCGTTCCGCCAGTGCCGGCCGCTGAACACGCCGAAGTGGCCGACATCCGCCTGCACGTGATGCCGGCGCAGCTCCGGCCGCAGGCCCGAGCACAGGGCCTGTGCGGCCTCGGTCTGCCCGCGCCCCGTGATGTCGTCGCGCCCGCCCTCGACGGTCATGAGCGCGGTCCGCGTGATCGCCGCGGGTTCGATCGCACGCTCCCGCGAGACCATCCGCCCGCGCGCCAGGTCGAAATCCTGGAACACGCTGCGCACCGTCTGCAGGTAGAACTCGGCCGTCAGGTCCATGACGGCGAGGTACTCGTCGTAGAACACGCGGTGCGCCTCGGCGGAAGGCTCGTCTGCCGCCACGAGATCCTCCACGAACTGGAAGTACGAGCTCACGTGGCGATCGAGGTTCATGCTCATGAACGCGCCGAGCTGCACATGGCCCGGGTAGACGAGCCGTCCTGCGCCGCGGTGGGAAGCCGGGACGCGATCGATCATGACGCGCTCGAACCAGTCGATGGTGTGCGACGTGGCGAACTCGTTGACGGCCGTCGGGTGCTCGCGCGGATCGATCGGACCGGCGAGGAGCGTGAGCGTGGCCGGGACGAAGGGGGCGGCGTCCGCACTGATCAGCGCGACCGCCGCGAGCGCCGGCACCGCCGCCTGGCAGATGCCCATGACGTGCGCCCCCGGCCCGACGGCCTGCAGCAGGTCGACGACGCAGTCGATGTAGTCGTCCAGGTCGAAGCCGCCCTCTGCCGTCGGCACGTCACGTGCGTTCGCCCAGTCGGCCACGTACACGTCGTGGTGCGGCAGCAGCGACTCGATCGTCCCGCGCGTGAGCGTCGCGAAGTGCCCGGACATCGGCGGCAGGAGCAGCACCCGCGGATCGCTACGCGCGCTCTCGCGCCGGAAGCGCAGCAGCGTCACGAACGGACGTTCGATGATGGCTTCCACCACCACGCCAACCGGCTCGCCGTCAATGATCGTCTCGTGCAGCCCGAACTCGGGCTTCTCCCAGCGCCGCATCATGCGGTCGAAGATCTCGACGCCGACGCGCGCCGCGTGTGCGAAGTCCCCACGCGCAAAGTCGAGCGCGTCGCGCGGCGTCACGATCATCGCGGCGGCGGCGCGGCGGGCCGGCGCCCAGAAATCGTAGAGCGAATCGCGGAGCGCGTAGAACATGCGCCGACCCTGCCTCTCGGCTCGCTCGGCGCAACGCCACGCGCTGCCTCGCGAGTCTGCCCCCCCGTGGACCATTATCGTGGTTCCCGGCCCGGCGAGAAGGGCCGCGCATGAAGTCTGCAAGAACTTCCGTGCCTGAGGCCCGCTGAGCGTACCCGTCAGCGCCCGTGAAACACGGGCGCGCGCTTCTCCGCGTAGGCGCGGAGCGCCTCACGCCGGTCTTCGCTGTGCGTCGAGTCGCCGTTCGCCTCGGCTTCGTGGCGGATCACCGCAGCGAGATCGGCAATCGGCTCGTGCAACAGCCGCTTGATGTTGCGAGGCGTGAGCGGCGGATTCGCCGCGATCTCGCGCGCCAGCCGGCGCGCCGTGTCGAGCAGCTCGTCGGCCGGCACCACCTCGTTCACGATGCCGCGGCGCTCAGCCCACGCCGCATCGTAGATGCGGCCCGTGAGGCACATCTCGGCCATCACGCCGGCGCTCACGAGTCGGGGCAGCGTGACCGATGAGCCGGTGTCGGGCACGAGCCCGCGCTTCACGAAGACCGCGCCAAAGCGCGCCTCCTCGGACGCGATGAGCACGTCGCACGCGCAGGCGAGCCCGAGTCCGCCACCCACCGCGAAGCCGTTCACCGCGCCGATGACGGGCTGAGGGACGCGCGCGACGGCTGCCGCCAGCATCACCACGTTGCCGCGATCGTCCCAGTCGGTCGCCGGCCGTGGCGCGTCGGGCGGCGACGTCGCTGCGGCGACCATCGAGCGCATGTCGGCGCCGGAGCAGAAGCCGCGGCCTTCGCCGGTGAGGATCAGCGCGCGCGTGACCGGAAACGCCGCCGCGACCGCGTCGAGCGCGTCGCGCAGCTCGAGCACGAGATCGCGGCTCATCGCGTTGAGCGTCTCGGGCCGGCGCAACGTGATCGTGGCGATGTGGTCGGCATCGTCGAACTCGACGGTCAACGTGGCGTACGTCCCCGGTGTCATATGGCTCGACTCCCGTCCGTGCCTTCGGCTCGCGCGGGTGTCCCCGCGGGCCCGCGCCCGCCGGAGCTGAGCGCCCGCACCGGCCGTGATTGACACGCTGGGAAACGCGCGTACCAATATCCCGCCCGGCGCGCGGACGGGCGGCGACGACTCGTGTGGGCGCGCGGCGGGAGGAGGGTCGCCATCAGTACGACGATGCCGGCGGCGCTCGACCACCTCCGCGTCCTCGAGCTGGGCGACTTCATCTCCGCGCCCTATGCCGGCAAGCTGCTCGCCGACCTCGGCGCCGATGTGATCAAGGTGGAGCCCCCCGGCGGCGACAGCGCGCGCGCACATGGCCCGTTCCCCGGCGACGATCCGCATCCCGAACGATCCGGGCTCTTCCTCTTCCTGAACGCGAACAAGCGGAGCGTGGTGCTCGACCTCGAGACGGCGGAGGGGCGCGCGGACTTCGTGCGGCTCGCCGGCTGGGCCGACGTGATCGTGCACAACGTCCCGCCCGCGTACCTCGAACGCTGGGGGCTCACCTATGAAGCGCTGAGCGCCGGCCATCGCGAACTGGTGATGGTGGCAATCACCGTCTTTGGCTACGACACGCCCTATCGCGACTGGAAGGGCTACGCGCTCAACGCCACCGTCGCGTCGGGCATCAGCTATCGCATCGGTGACCCCGGCCGTGCGCCGCTCTGGCTGCCGTTCTGCGCCGCCGATTTCCTGGGCGGCGTGCACGGGGCCGTCG
>JBBDXH010000015.1:0-9247 GCA_040902395.1 Dehalococcoidia bacterium
CCCACGATCGCCTCGAGCGCAGTGGGGTCCGACGGGATCGCTCCCGAGAGCACGCGGCGTCCCTCGGGCGTGATCAGCACGTCGTCCTCGATCCGCACGCCGATGTTGCGCAGCGCGTCGGGGACGGGGCCGACGTCGGGGTTGAGGTAGAGCCCCGGCTCGACCGTGAGCACCATGCCGGGCGCGAGCGGCACGGATACCTCGCCCACGCGGTACGCGCCGACGTCGTGCACGTCGAGGCCGAGCCAGTGCGACGTGGAGTGCATGTAGTACGGCCGGTAGCTCTGCGTCTCGATCGCCTCGTCGACGCTGCCGGTGATCACCTCGAGGCCGATCAGCCCCTCGACGAGCACGCGCAGCGCGGCGTCGTGGACGTCGTGGAACGGCACGCCCGGTCCGGCCGTCGCGATGCCGCGGGCCTGCGCCTCGAGCACGATGTCGTAGACGGCGCGCTGCTCCGGCGTGAACGCGCCGTCGACCGGGTACGTGCGCGTCACGTCCGCGGAGTAGTAGCCCCACTCGGCGCCGACATCGAGCAGCAGCAGGTCGCCCGGCTCCAGCCGGCGGCGGTTCTGCGTGTAGTGCAGCGTGCATGCGTGCGGTCCCGACGCGACGATCGACGGGAAGCCGTTGCGGATCGCTCCGAGCCGCCGGAACTCCGCCTCCATCACCGCCTGCACCTCGTACTCGTGCAGCCCGGCGTGCGTGGCGCGCATCGCGGCTTCCATGCCGCCCCCCGTGACGTCGATCGCGCGCTGGAGCTCGGCGACCTCCGCGTCGCTCTTGAGCAGCCGCAGGCGATCGATGTGCGGCGTCGGGTCGGCGACGCGCGCGATGGCGACGGGGCCGCGCTGTGCCCCCTGTCGCCGGCGCTGCACGATCTCGCCGAGCATGCGCTCCAGCGGATCGTCCGATCCGAGCGCGAAGTAGACGGTCTCGACGCCGCCGAGCAGCGCAGGGAGGCGTTCGCGCAGCTCCTCGATCGGGAACGCGGCCGACGCGCCGAAGCGCTCAACCGCGCCTTCGACGCCCACGCGCGGGCCGACCCACACCGCCTGGTCGGGGTCGTGCGGGCGCACGAACAGGACGAACGGCTCGTCGTGCCCCGGCCGGAGCAGCGCGACCGCGTCGGGTTCCTCGAAGCCGGTGAGGTAGTAGAAGGAGGAGTCCTGCCGGAACTCGTAGTCCACGTCGCCGTTGCGCGTGCGCTCGCGCGCGGCCGTGATCAACAGAGCGCCTTCGCCGATTGATTCCAGCAGCCGCTCTCGGCGCTCCGCGAACATGTGCCTGCTCCTCTTCCCGGGGCCGAGCGCTCGCGCCACGGACAAACCAGCACGGGCAAGTTATGCGAAGGCGATGTAGCGCAGCCAGAAGTAGACGCTGGCGATCACCATGCTGGCGAGCGTGGTCGGGAGGCCCCACTTGAAGAACTCGAAGAACGTGATGTGGTGACCGTTGCGTTCCGAGATGTTCGCGATCAGCACGTTCGCGGAGGCGCCGATGATCGTGAGGTTCCCGCCCATGTCGGCGCCGACGGCGAGCGCCCACCAGATCGCGTTCGAGGGGTGCCCGTGCGCGATCAGATCTGCGTTCAGCTCGTCCAGGATCGGGAGCATGGTCGCGGTGTACGGAATGTTGTCGACCACGCCCGAGAGCCCCGCCGACATCCACAGCACCAGGAACAGCGCGCGTGGCAGCGAGCCCTGCGTCAGGTCGACGGCGCGTTCCCCGACCGCCTCGAGCACGCCGGTCGTCTCGAGGCCGCCGACGACGATGAACAGCCCGATGAAGAAGAAGAGCGTCGACCATTCGATCTGCACGAGTTCGTGATGTGGGTCGCGACGCGTGATCACCAGCACGAGCACGCCGCCGATGAGGGCGACGGCGGCCGGCTCGTAGCCGAGGACGCCCTGGAAGACGAAGCCGAGGATCACGAGCACGAGCACGCCGATCGAGATCTGGAGCAGGCCCGGATCGGTGATCAGACCCGAGTGATCCATCGCCATCACGCGCGCCCGGTGCTGAGCCGAGCCCGGCTCGCGCCGTCGACCGATGACCGCGGCCGCCGCCAGGAAGGCGACGAGCGTGAGGACGGCGACCGGACCGACGGACGTGAGGAACGTCATGAAGTCGATGCCGGCGTGCGACGCGATCAGGATGTTCGGCGGATCGCCGATCAGCGTCGTGGTGCCGCCGATGTTCGATGCCAGCGCGATCGCGATCAGGCCCGGGACCGGGTTCACGCCGAGGGCGCGGGCAACGACGAGCGCGACAGGCGCGATCAGCACGACGGTGGTGACGTTGTCGAGGAACGCGGAGAAGACGGCCGTCACGGCGCAGAGGATGACGAGCACGCCGGACGGAGATCCGCCCGCCGCCTTCGCCGCGCGAACGGCGAGCCACTGGAACACGCCGGTGCTCGCCATGGTGTTCGCGATGATCATCATGCCGGTGAGCAGGAAGATGACGTTGAGGTCGATCGCCTCCCACGCCTCCTCGACGGGGAGGATCTTGAACAGGATCATCGCCATCGCGCCGGCGAGCGCCGCCGTCGTCTTGTGCATGCGCTCGGAGACGATCAGCGTGTACGTGATCACGAAGATCACGACCGCGAGGTGGGCTTCGCTCACCGGAAAGCGGCTCCTCGGCTGGCTCCGATGCGATGTGGGCGCGTCACGGTCGGCGCGGGCGGGAGCGTAACGCAGATTCCGCTCATGGTCCCCCCGCCGGCGGCGGGGCGGTGGGTCCGGGATGCGCGAGGCGTCCGGGGCTGCGATAGTGCGGCCGCCTGGAGGTGGCGGTGGTCGAGGTCGCGCTCCTCGTCGTGCTCGGCTTCGTCGTCGGAGGCTTTGGGACGCTGGTCGGCGCCGGCGGCGGCTTCCTGCTCGTCCCCATCCTGCTCTTCGTCTACCCGGAGCTGCCGCCAGAGTCGGTGACCGCGATGTCGCTGTTCGTGGTGATGGGGAACGCGATGTCCGGCACGGTCGCCTACGCGCACCAGCGGCGCATCGACGTGCGCAGCGGCCTGCTCTTCGCGCTCGCCACGCTGCCCGGCGCGGTCGGCGGCGCGTACGTCGTGCGCTTCATCTCACGCGCCACGTTCGACGTGATCTTCGCGGCCGTGCTCGGCAGCGTGGGGCTCTACCTCGTGATCCACCGCACGAGCACCGCGATCCGTGCCCCGATTACGGGACGCGTGCTCGCGCGACGACGCATCACGGATCGCGCGGGGAACACCTTCGCCTATTCGTTTCGGATGTGGCAGGGCATGGCGATCAGCGCCGTCGTCGGCTTCGTCTCCAGCCTGCTCGGCATCGGCGGCGGCGTCGTGCACGTGCCGATGATGGTGGTCGTGCTGCACTTCCCCGTGCACATCGCCACCGCCACGAGTCAGTTCGTGCTCGGGTTGATGGCAGCAGAGGGAACGGCCGTGCACGTCCTCACGGGCACGCTGGCGTGGAACGAGACCTTCGCACGCGCCGTCGCGATCATGGTCGGCGCCGTCGCGGGCGCGCAGCTCGGCGCGCGCCTCGCGCATCGCCTGCGCGGCGACTACATCGTGCGCGCGCTCGGTGTCGCCCTCGTGATCGTCGCGCTCCGGCTCGCGCTCTCGCAGCTCTAGCCCGACGCGCCGGGCGCGGCCAGCAGCGCGGGCGGGTAGCGCGTGCCGATCAGGCCCTTCGCCGCCAGCGCGTCGTACTCCTCGCGGCTGTAGCCGAGCAGGTCGAGGTAGATCTCCTCGTTGTGCTCGCCGAGGCGCACCGGTGGCGTGCGCAGCCGGTTCGGCGTGTCGCGCAGGTGGAAGAGCAGGCCGGGGTAGGTCTGCAGTCCGGTGCTCGGCCCGTCGAGTTGCTCGAAGAAGCCGCGCGCGTTGAGCTGCGGATCGGCGAGCGCCTCGAGCTCGTCGTGCACGGGGGCGGCGGTCACGCCCGCCGCCTGGAGCGCGTGGAAGAGCGCGCTCTTGTCCCACGTCGCCGTGCGCTCGCCGAGCGCCGCGTCGAGCGCGGCTGTGTGCTCCCATCGCCCTTCGGGGGTGGCGAAGCGCGCGTCGGCCGCGAGCGCGTCGTCGCCCAGCACGCGGCAGAGCGCGCCGAACGCTTCGTCGGAGCCCACGTCGATTGCGATCCACTGGTCGTCGCCTGCGCAGCGGTAGACGCCGTGCGGCGCGCGCCACGGATGGCCGTTGCCCTGCGGCGGCGCGACGCGGCCGTTCATCGTGTAGTCGAGGATCGGCTGCCCCAGCACCGGGAGGAACGCCTCGGCCAGGGGCATCTCGATCTGCTGGCCCTGGCCCGTGCGGTTGCGGTGGCGCAGCGCCATCGTCACGGCGAGGGCGCCCATCACGCCGGCCATGGCGTCGGCCGTGAACGCCTCGCCCGTCGCCTCCGGGGTCATGTCGGGATAGCCGCGCAGGTGGTGGTGGCCGATCATGCCTTCGACGTGCGTGCCGAAGCCGCGGTAGTTCTTGTACGGGCCGCTCAGCCCGTACGCCGGCATACGCAGGACGATGATGCGCGGATTCCGCTCGCGGAGCTGCTCATACGTGATCCCCGCGCGCTCGATCGTCGCGGGGACGTTGTTCTCGACGAACACGTCGCTCCGCTCAATCAGCCGCATGAAGGCCTCGCGTCCCTCGGGCGACATCACGTCGCAGGCCATCGAGCGCTTGTTGCGCGCGTGTGAGTTGAACGAGGCGCTGCGGTTCCATGGGTCCTCGCGCGGGTCGTCGTCCGGGTAGCCCGGCGTGCCCGCCGCAGCCGCCCCCGCCGCTGCAAGCCGCTTCGCCTGCTCGCGCGGCATGATCCGCTCCGCTCCGCGCGAGTACGGCTGGATGCGATTCACCGGCTCGACGCGCACGATGTCGGCGCCCCACTCGCCGAGCAGCTGTGTGACGTGCGGTCCCGCCCACACCACGGTGATGTCGGCAACCCGCACGCCTTCGAGCGGCAGACCATGGCGATCGCGATTGGCCGTCACCGCTCCCCCCTTCGCTCTGCACGCTCTCGCTCAGCCCGCCGCGCCGTCGCCGGCGCGATGCCACGCGCGCGCGTCTAGATCACGCCCTGCGCCCGCAGCCGGCCGAGCTGTTCGTCGCTGTACCCGAGACGATCGCCGAACACCTCGCGATTGTGCTCACCGAGCAGCGGCGCGCGGCGCGCCTGCGCACGCGGCGTCTCCGAGAGGATGAGCTGGCGCCCCGGGTACTCGACCGGTCCGGTCATCGGGTGGTCGATCGTCTCCCACGCGCCACGTTCCCGGTAGTGCGGGTCGCGGACGAGGTCCTCGGTCGTGAGGATCGCCCCGCCGAGGATGCCGATCGCCTGCGTGGCAGCGAGCGCCTCCTGCTTCGAGCTGCTCATCAGCCACGCGAGGTACGCACCCTCGACCTCTGCGGCGAAGTCCGGGGACATGTCGACCACCGTTTTGCGGAACTCGGGATGGCCGGCCAGGTCCGCACGGCCGATCAGCGCCAGGAACTCGTCGAGGTGGCGCGGCGCCGCGACGAGCAGATTGACATAACCATCAGGGGTCGGGCGCACCCCGCTGAGGAACCGCGATCCTGCCGGCGGGCGGTGCATCGCGCGCCCGGTGTAGGCGGCGTGGGTGAGGAAGACGGTGCGACGATCTCGGAAGCCGGCCTGGCACTCGTAGACCGCGAGGTCGATGTGGTCGCCGGCGCCGCCCATCTCGACGCGCAGGCGCGTGAGCATGATCGCGAGCGCCGCCGCCGCACCGGCGTGGTAGTGCGCGACGTGGCCGGCGAGCTTCAGCGGCTCGCGCTCCGCGGTGCCGTTCAGGTGGAGCGGTCCGCCCATCGCCTGGAGCGTGATCTCGGACGCGAGATAGTCGCGATAGGGGCCGCTCTGCCCGAAGGCTGTGATCGACGCGAGCACGAGGTCGTCGCGGCCGGCCGTGAGCTGCTCCCAGCCAAGGCCCCACCCGTCGAGCCGGCCGGGCGCGAAGTCCTCGACGACGACGTCCGCGTCGGCGGCGAGTCGCGACACGATCTCGCGGGCCTCGGCCTGCTCGAGGTTGAGCGTGACGGAGCGCTTGTTCGTGTTGAGGTGGAGGAAGAGCGCCGACTTCTCGGGATGCGGCTCGTCATGGAAGAACGGGGGTTCGCGCCGCGCGGCGTCGCCGTCGGGCGGTTCGACCTTCAGCACGTCCGCTCCGTAGTCCGCGAGCAGCTTCGTGGCGAACGGACCGGCGACGTTGCTCGTGAGGTCGAGCACACGGATGCCCTCGAGCAGCTCGGTCACGGCCGGTCCCCCGTTCCCTCCGCGAGCGCCGTTGCGGAATGCCCGGTCACTCTCCGCTGAACGCCGGCTCGCGGCGCTCGAGGAACGAGGCGAAGCCCTCGCGGGCGTCCGCGGTGCGCAGCAGGGTCGACTGGTAGGTCCACTCGAGTTCGAGCGAGTCGTGCAGGTTCTGGTCGAGCGATCGGCGGATCAGGCGGCGGGCGTACGTGTAGGCGCGGGGTGGTCCGGCCGCGATCCTGCGCGCGTAGGCGAGCGTCTCGTCGAGCAGCCGGTCATCCGGGCACACGCGGTTCGCGAGCCCGAGCTCGAGCGCGCGCGCCGCGTCGATCAGGTTGCCCTCGTAGAGCAGCTCGTAGGCCTTCGCCGGGCCGACGAGCCGCGGCAGCCAGTACGCCAGCCCGTAGTCCGCGGCGATGCCGCGCTTGATGAAGATCGTGCCGATGCGCGCGCTTTCTGCCATGAAGCGCACGTCCATGCACATCGCGATCCCGAAGCCGCCGCCGGCGGCGACGCCGTTGATCGCCCCGATCACCGGCACGTCGCAGTTCGCGAACGCCTCCGCCATGCGGCCGGAGCTGCTGAAGTGATCGAGCTGCACGCTGCGGGGCGGGGTGCGGCCGCCGCCCCCGCCGGCGGGATTCGAGTCGGCGCTCACCTCGGCGCCGGCGCAGAACGCGCGGCCGTTTCCGGTCAGCACGAGCGCGCGGATCGCGTCTTCGCGCGATGCGCGTTCGATCGCGCTCATGACCCCGGCGATCAGATCGCCGCTCAGCGAGTTCATCCGCTCCGGCCGGTTGAGCGTGACGAGCATGACGCCGTGGCCATCCACCTCGGTCAGTACGTCGTCGGCCATGCATCCCCTCCGCCATCCGTCCGCGCGCATCACGCTCCGGGCGTGCGGCGGACGATAGCACTGCACCGGACCCCGGTTCGGCACGACCGCCGCGCGTTGCCGCCCACGACCCCCCGCGGTGACCGCGCTAGCATGGCGCCGTGACGCCCGGCGGACATGATCGCGGCGCGCAGGGTGGCGGGGGGTGCGTAATGGGCAAGCTGGACGGCAAGGTCGCGATCGTGACGGGCGCGAGCCGCGGCATCGGCAAGTCGATCGCAGAGCTGTTCGCGGCCGAGGGCGCGAAGGTGGTGGCCGCCGCGCGCACGGTTGAGGAGGGCTCGCACCAGCTCGAGGGCTCGCTCAACCGCACGATCGAGGAGATCCGCGCGGCCGGCGGGGAGGCGACCGCGATCGCCTGCGACGTCTCGACGTACGAGAACTGCAAGGCGCTGGTCGAAGCGGCGCGCGCAACCTACGGGCCGATCGACGTGCTCGTGAACAACGCCGCGCTCACCTACTTCATCCCGATCGCGCAGTACCCGGTCAACCGCTGGTTGCGCTCGCTTGCCGTGAACTTCAACGCGCCGTTCTACCTGAGCCAGCTCGTGCTCGAGGACATGATCGAGCGCAAGAGCGGCGCCATCATCAACATCTCGTCCGGCGCCGCGATCGGCCCCGGTCGCGGCCCGTACAGCGGCCCACCGCAGCGCGGCGGCACGCTCTACGGCGCGGAGAAGGCGGCGCTCGAGCGCTTCACGCAGGGCCTCGCGCAGGAGGTCTACGAGCACGGCATCACGGTCGGCTGCTTCAGCCCCGCACAGGTGGTGCCGACGCCGGGCGTGGTCTTCCACGGCCTGATGGAGGGCCGCACCGAGGCCGACGCCGAGTCGCCGGAGACCATGGCGCAGGCCGCGTTGCTCTTCGCCAGCGAACCGCTGGACAAGGTCACCGGCCGCGTGACGTACAGCCAGCAGATCCTCCAGGAGTTCGGCTGGATCACGAACGGGCGCGGCACCGGCATCGAGCGCCCGGGCTCGGGTTACTCGCAGATCTAGGGGCACAGCCTGGCCCGCCGCGCGCGTCCGCGCCCGGCAGCGTCCACCCGCACCCCGGCCGGCCGCGGCAAGCCCCGGCTGGCAAGCCGGGGTGTACGCGGACCGCCCGCGCCGCGCGTACGCCGGGGTGTACGCGGACCGCCCGCGCCGCGCGTACGCCGGGGTGTACGCGGGCCACTCGCGCCGCGCGCACGCCGGGGTGTACGCGGGCCGCTCGCGCCGCGCGCACGCCGGGGTGTACGCGGGCCGCTTGCGCCGCGCGCACGCCGGGCCCGCGCCAGGCGGCGCCGGCCCGGGCGCCGCCGTCCACCACGCATCCGCGCGCGCCGGCCGCGCTGTCAGGCGCGACGCGCCTGCACGCATATGATTCGGAGCGCCCGAGAGGCACCCCCCATGTCCGAGCCTGTGCAGCCACCTCGTCGCGACCGACAGCGCCTGAGGCTGTGCGTGCTCTTCGCGGTGGTGATCGCACTGGCGGTCGCATACGGGCAGCCGGCGAGCGCCGCGGACTCGGTCACGCTGAGCGCCGAGGCACAGCTCGCCTTCGACGGGTTGAACACGGCGCGGACGGGTCGCGGGCTCGCCCCGGTTCGGCTCTCGCCGACGCTGCAGCCTGCCTCGGCGTGGATGGCGAACGACATGGCGACTTTGAACCTGTCGTCGTTGAGCCTCACGGACTCTCTGGGACGCACCTTCGCGCAGCGCCTCGAGGCGTTCGGATACGTCGCGGACTCGCAGTCTGCGGAGAGCATCTACGCGGGGTATGCAACCGGCGCCGAGGTGCTCGCTCGTCTCCTCGCCCCATCGGGTAGTGAGGAGCTTGCGCTCGCCGAATGGGTGCGCGTGGTCGGTATCGCGCGGGTGAGTCGCCCGGGGTCGCTGTACGGCACGTACTGGTCGATCACGTTCGGCGAGATCGACGATGACCCGCCGGCGTTCGATCCGGCCGCGTCGCGTCCTCGCTCGTGCATGCCCGAGGGACGCGGGTTCCCCGTGGGCGAGGCGCGGCGTGACGGGGCGTTCGCCGCGGAGGCCGCCGGCCTGCACCGCGTGGTCGCGGTCGCCGTGGAGTTCGCAGACGGACCGCCCGGCATGCC
>JBBDXH010000016.1:0-9218 GCA_040902395.1 Dehalococcoidia bacterium
ACCGGCGCGCCGGCGGGCGGCGCGCCGGTCTGCGCCGCCACGATCGCGGCGATCTCCTCGTCGAACGTCGCGGCGTGCGGACGCGCGCTGTTCCTGCTGGCGATCGCGCGGCCGGCGCCGCGCGCGCCGGCACGGATCCCGCGCCAGGCCGCGCGGTGCAGCCCGAGCGCCCACAGCCACGCGAGTGCGTACGCGACCCGGCCGGGGGTCGCGCGCACGAGGCGCGCTGCGGTGCGCGGCCAGAGCAGCGCGAACGCCGCGAAGAACGCCGCGGTCCACACGAGCGGTCCGGCCACGCCCGCGCTCAGCAAGCGAGCCGCGTCACCGCCCGCCGAGTGCACGCCGAGGTCGACGCCGCCCACGCGCGAGGCGGGGTACCAGCGTCCGAGGATGCCGGCGACGAACACCAGCGTGGCGGCGAACCCGGCGAGATGCCTGCGGTGGCGCACGAGCCAGTGCTGGCGGCGCGCGGCCAGCACCAGGCCGAGCGCGGCGACGATCACGGCCGCCGTGAACGCGTGCAGTCCGAGCGCCTCGACGATGCGATCGCGGGCCTCAGGCAACAAGCGCGCGAGCGGCGGCACGAGGTAGGCGATCGCGGCGACCGCCACGACCACGAGCAACGCGCCCACGAGCTCGGGGCGCGCCGTCGCGCGCCATACGGCGTGCAGGTCGGGAAAGCCGGGAATGGAACGCGCGCGTGCAGCGCGCGTGCGGCGGGACTTCGTTCGAGCCATCGCTCTACTACTCCTCGTACGCGCCCGTCCCCGCCAGGCCAGGCGCGTCGTGTCGATGTGGTCGTGTGCCCTCGGGCTATACCTCCAGCATCACCGGGATGACCAGCGGACGGCGATGGGTGCGCCGATGCAGGTACGAAGCGACGTCGTCCTTCAGTGTCTCGTGCAAGGCGCGCCAGTCGACCCGTCGCTCACCGCCCAGTGTATCGACCACGATCTGGCGAGCACCATCGAGCAGCGCCTGCTCTTCCTCCGGACCCACGAAGCCGTGCGACATCACCTCGGGTGGCCCCGTCAGCGTGCCCGTCTTGCGGTCGACCGCCGCCACAACGACGAAAATCCCTTCGGACGCCAGGTGCTGCCGGTCGCGCAGCACGATCTGGTCGACATCGCCGACGCCGAGCCCGTCCACGTACACGTAGTCCGCCGACACCCGCTCGACGATCTCAGCGCTGTCGTCGGTGATCTCGAGTACATCGCCATCGGTCATGACGAATGCGTTCTCCGGCGGCATCCCGAGTGAGATCGCGAGCTGTCGGTGCAGCACGAGGTGCCGGTACTCGCCGTGAATGCCGACGAAGTACCGAGGCTGCACGATGCGATGAATGATCTTCAGTTCCTCGCGCGAGGCGTGGCCGCGCACGTGCACGTCGGCGAGTCGGTTGTAGATGACGTCGGCACCGGCCTGGAAGAGCGCATCGATATTGCGGTACACGAACTTTTCGTTGCCGGGCACCGGATTCGACGAGAGGATGACCGTGTCGCCGTCGTGGATCGTGATGTGCTGATGGGAGCCGTTGGCCATGCGCGTGAGCGCCGACGTCGGTTCGCCCTGTGAGCCCGTGCAGATGATGACCGACTTGTTGTCGGGATGACCGCGCATCTCGGAGACCGACATGAGGATGTTCCCCGGGGCGCGCAGGTAGCCAAGATCGCGGGCCATCTGCACGTTGTTCACCATCGACCGCCCGGTGACGAAGACGCGGCGCCCGTGGTGCTCCGCGGCGTCGATCACCATCTGGATGCGTGAGATCAGCGATGCGAAGGTGGTCACAACGACGCGCCCGGGCGCGTCGCCGATCGCGCGGTCGAGGGTCTCGGCGACCCGCTGCTCGGAGTGGGTGTACCCCTCCATCTCGGCGTACGTCGAATCAGCACAGAGCAGGAGCGCGCCTTCACGGCCGATCTCTGCCAGGCGGGTCAGGTCTGTGTGCTGACCCATGACCGGGGTGTGATCGATCTTGAAGTCCCCGGTGTGCACGATCGGGCCGAGCGGCGTGTGGATGATGAGCCCGGCGGCATCTGGAATAGAGTGCGCGACCGTGAAGAACTCCACGCCGAACGCGCCGATGTTCACGGTCTGTCCGGGCTCAACCACGGTGATCGTCGACGCGTCGAGCAGCCCCTGCTCCTTGAGCTTGACCTGCACCAGCCCGCGCGTCAGGCGCGTGCAGAAGATGGGCACGTTGATCTCGCGCAGCAGGAACGGGACCGCGCCGATGTGATCCTCGTGGCCGTGCGTGAGGAACACCGCCTTCAGGCGCGACGGGTTTTCCATGACATAAGAGATCTCGGGGATGATGAGGTCGACGCCGAGGTGTTCGGCGTCCGGGAACATGAGACCGACGTCGACCGCAATCATGTCGTCGCCGTACTCGTACAGCATCATGTTGCGGCCGATCTCGCCGAGGCCTCCGAGCGGGATGACCCGTAGCGAGTCGTTCGGGGCTGATGTCACAAGAGGCGCTCCTGAGGTGGGTCGCGCCACGCAGGCGCGTCGAGCGCCTCTTCGGTGAGCGCGTCGGCGTCTGGCGCTGGGTGCGTCGGCTGCGCCGGGGGTTCGTGGGTGAGTGCGGGCGGCGCGTGAGAGACGTCCGCCGACCTGGATGGTGCGTCGTCGAGCAGCGCGGGAATGCGGGCGAAGTCCTGCCTCATGACGTCGCGAAGCGCGGGGTTTCGGAGCGCGGCCGCGGGGTGGTACATGGCAATCACCGTACGCCCTTCGAAGCGCGCGACCTGCCCATGGATGCGACTGATGCGGGCGTCCGCGAACCACCGTGCCATCGAGAAGCGGCCGAGCGTCGCGATCACGCGAGGGTCGACGATCGCGATCTGGCGATCGAGATAGCCGCTGCACGCGGCCAGCTCTTCGGGCAGGGGGTCGCGGTTGCCCGGCGGGCGGCACTTGACGACGTTCGCCACGTACACGTCGCCTCGCACCAGGCCGATGGTCGCGAGCAGCTCGTCGAGGAACTGACCCGCGCGCCCGACGAACGGCAGTCCGAGCTCGTCCTCCTGCTGGCCGGGGCCCTCACCGATCAGCATCAGTCGCGCCGAGGCGGGACCGGACCCGGGCACCGTGCGTGAGCGCGTGCGGGCGAGCTGGCAGCGCGGGCAGTCGGCGATCTCCTCGTACAGCGGGGCGAGCCGCTCGTCGACCTGGTAGAGCGGCCGCAACCGGGGAGGCGCGGCAGGCGGCGCGTCCAGCGTGAGCGTGCGGTTCCCGTGCTCGTTCATGGCAGCCACTGACGTCCTCGCGATGGGCGGGGAGAGCCGGAGCGTCGCAGCCGGAGCGTAGCACCGGCCCGGACACGGGGCAACGGATTGGTTCGCGAGGGTATGCAGTTGATCATTTGGACACCGCGGGATCTCGGCCTCGCTCCTGCAGCCGAGGGTGACATGCCGTTGACCCCGATCACCTCCGCACGAGCCACGCCAGACCAATGCCCACGAAATAGAGCACGACCATGGGCGCCGCCACGAGCGTCTGCGTGACCGGGTCAGGTGTCGGCGTGAGCACCGCCGAGATGACGAACGAGCCGAGCAGCGCCCAGCGCCACCAGTGCCACAGCTTCCGCGCCGAGACGATGCCGAACTTCGCGAGGCCCATGATCAGAATCGGCGTCTGGAACACGACGCCCGAAACGAGCAGCAGGCGGGTGGTGAGGTCCATGTAGCTGCTGATCGTCGGGTTGATGTCCGCGAACTGGTTACCAAACTTGAAGAGGAAGCCGTACGCCGCAGGCAGCATGACGTAGTAGCCGAACGCGAGCCCCAGGAAGAACATCAGCGAGCTGCCCGCGACAACCGGAAGCAGCCATCGCCGCTCACGGGGCGTCAAGGCGGGCGCGACGAAGCGCAGCACCTGGTACACGACCATCGGCATGCCCAGGGCGAGCCCACCGAGGAGCGCAACCCGGAAGTAGACGACGATGTTCTCCATCGGCGAGATCGCCTGGGCCCGGAAGTTCGAGATCTGCTCGGTGGCCGGGCGGAGCAAGAAGTCGATGGAGGCGAAGCCCACCGGCGGGATGAAGAAGAGGATCATTCCCGCCATCACCGCGGCGCCGGACCATGCCACGCGCGAACGCAGCTCCTGGAGGTGCTCCAGGAGCGTCATCGTTCCGCCCTCGGCCTCGTCCGGGGTCGTGATCGGCTGGACGGGGTCTACGGCCACAGCGCGTCCGGCTCGCTAGATCTGCGCGCTGTCGGCGTCACGCTCGCGCTCGCGCTCGGCCGCGAGCGCCTCGAAGGGATCGACCGGCGCGCCCGGCCGGCCGCGCTCGGACGGGCGGATCGCCACCGGCGCGGCCGGCGTGTCGCTCGCCGCGCCGGGCTGCGCAGCGCTCCCGGCGTCCGCCGCCGTTTCCGCTTCCGCAGGCGCGCCTGCCGCGGACGGGGACGCCCCCGGCGTGGGCAGCGCGGCGGGCGCATCCCCCGCCGCGAGCGCGCGACTCGTCTCCTGTTCGGCGACGGCGCGCGTGTCGCGCCCGATCTCGCTGACCGAGCGGCCGGCCTCCTGCAGGTCATTCCGGAACTGGGTGCCGATCTCGCGGATCGAGCGGAGATCCTCACCGGGAGCGGTGACTTCGCTCTCCAGTTCATCGACCGCGGCGCGCACATCGGCCATCACTTCGGTCGAATATCGGCGCGCGAGCCGGTACCACCGGCCCGCTTCGCGTGCGATTTCGGGAAAACGCCCGGGCCCGACGACCATGAGCGCAATCACGAGAACCAGCAGCGCCTCACCGGCCCCGACGCCGAAGACATTCATGTGGGAATGATACGCCCCGGCCGTCCGTACGGACCTGCCGGGGCGACGGGTGCGGTCCGCGAAGGGGTCAGTTGTCGTCGATGCCGTTGTCCTTGAGGTAATCGATGGCGTCCTGGACGGTCTGGATCTTCTCGGCGTCCTCGTCCGAGATCTCCAGTTCCACGCCATCGCCCGAGAACTCTTCCTCAATGGACATAATCAGCTCGACCAGATCGAGCGAGTCCGCGTTGAGGTCATCAACGAAGGACGCGTTCGGCGTGACCTCTTCGTCCTCGACCCCGAGTTGCTCCACGATCAGCGAGCGCACTCGCTCATAGACGGTGGCCACAGTCGCCCTACCCTCCCGTATGCGAAAGTCCCGGTGCAGCGACGACCGGATTCGTCGGTGGCCCTCGCCCAGAGGACTCTAGTCTCCGGATGCGCAATCGGGAATGTCCGGCTCGCCGTCGGGGCGGTCGCCCTCCGCCGCCTGAAGCGCGACGGCGCCGAGGACGCCGTTGATGAACCGCCCGGACGACTCTGAGCCGTATCCCTTGGCGATCTCCACCGCTTCGTTGATCGCGACGCGGAGCGGAGCGCCGCGATTATCAAAGAGCACTTCATAGATGGCAAGGCGGAGCACGTTGCGGTCGACGGGTGCCATGTCGGCGAGCGGGAACGCCGGCGCGTAGCGCTGGATCACTTCGTCGATCGCGGCACGCGCCTCGGTGACGCCGCCCACGAGCCCGCGCGCGAAGGCCTCGGCCTCGGGGCCGAGGTGTGCGTCGGGGAGCCGTCGTTCGAGGACCTCGAGCGGGTCGCGCTGCGAGACGTCCGCTTCGAACAGCGACTGGAACGCGGCGATGCGCGAGCGGCGACGCGAGCCCGCGACCATGGCCGCCACGATCAGGACATCACCAGGCCGCCGTCGATGGCGATCGTCTGGCCGGTGATGTATGCAGCGGCGTCGGATGCGAGGAAGGCGACGAGCGGGGCGATCTCTTCGGGTTGTGCGTACCGGCGCATGGGGATGCGTCCGAGGATCGCTTCCTTCTGTTCGTCTGAGAGGCCCGCGGTCATGTCCGTCATGACGAACCCGGGGGCGACGGCGTTGACGGTGATGTTCCGCGACGCAACCTCCTGCGCGACCGAGCGCGTGAAGCCGAGCATGCCCGCCTTGGCCGCGGCGTAGTTCGCCTGACCGGCGTTCCCCGAGAGCCCGACCACCGACGTCATGTTGACGATGCGCCCCCAACGCGCGCGAATCATGTGCCGGAGCACCGCCTTCGTCGCGAGGAAGGTCCCGCGCAGGTTCGTGTCGATCACCTGATCCCAAGCTTCGTCGGTGATGCGCATGACGAGGTTGTCGGCGCGCATGCCGGCATTGTTCACGAGAATGTGCACGCCGCCGAACGTCTGCCGGGCCTCCTCGACCATCCGATCGAGGTCGCCGCCCCTGCGCACGTCGACCTGCGTGACGACGCAGCCAACGCCCTCCGCGCGCAGTTCGCGCGCCGTGGCGTCGGCGAGCGCGCGATTCTCGCGGTACGTAATGACGAGGTTGGCCCCCGCCCGTGCAAGCTCGAGCGCGATCGCCCGCCCGATGCCGCGACCGCCGCCGGTGACGATCGCCGTGCGGCCGGCGAGCGAGCGCAGGTCGACGTGCTCCGCGGTCATGCGTCTGCCCCCCTCGCCGCGAGATCCTCGGCGGCGCCGATGTTACGCAGTGCAATGTCCCGGTCGATGCGGCGGACGAGGCCCGTGAGCACGCGCCCCGGGCCGAATTCGATCACGGATGTCACGCCGCGATCGGTCATCGTGCGCACAGAATCTGCCCAGAGCACGGGGTTCGTGATCTGGTCGGCGAGCTCGACGGCGAGCGCGCTGCCGCGCTCGATCGGCTGTGCGGTGACGTTCGAGATCACCGGCGGGTGCGGGTCGCGGAAGCTCACCGCGGCGAGGGCCGAGCGCATCCCGTCGGCGGCGCTTTGCATCAGCGGCGTATGGAACGCGCCGGAGACCGTGAGGGGCACGACGCGGGACGCGCCGGCGGCGGTCGCCGCCTCGCTCGCCGCGCCGACCGCGGCCACCGTACCGCCGATCGTGATGTTGCCGGGTGCGTTCACGTTGCAGAGCGACGCGCCATGCTCCGCGCAGATCGCACGGAGTGCGTCCTGTTCGAGTCCGATGATCGCCGCCATCGTGCCCGGCTCCGCGTCACAGGCGGTCTGCATCAGCCGCCCGCGCTCGCGCACGAGGCGCACTCCATCCTCGAAGTCGACTGCGCCCGCCGCGATCAGCGCGGCGTACTCACCGAGCGAGTGACCGGCGACGAGCGCCGGCCGGGCGGTGACGACGCCCGCGGCAACGCCGGCCGCCAGCGCTGCGATCGCGTGGGTGACGAGCGCGGGCTGGGTGTTCACGGTCTGGGTCAGCGCGGCCTCAGGGCCGTCGAAGCAGACATGCGAGAGTGCGAACCCCAGCGCAGCGTCAGCGGCGTCGAAGACGGCGCGCGCCTCGGGGAAGGCGTCGTACAGGTCGCGGCCCATGCCGACGAACTGGGCACCTTGACCGGGAAAGAGCCAGGCCGCGGAGGATGAGAGCGGGAGGTCGTTCAACCGCAGATCGATCACGCCGGGTCCCCTCGCGTTGCCGCGGCGCAGACGGCCGGCGCTGTCGGACCGGCCGGCGCCGGCGGCGCGCGTTTGCGCCGCCGAGGCGCGACAGTCCGGCGGGACTAGCCGGCGGCGGGCTCTTCCTGGCGCAGCGCCTGGCGCCCGTTGTACGTGCCGCAGACCTTACATGGCTGGTGATTGACGTGCATTGAGCGACAGGTCGTGCAACGCACGAGCGACGGCAGCGCCAGCCCGTGATGGCTCCGCCTGCTGTGCTGCCGTGACCTCGGCGTCTTACGCTTCGGAACCGCCATTGGCGTCCTCCCTGGTCCGGAGCCGCTCGGCGAGTGTGCCCAGCGCTCCCCAGCGTTCGTCTATCGGGCCGGTGCGGCACGCGCAGTCCGCCTCGTTCAGGTCCGATCCGCACACCGGGCAGAGCCCGCGACAGTCGGGACGGCAGAGCGGAACCAGCGGCAGCGCCGATGGTTCATATTGCCGTACGGCCTCGCTGAGATCGAGGTGCCTGTGTTCGTCGACCACGAAATCGTCCGCGTCGACGATGCGACCGCGGGCAGTCGCGTGGGGATCTTCGCGGTGCACGTACTCCTCATCGAAGGCGACCGTCACGGGCAGCGTGAACGGGCGCGCACAGCGCGCGCACAGCGCGTCGACCTCGTAGTCGAGCCGGGCGGAGACCAGCACCCCGCGCGGTGTGCGAATGAGGTGCACGTCGCCGGAGACGGTCCGCTCGAAGGCAGGCTCGAGTACAGACACCTGCTCGCAGACGGAGTGATAGTCGCGGCTGCTCCCGAGCGGCTCACCGAGCAGCGTCGATACGTTGATGATCACGAGGGGTCCTTCGAGCGGGGTGCGCGAATCGTAGCATCGGCAACGCGCCGCCTACACTCGGCGTACCGCCATGAACGCGTTCGGTTACCTCTGCGAGCTCCACGACCCGCCCGCCGCGTTGACCGTTGAGGCACAGCGTGCGGCCGTGGCCGCGGCGTGCGCGCGCCTCGGGCTGGACGCCCGCGTGCCGTTCCCGGACCGTGCCGGCGATGACCGCCCGGTGCTCCACCGATTGCTGGCGTGCGCGCGCGAAGCGGCCCCGGCCGCGCGGCCGCTGGTGATCGTGGCCGATGTCGCCGTGCTCGAGGACGGCGTGCGCGAGCAGTGGACGCGCGCACTCCAGCTCGCCGCTCGCGGCGCGGACTTGCGGGTCGCAGACGGGCGTCGGCCCGACGACGCGCTGGTGTCGGCATGGGCGGGCCGTGGCGCCACCGACCGCCGGCGCGAGCGCGCGCTGGAGGGGATGCGGCGTCGGGCGCTGCGCGGCGAGCCCCTCGGTCGGACGCCGTACGGCTACCGCGCCGAGCGCGACGACGCGGCCGGCGGCCGCAGTCGCCTGGCGCCGGACCCGGCCGAGGCGCCGATCGTGCGCCGCATCTTCGCGCTGTACGTCGATGACGGCGAAGGCATCCGACGCATCGCCGCGCGGCTGAACGCAGACGGCGTGCCCACGCGCCAGGGCGGCGCGTGGAACATGGCGTCAATCCGCGACCTGCTGCGCAACCCCGTGTACACCGGCCTCTATCGTCGGCTCGGCGTGACGATCGCGGGAGCGCATGCCGCACTGGTGTCGGCGGCGGACTTCCGCGCCGCTGAACGGCGGCTCGTCGCGCGGCGTTCGCGCGCGGTTGGCGAGCGCCGCCGCCGCGCGTATGCGCTCTCCGGGATCGCGCGTTGCGGCTACTGCGGTGCGCGGCTCGTCGGCGCGAGCCGTGCAGCCGCCGGCGGCGGCGAGCACCGCTACTACCGTTGCGGCGCGGCCAC
>JBBDXH010000017.1:0-9194 GCA_040902395.1 Dehalococcoidia bacterium
GCGGGGGCGGGGGCGGCACGGGGGGGGGGCTGGCATTTTGCCTGCCTCTTCCCTTCCCGCCTCCTGCATACGGATGTGAGCTGGCTGTTGGCCAGCTGAACGGCAGGCAAGATGCCTGCCCCTCACTGGCGGCGGCAGCCGGCGTCAGCCGTGGGCGAGCACGCGTCCCGGGTCGAACTGCGCGAGGTCGAGGCACGCGCTCGCACCGTCGAGCATCAACTCCACGAGCGCGCGGCCGGTCGGCGGCGCCATGAGGATGCCCTGGCGACCGTGCCCGGTCGCGACGTAGCAGCCGGCGAGTCCCGGTACCGCGCCGACGAACGGCCGTCCGTCTGCTGAGAGGGGGCGCAGACAGGCGGTCTGCGCCACGACCTCGGCGTCGTCGAACGCGGACGTGTAGCGGCGAGCGAACGCCACGATCTGGTCACGCGCGGATTCGGTGGGCTCGCGGTTGAAGCCAACGTGCTCCTCGGTGGTGCCGAGGAAGACGAGGCCGTCCGGCTTCGTGATCACATAGTCGCCGCCGTGGCCGAAGCTGAACGGGCGCAGTGGCCGCGGGGGCCGCACGCGCACGATCTGCCCCTTCAGCGGCACCACCGGGACCGGCACGCCGAGCCACGCGGCCGCCTCAGCCGACCACGGCCCCATCGCGATCACCACGGCGTCGCCCTCGATCACGCGGTCGCCGTCCCCGATGCGCACTCCCGTCACGCGATTGCCGTCGCGGACGACTCCGGTCACGCGGCCGGAGCGGACGACCGCTCCACGTCGCTCCGCGGCGGTCACGAGCGCGAGGGTGTAGCGATACGGGTCGACCTGAGCCGGCGACTCCGCGAGCACGCCGCCGCGCGGCGCGCGGTCGATCCAGCCGGACGCCGCGAACAGGCCGGCCGTGTCGAGCCAGCCACCCTCGGCCCCGGACGCCGCGAGGCGGTCGGCGACGGCGCGCGCGTCGCGCTCCTCGTCAGCGGTGTCGGCGAGGAGCACGCGCGGCGTGATCTCATAGCCATAGTCGACGCCGCTCTCGGCCGGCAGCGAGCGTGCGTGCTCGGCGTGCATATCGAAGCCGAGGCGGCGGAGCGCGTACAACGGGTCGTCGGTCGTCCACGGCAACGGAGGCGTAATGATCCCGGCCGCCGCGCCGCTCGCCCCCGACGCGACCGCGTCGGCTTCGACGACGGTCGAGGAGACGCCCCGCGTGGCAAGCTCATACGCGATCGCCGCGCCGATCACCCCGCCACCGCAGATCACGACGTGCTCGGGCACAGGCATGGGCGACCTCCGGGCTGCATCCGCGTGCGTGGCAGCCTAGCGCGTGCGGTCGGCGCGAGCGCGTGCGATCTGGCAGCGGAACGTGTGACGCGTTCGCACTACGATGGCCGAGACACGGTTCCCCATGCAGCAAAGCCGAGGTGGGTCATGGGTGAGAAGCGAGCTCCGAAGCGGGCGGTGAGAAAGCCAAAGAGCGCACCGGCAAAGAAGGGCGCCCCGGCGAAGTCCGCGCCGCTGCGCCCTGCGAACAAGTGACCAGCCGAGGGATGTGATCGCAAGCACAGGCGTCGGTTCGCCGGAGCCGAGGCTCGCTCGTCGTCGCCGGCCCGTTTCGTGGTGCGGGCGCTTCCGTTCGCGGTGCGGGATCGTGCCGTTCGTGGTGAGCTCCCGCGCTTGTCTTGAGCGCAGGCGAACCACGGCCCGGCCGATGCAGCGGAGTCGGGTTCGATTTCCCTGACCGAGAGTCGCGGGCTGGGTGGAGCGGACGCCGAGCCGAGCCCTGGCTCGCCACGCGGCTGACGCTGCCGACGGGTCGTGGTTCGCCTGCGCTCACCACGAACGGGGGGCTCACCACGAACGTGGGGGGCTCACCACGAACGTGGGGGGCTCACCACGAACGCGGGGGGCTCACCACGAACGGGTCGGTCGGCCAGGCGGGGTTGACCACGAGCGGGTGGCGGCGACTGGGCGGCCCGGGGCGAGCGCGCCCGCGCAGTTGTCGAGGACACAGTGAGGGAGCCGGCGTCAGCCGGCCGAGGGGAGGTCGGGATGGCGGGACTCGAGGGGCGGGTGGCGCTCGTCACCGGTGGCGGGCGCGGCATCGGCCGCGCGATTTGCCTGCGGTTGGCCACTGACGGTGCGGATGTCGCGGTGAACTACCGCGGCAGCGAAGCCGCCGCGCGTGCGGTCGTCGCCGAGATCGAGGCGCTGGGACGGCGCGCGTGCGCCTACCAGGCGGACATCAGCGACCCCGCGGCGTGTGACGCGATGCTCGAGCAGGCGATTGCCGATTTCGGCCAGATCGACATGCTCGTGAACAACGCCGGCATCGGGAGCAGCGGCATCAACCGCCCGACGATCACCGACGCCACCCCGGAGCAGGTGAACCTGCTGCTCGGCGCGAATCTGCTCGGGCCGCTCCACCTCTGCCGCGCGCTCGTCCCGCACATGCGGCAGGCCGTGCGCAGCGACGTGATCATGATCTCGTCCGTCGCGACCCAGAACATGGGCCCGCGCATGGGCATCTACAGCATCACGAAGGCCGGCATGGAGGCGCTTGCGCACACGCTGGCGAAGGAGGAGCGGCAGCACGGCATGCGCGTGAACATTGTCGCGCCCGGCCTCGTGGAGACCGACATGGGCCGCAACCTCGTGCGCCAGCTCACCGGTTCGGACGACATGCGCGAGCGCGACAAGATCGCGCCGTTTGGCTTCGTCTGCCAGCCAGAGGACATCGCAGCGGCGGTCGCGTTCCTCGTCTCCGAGAACGGCCGTTACATCACGAACGAGCGCATCACGGTGAGCGGCGGCGGGTTCTAAGTCCAAGCCGACTCGGATGAGGGGCCAGACCGGGCCCCTGGCGTCGACCGACGGCCGGCGGCGTGGGGTCCGGACCGTGCCCTGGTCCGATTGGGACGTCCCCACGGCCGGTGACCAACGGCCGTGCGACGCTGCGGAGCGGCAGCGTACGGTCCCTCTGGCTGTTCGCCATCGCCGCGCCCGTGTGCGGGCCGGCGGTGGATCCACGGTCGTCGATTGCCAGGGCTGGTCCCCGTGTTCTGTCCACAGTGCCGGACGCGCAACCTTGACGACGCCCGCTGGTGCTACGCCTGCGGCGCGTCGCTGACGACGCCGTCGAGCGGCGGCGCCCGGTCCGGTGGCCCGGATCAGCCGGGCCCGCTCGAACCGCAGCCGGGAGCGGCGCCCGAACCGCAACCGGGAGCGCCATTCGCCGCACCCGCCGCCGCGGCTTCGCGAGACGCTGCGGCGACGCGGCCGGTCCCCGCTGCGCCGGTCCTCGGGCGGGCGCGCGGGTGGCTCGTCGCCGAAGCGATCGTGCTGCTCGCATTCGCCGGGGCGGCGCTCGCGCTCTTCGTACCCTCGTCCAGCGCGCCCTCCGACGCGACCGGCTCCGCGTTCCTCATCAGCGGCGTGATCGTGATCGTGGTTGCGACGGTGGTCTTCGTGATCGCGCTGATCTGGCTCGTGATCGCGGCCCTGAGCCGGCGCGGCACCGAGGGCGCCGGCCGCCTCGTGGTAGCCACGGTGCTCGCCTTCGCGGGTGGCGGCGTCGTCGTCGCCGTCAGCCCGGCGGTGCCGTTCACGCACGCGCAGCTCGTCGTCGACGCCGACGGGCTCGACTTCGTCGTGGATAACGGTCTGAGCCCAATCGACGGGGTCCGGGTCGTGGTCCCGGCCGGCGCGCTCGGGCGCTCCGAGCTCGAGCTCACGATCGCCCAGCTGAACGGCCCGCGCCAGGGGACGCTGGGCGCGCACCTGCGGGAGGACAGCGCGCTCTTCGCCCAGTTCGGGGACACAGCCGATCGCTTCGCTGCGGACAGCCCGACCGCGCCGTTCCACCCACTCTGGCTCCCGCTGCTGCTCTCCGAGTCCGACGTGCAACCGTTCGACGCCGCGCTCCGGCTCGGCCCGGAGGGCGCGCAGTTCCGCACCCCGGTACGCGTCGAGATCCCGCTCACGGCGCTCGGCATGACTGCGGGGGCAGCGGTCCCGCCGGATCTCTTCGCGCTGACCGGCACCGAAGCGCCCGACGGGACCGTCCGCTGGGAGCTCGTGAGGGACAGCCACGTCGACGCGGCGGCGGGGGTGCTCGTCGTGGAGACGACCCACTTCAGCCGGCTGATCGTGTACGGCGTCGACGTGCTCGACGTGCTTGGTCGATGGGGGCCGAAGCTCGCAGCCAACGCCAGGCTGGACCTCGCCAACCGCGTGCGTATCGGCTCGGGATCCGCGCTCGCCGAGGCGGAGCGCGGCTTCGTCGTGCAGAGCACGCTGGCGCCGTTCGACCCGTTCGCGCAGGCCACGTCGTGCACGGGCATCGCCCCTCGCGAGGTGGCGAGCAGCGTGCCGGCGCTCGGCTCGCTGCTCGCGCACCTGTCGGGCTTCGCCGATCCGAACGCGATCTCGACGCCGTACGAGCAGGCGCTGTCCGACTACATCCTCGATCCCGCGCGCGGCGAACGACTGACGGCGGCGGGGATCTACGCCAAGGCGCTGCAACTGAGCGGGGGCAACGTCTTTGAGGCGCTGCTGACCGCGCACGAGGTGCTCCGCTCGAACTTCCGGGGCGATCAGTTCCCGAAGCGCGGCGTGACCTCACGGCCGGAAGAGATGCAGGCGCGGCTCATGCCGATGGTCGGCGACGGCAAGGACGAAACGGGGGCGCTCTACCACTTCTTCGGCATGGCGGTGTACGGGTACGCGCAGGCGTACTACCAGGACGAGGGCGCGCTGCGGGCGTCCGCGACCGCGCTCGCCCTGCCTCCGGGGCTGATCGCGGGCGCCGAGGAGCGGCTGGTCTCGGGCGACTTCTGGCAGGAGCCGCGCGAGCTGCTCGTCGACCTCAAAGGCGGCGAGCTCGGGCAGCGGCTCCGGCGGGAGGTCAGCGGCCGGCCGCTCGCGATGCTCGGCGCGAACCGCCTGGCGCCCGCGAGCGACGACTGCCTGCGGGTGCTCAGCGACCGGCAGTCGGAGTACGCCGTCCTGATCGGCCTCGGTGGTACCGGCGTTGGGGGAGTCGCCTCCGAGCCCGCCGGCATCGCCTGCCCGGGGACGTGCGTCGCGCTCTTCCCTCGCGGCACCAGCGTCGTGCTGGCGGCCGCGCCCACGCGCGGTTCGCGGTTCGACGGCTGGTCCGGTGCCTGCGCAGGCAAGGGGCCGTGCACGCTCGTGCTCTTCGGCGACCAGGCGGCCACCGCAACCTTCACGCCGACGACCGCCGCGCCCGCGGTCCCGCCTGCCCCCACGACGGTGCCGACCGTGGTGCCGGCCGTCGTGCCGACGGTGAAGCCACCCACCGCGGTGCCCACCACGGCGCCCACGGTGGTCGTTCCCGTCCCCACCGCCACGGTGCCGATTCCCGCGCTGCCGCGCGTGTACCGCGGCTCCGCGACCGGGAATCTTGGCAGCCTGACCTCGCTCACCGGGTGCGTCTGGGACCTGCCGTTCACGGTTGGCCTGGAGCTCGTCCTGAGTGGCTCGCCCCCGTCCGCCGGCGAGGGCTCCGGCACCCTGTCCATCCCGACGATCCTCGTGCAGCAGGCGCCGGAGGGCGACTGCACCACCAACGAGATCTTCGTGGGGGTGACGGGCCTCGTCACGGTGACCGGCTCGCAGGTTGTCGCCTCGCTCACGGGCCCGCGGGAGGCCACGCTCACGTTCACCGGCGTGCTCGCCGACGCCGGCATCACCGGAGACATCGCGGTCAGCCGGCTCATGGGCACGACGAGCACCAACGGCGACACGCTCGAGACGCACAGCGCATCGCTGTCCGGCGTCACGCTGACGCGCGTCGAGTAGGCGGGCGCGATGTCCTTTGGCGAGCGCTACGAGGAGCACCGTCTGCCGTTCGGGGACGACGCGGTGTGGGGTGCGTTGCTCGCCACCCTCGCCGCGCCGGGCAGCGGCTTCCATGCGATCGCTCCGGACCCCGTGCTGCGCCGCGTGACCGCGAAGACGCTGCCCTCGGCCTGGTCGTGGGGCGAACGCGTTACGGCCGAGGTCGGCTGGCTCGCCGATGACCGGTCGGTCGTGCGTCTCCGCTCGGCGCCGAGGGTGCACCTGAACGTGCTGGCGGGCCGCCGCAACGCGCGCAACCTCGCGCGCATCCTCGACGGCATCGCGACCGCATTGCGGAGCACGGGCGAGGCAGCGCTCCGCCCGGCCCTGGTGTTCTGCCCGAGGTGTCGCACCCCGAACCCCGGCGACGCGGAGCGATGCAGCGCGTGTGCCGCCTCGCTCGCGCCGCCGCCGCCACAGTCGGATGTACCGGTGTTCGCGCCGTCCCGGTCGCGCGGGCGATCGCGAGGCGTCGCGATCGCGGTCGGGGTGGTCGGCATGGTCGCGATCGCCGCGGGCGCCGGCGCGTACGCGGTCGCGCAGTCGCGCGAGCGCGGCCCGGCCTTCGACCCGAGAGAGGGCGCTCGCCTCGCCGAGGCAGGGCTGATCGACACGGCAGATCTCCCCGGCGTCGGTTGGACAATCGTGCCCGACGAGGACGACGGCTCGAGTACGCCCGAAGGGGCAAGCGCCGAGTGCGCCGCGTTCTTCGCGGAGACGGAGGCGTTCCCGGACCAGTTCGACGCGGCGCTTGCCGGGCGCGCCACGCGTGACTTCGAACGGTCTGAGTCGGGCGGCCCGAGCAGTCCCACCTCCGTGGGCGTCGATGTCCGCGTGCTTCACGACACCGCGGTGCTCCGGGGGGCGGTGGACCGGTTTCGCGCACTCTTCGAGCGGTCCGAAGCGGTGCCGTGTCTCGAGCAGACGTTTGCCCAGCCCGGGCTGACGATCGCCGTCGAGCGAGTCGCGGCGTCGTCCGCCGTGCCCCAGGGCGGGGCGGCGCTCGCCTACGACATCGCGTTCACGCTCCCGGAGCAGCTCGTGGTCTTCCGCGTCGAGGCGTACGTGTGGACGCTCGGCAACGCGATCGTGGAGCTCGACGTGAGCGGCGAACGCGGCAGCACGACGAGCGAGGCGGCGCGTACGGCCGTCGTCCGCACCGCGGATCTGCTGCGCCGGGCCGCTGCCGAACCACACCCGCCGCCGGCGTCGCCGACGCCCTGACCGCACGTCGGGCGGCGTGTGAGCACTCGCCAGCTCCGGGGCCTACCGCCGCTGAGCGTCGCTGCCTACAACCCGTAAGTGCTCGCCCCGGTTGTCGAAGGTTCGTGCTCGGCACCCTGTCGGGTGCCGCTTGCGTCGGGCACGGCCGGCACGGCGCCGTGCACCGGCAAGCCTCGGCCGATAGTCCGGGGTGCCAGCACGCCGCTGCGGGCGCAAGCTCGCCGTCGCAGGGCGGACTCCGCGCGGCGCGAGCGCGACGGACGCGCTGTGATCCGGAGGGTCGTGCCGACACCCCGGCCTGTCGGCCGAGGCTTGCCCTGGGGAGCGCCCCGCCGCGAGCCCGAGCTCGCGGCGGGTACTGGCGTTGCCCCTCGGCTACAACCCGTAATCGCCGGGGCGAGTGCGGATCCACTCGCCGATGCGTTCGCCGGTCATGATCGACGTCAGGTTCGTGTTCGCGCGCGGCACCTCGGGGAAGATCGAGGCGTCGGCGATCACGAGGCCGTCGACGGCGTGGGCGCGGCCGAACTGGTCGACGACGGCGGCGGGGTCGCTCGCGGGACCCATGGCCGCCGTGCCGCAGGGGTGGTAGCCGCTGCGCGCGAACCGCCGCACGAGGCCCGTCAGGACTTCGTCGTCGATGCCGCGCGTGGGGTCGGGGAAGGTCACGCGCTCGATGTAGCCCGCGAGCGGCTGCGCCAGTGCGAACGCGAGGCAATCGCGCACGTTCGCGACGAGCCGCGACGTGTCGCGGTCGTCCTCGCAGAAGCGCGGCTCGACGATCGGCTGGGCATGCGGGTCGGCTGAAGGCAGGCGCACCGTGCCGCGGCTGTAGGCGTGCTCGAGCACGGCGCTGATCGAGATCGCGCCGGGGCGCCCCTGGCGCTGCACCCACGTGATCAGCTCGACCTGGAGGTCGTTGCGGTGCTCGGAGCCCGGCGCGGTGTAGCGCAGGATCGTCTGGATCAGCGGCAGCTCGTCGCTCGCGAGCGACGGATCCTCGAGCTCGCACATCACCCCCGATCGCCGGGTGGTCGCACAGGTTCTCGCCGACACCTGGCACGTCGCGCACGAGCGGCACGCCGAGGCGCCCGAGCTCCGCGCGCGGACCGATGCCGGAGCGGAGCAGCACGCCCGGCGTCTGGATCGCACCCGTCGAGAGCACGATCAGCCGCGCGTCGATGCGTGACACCGCGCCCGCGCGCTCGACCTCGACCCCGACCGCGCGCCCGCCTTCGACGAGGATCCGCCGGACGTGGGTATCCGCGCGGATCTCGAGGTTCGGCCGGATGCGCGCCGGCGCGAGGTAGGCGACGGCCGTGGAGATGCGCAGGCGCCGCAGCTTGTTCATCGGCTGGGGACCGGCGCCCCAGCCGTCCGGGTCGTTCTGGTCCTCCCAGCGCGGGTAGCCGAGGCGCTGCGCCGTTTCCAGCCAGGCCTGGTGCGTCTCGGTCAGCTCGCCCCACGGGTAGCGACGGATCAGGATCGGGCCGGCGTCGCCGTGGTGCGGCGCGTCCGGGTAGTCCAGGTCGCGCTCGAGGCGCTTGAAGGCGGGCAGCACCTTCGCCCACGCCCACTCGCTGTTCCCGCGCTCGGCCCAGCCGTCGTAGTCCTCGGGCACGCCCCGCAGCGCGATCGTGGTGTTCACGGCCGATGAGCCGCCGGTGACGCGGCCGCGCGGGAAGGGCGTAGGCGGCGACTCCGCCGTCGGGACGTAGGTGTGGTGCCAGTCATGGTCGTCGACCGAATTGTGGTACGAGTTGACGAGGTCGAAGGGCGTCTCCGCGACCAGCGGGTAGTCCGGCCCCGCCTCGACCAGCAGCACGCTGCGGTTCGGATCCTCGGACGCGCGCGCGGCCACCACTGCGCCGGCCGAGCCGGCCCCGAGCACGACCACGTCGTATTCCTCGCGCGCTTGCTGCACCGCTCACCCCCCCCCCCGCGCTCTGCGCGTGCCTGACCGGTGCTCACGGTAGACGCGCGCACGTGCTGCGTCCGGGCCGATGCGGTGGTCCCTCGTTTTCACTCGGGACGAACGGATGGGAGGCGGCAGCGGCCGATCTCGCGTTGTGCTCCGCCGCGACCTCAGTTCCGTTCATCCCGACTGAAAACGAGGGACC
>JBBDXH010000018.1:0-1395 GCA_040902395.1 Dehalococcoidia bacterium
TGGTCGTGTCGTGAAGGGAACGCGTTTCGTCGATCTCCGGGACGCGGGTGACCCGATCGAGCTCGCGCGCCGCTATGACGCCGAGGGCGCCGACGAGATCGTCTTTCTGGACATCACCGCGTCCGCCGAGCGCCGCCGGATCGTCGTCGAGCTCGTCGCCCGCGTCGCCGACGAGCTCTTCATCCCTTTCACCGTGGGTGGTGGGATCCGCGACGCGGACGAGGCCGGGAAGATCCTCGCGCAAGGGGCCGACAAGCTCGCGGTGAACAGCGCTGCCGTGCGTGATGGGGGACTCATCGCGGCCATTGCGGGTCGCGCCGGCTCGCAGGCGGTCGTGCTCGCGATAGACGCTCGACGCCGCGAAGGCGGATGGGAGGTCGTCATCGACGGAGGACGCACGCCGACCGATCGCGATGCCATTGAGTGGGCGCGCGAGGGCGTGCGTTTAGGGGCTGGGGAGATCCTGCTCACCAGCATGGATACGGACGGGACACAGGCGGGCTTCGATCTCGCTCTCACGACCGCAGTGGCGAACGCGGTGGACGTCCCGGTCATCGCCTCGGGCGGCGCGTCGGGCGCCGCCGACTTCGTCACGCTATTCGAGAGGACGCCGGCAGAGGCCGGACTCGCGGCGTCGATCTTCCATTACGGCGAGACGACCATCGCCGAGGTGAAGGCCGCTCTCGCCGCGGCGGGGATGCCCGTGCGCCCCCTTGCGCCGACCCCGGTGGGCGTCCGATGACCGCCGAGGCGCAGGGCGACGACGTGCGCTCGTTCGACGTGGACGCGATCCGCTTCAACGAGCACGGCCTCGTGCCGGCGATCGTCCAAGACGCCGCGACCGGGACCGTCCTGATGCTCGGCTGGATGGACCGTGAGGCGATCGAGGCGAGCGAGCGCACGCGCCAGGTCCACTTCCATAGCCGCTCCCGCGGAGTCATGTGGCGGAAGGGAGAGACCAGCGGGAACGCGCTCCACCTCGTCGACGTGCGCGCCGACTGCGACGGCGACGCGCTCCTGGTCCGAGCGCATCCGCAGGGACCGACCTGCCACACCGGCACGGCGACGTGCGGGGGCCCCGATACCGCGCCGTTTCTGGCCCGCACGCTCTCTGATCTCGCGGCACTGCTAGCGGAGCGCCGGCACGACCTTCCCGCGGGCTCCTACTCGGCGGATCTCTTCAGGAAGGGCCGCGGCGCGATCGCCCAGAAAGTGGGCGAGGAGGCGCTCGAGCTCGCCCTCGCCGCTACGACCGAAACGCGAGATCGGGCGATCAGCGAACTCACCGATCTTCTGTATGCGGTGCTCATCCTCGCCACGGACCTCGACGTGACGGCCGACGAAGTCACGGCGTCGCTCGAGGAGAAGAAGCGCCTCGCAGCAGCGCGGGAAGCT
>JBBDXH010000019.1:0-9141 GCA_040902395.1 Dehalococcoidia bacterium
CGCTGCGTTTGGGACGCAGAGGCCCGCAGTTCAAATCTGCGCGCCCCGACCACTTCCTAGATTCAAAACCGCTGCGCGTCGCGCGCGGCGGGTACTTACGGGGTGCTTACGCGCCGGAGATGGCCGCTCCGATCGCCTGCCCGATGCGATCCGCCGTCACCCTGCGCTGGTCGTCGAGCACGTGGCAGCGCGCAGACCGAGGCCGCAACCGAGGCGCGCGCGCACTACCGCGCCGAACGGCGGCGTGATCTCGTGCAGCGCCGGCTCGCGCTCACCCATCAGGACTCGGCGGAGCTGGAGAAGCAGCGCCGACGCGTCGGCGTCGCCTCCGCCCGAGGGCTCTCGACCGCGCGGTACGCTCGATCAGGCCCGCACGCGAGCACTCGGCGACGCGGGCGGGAAGGGAGGACGCTCGATGCAGGCCATCAATCCGGCCACCGGCCGATTGATCCGCGAGTACCCGGACCACACGGACGGTGACGTCGAGGCGAAGCTCACGCGCGCGGCCGCGACGTTCGTCGACTGGCGGGCGCGCCCGCTGGCCGAGCGCGCCGCGCGCTTGCACGCGACCGCCGCCGTGCTGCGCCGAGACGCCGAGGCGCACGCCCGGCTGATGACCGAGGAGATGGGCAAGCCGATCACGCAGGCGCGGGCAGAGGTCGAGAAGTGCGCGGGCGCCTGCGAGTACATGGCGGATCACGCCGCGCGCTTCCTCGCGCCCGAAGCCGTTGCCACCGATGCGAGCGAGAGCTTCGTCCGTTTCGACCCGCTCGGCCCGGTGCTCGCGGTCATGCCCTGGAACTTCCCGTTCTGGCAGGTATTCAGGTTCGCCGCGCCCGCGCTGATGGCGGGCAACGTGGGGCTGCTCAAACACGCGTCGAACGTTCCGGGCTGCGCGCTGCGCATCGAAGCGATCTTCCGTGAAGCAGGCCTTCCGGACGGCGCCTTCACCACGCTGCTCATCGCGTCCGGGCGGACCGCGGCGATCGTGGGCGACGTGCGGGTCGCCGCCGTCACCCTCACCGGCTCCGAGCGGGCGGGCATGTCGGTCGCCGCCGCTGCCGGCGGCGCGATCAAGAAGACGGTGCTCGAGCTGGGCGGCTCGGATCCGTTCGTGGTGCTCGACGATGCGCGGGTGGACGCCGCGCTGGAAGCGGCGGTCACCGCCCGCACGCAGAACGCCGGCCAGAGCTGCATCGCCGCGAAGCGCTTCATCGTGCACGCGCGTCACTACGACCGCTTCGTGGATGGGCTGGCGTCGCGCCTCGCGGCCTGTCGCATCGGCGATCCCATGGCCGACGATTGCGAGATCGGCCCGCTCGCGCGCGAGGACCTCGTCGACGACCTGCACGATCAGGTCGAGCGGTCCGTGCAGCAGGGCGCGCGGCTCGTGACGGGCGGCGTGCGCCCGGAAGGCCCCGGCTACTTCTATCCGCCGACGCTGCTGGCGGACTGCGTGCCGGGGATGGCCGCCTTCGACGAGGAGACCTTCGGGCCCGTCGCTGCCGTCGTGCGTGCCGGGGACGAGGACGAGGCGATCGCGCTCGCGAACGCGACGGTCTACGGGCTCGGGGCAAGTCTGTGGACCGAGCCGGCGCGGGGGAAGGCGCTTGCGGCGCGCATCGAGGCGGGGCATGTGGCCGTCAACGGCATCGTGAAGAGCGACGCGCGCCTGCCATTCGGTGGCGTCAAGCGCTCCGGGTACGGCCGCGAGCTCTCGCGCTACGGGATGCTCGAGTTCGTCAACATCAAGACCGTCTGGATCGCCGATCCCGAGATCGCCGGGCGGTAGCGCGACAGGCTTACGCGCAGGTGGTGATCAGTGCCGAGCCGGCATGCCGAACCTACGGACCGACCTCAGGCGACCCCCGAAGACCGTTACGCGTCAGTTCAATCTGCGCGCCCCGACCACATCCCCTGAACCGCCCGCGCACGCGCCGGCCCGGCATGCGCCCGTCGGCTACGCGGCTCGGCGCACGTCCGGCTCGGACTGCGACGCCTCGCGGACGACGCTCTCGATCACGCGCAGCGTGTCTTCGCGGATCTGCTCGCCAAAGTGCGAGCGCAGCAGCTGCATCTGCTCGGCGAGCGATCCCGGTCCGTCCTGCCTGTCCACGCGCTGCATCCAGGCGAGTTCGACGAGCGCCACCGGCAGCGCGAGCAGCTCCTCGCCGATCTCGGGGTACCCGTCCCGGATCTGGTCGCGCGCGCCCCGCACGAACGCGTCGGCGATGCGGCCGTTGAGGGGGTGCGCGCTCCGCTCCGGCACGCGTCCGCCGACCTCGGCGGCCACGAGCAGGCGCAGCGACATCACGCGCAGCTCGCTGAACCCGAGGCGTTCGCCGATCGCGATCAGGTAGCGCTCCGCGCGCGCGAGCGTGGTGCGATCCTCATCGCTCGCGCCGTCCGCACATGCCTGCATCGTGAGCTCGAGCAGGCGTGTCTGGCGACCACGTGACGGCGGCATGATCCCGCGGCCGATCCCCGCGGCAAGCTCGGTGCGGTCGCCGCCGCCGAACTTCGCGGTGTACATGGCGTGGTCCGCGACCTGCATCAGTTCCGCGGTGTTGTCCGCGTCGATCGGCGCCATGGCCACACCCACCGAGATTCCGACCGGGCAGGGCGCATTCGTGAACTCCAGATGCGCGCCGCGGAGCCCCTCGTGCATCCGTACCGCGGCAGCACGCACGTCGGCCGCGGTCGCGTTCTCCATCACGACCACGAACTCGTCGCCGCCGGTGCGGGCCACGAAGTCGTGCTCGCCCACGGAATCGCGCAGCGTGCGCGCCACGATCTGGATGACGCGGTCGCCTGCCTCGTGCCCGAGCGTGTCGTTGAAGAGCTTCAGGCTGTCCATGTCGATCTGGAGGACCGCGCTTTCGCCCGGCTCGGAGATGCCGGCACGCACGCGCGCCAGGCGCTCCTGGAGGTAGCGGTAGTTCGGGAGCCCGGTCAGGGCGTCGTGGCGCGCGCTGTGCTCTGCCTGCTCGTACAGACGCAGCCGCTCGATCGTGACGCCGAGCAGACCCGCCACCTCGCCCAGCGCGTCGAGGTCGTTGACGGAGTACGCCACGTCGCCGCCCTGCACGAGCGCGAAGACCGCGACCGTGCGCATTCCGTGCCGCACGGGCACGGCCGCGATGTGCTGCGCGCCGGCGCCGAAGATGTCCCAGTCGTAGTCCGCGTATGGCGCCTCCGCGCGACTGATCGACACGGGGCCGCCGGCATCCACGGCCAGCTCGGCGAGCGACCCCGCGAGCGGCCACAGCCGGCGCCGTGCGTTCGACTCGTCCGGATAGGTCGCGTACGGCTCGATCATCTCGGACTGCGGGTCCATGAGCAGCATGACCGCGCGCTCGAACGGGATCAGCCAGCGGACTTCCTCAGCGAAGGCGTCGAAGGCCTCCCGCAGGTCGACGACCGACGCGACGATGCGCGCCAGGTTGCTCAGGGCCTGGATGTGGGACGCGCGCTCGGTCGCCTGCCGGTAGAGGGCGGCGTTGTCGAGCGCGAGCGCGAGCTGTTCGACGGCCTGCTCAACGATCCGGACCTGGTCGACCTGGGCGGGCACGCTCAGTCCGAGCACCACCAGGCCGAGCAGCTGGCCCTTGGGACGCATCGGCACCACGAGGCCCACGCGATCCTCGGTGTCGACGAACGACGGCAGCGTCTCTTCGAGCGCCACCCAGGCCGCCGCGCTGCGCAGCGCGAACCAGCCATGGCGTCCATCGACCGCGCTGAACGGGGGAGGGGCCTGGGAGCGACCGCCGGCCGAGAAGCTCGGGATCTCGCTGAGCGCCCCGGCATCGTCGAGGCGGACGATGTACAGATCCTGGTAGGTCAGCAGCGAGGACAGCGCCTGCGCGAAGCCGCTGTACAGGCGCTCGGTGTCGGCGCCGGTCTGCATCATGCGGGCGATCTCCGCGAGGCCGGAGAGCTCGCTGATGCGTCGCTGCTGGAGCAGCAGCAGCTCATCCGTCTCCATGCGTCGCGAGAGGACGGCCGCGAGGCGCTCGACGACGGCGGAGCGCTCTGCGTCCCAACCGCTCTCCGTACCCATGGTAAGCACCAGCACGCCGACCATCGCGCGCGTGACCACGGGCCGTCGGCTCGTGTCCGTCTCGCCGCGACGCTGCGGCAGCAGCCCGTTCACGTTCCGCTCCGCGATCACCGGCGCGAGCACGAGCGTGCCGACGCCGCGCTGCGCCAGCTCGGCGGAGAGCGGGGACTCGCCGCCGTCGCCCAGCACCATGGGCGACCAGCGATCGCTGATCAGCCGCGGCGCCCCGCGCAGCAGGCGGTCGATCGTCTCGTCTGTCCCGTTTGGTCGCGTCGACGTCATCGAGACGAGCTGCGGCTTGCGCACGCCCTCCGGGAGCGCGATCAGTGCGGCCGTCTCGGCGCCGAGGTGGCGTGAGATCAGGGTGAGCGCCTCGCGCATGGCTTCGTCGCGCGAGCCGCGGCCGTTCATCAGGCGCATCGCCTCCGCCAGCAGCTGCTCGCGGTCCGCGTGCTCGATTGCCTGATCGAACCGGCGGCAATGCTCCAGCACCACGCCGATCTCGCGTCCGAGCAGCAACAGCAGGTTCCGCTCCTGCTCGCCGAGCACGGTCGACTCCGAACCGATCAGCGCGAGCGCGCCGACGGCAGCGCCCTTCGCCACGAGCGGTGCGATCACGTACGGCACGCCGATGTCCGGGAGCGTCCAGTCCGGATCGCCGGAGTCGACCGAAGAGAGGAAGCGGCCGCGCTCCGCTACCTGGCGCAGCAGCGAGTCGGGCAGCCGGGGGGCGTCGAGATCATCCGCGGGCACCGTGATGAACGTCGCCGGAACCGGTTCGCCGAGGCGGTACGTCTGCGCGGCGCGCACGTTGAGCAGGCGCGCGATCAGGCGGATCGCACGCTCGACCGCGCCGTCGTCGTCGATCGAGTCGGCGAGCGCGAAGGACACGCTGCTCGCGATCGAGAGGTATCGGTTGCGCTCGCTCAGCTCCCGTGTCTGCACGGCGACCTCGCGCTCGAGGTGGGAGGTGAGGCGTTCGACCTCGGCGAGCGCGGCGCCCAACTCGTCTTCGGCATGGCGCACGCGGCCGTCCGTCAGGTCCTTCATCATGCGCGCCCGGTGAGCGAACGCGACGCCACGCCGCGTCCACCACGTCGTGATCGGGAGCAGCCCCAGCGCGAACACCAGGGGCTTGGCGACCTGCGCAATGCCGGCGAGAGGAGGTGCCGCCACGCCGACGAGCGGGAGCAGCAGGCCGAAGGCGAGCGTGAGCGCCGAGATCGTGCCGACGGTCGCGATCAGCAGCGAGCCCTCGAGCAGGGCCGCGGTCGAGATCGCGACGAGCAGGAGCGCGGCTGCCGTTGGGGCGTCGGGCCAGCCGAAGGTGAGCGCGGCGACGAGGACGAGCAGGGCGATAGCCACGCGGAAGGCGCCCACGACCACCTCGAACGTGGTGACGGAGCGGACGCGCGTGGCGATCTGGATCTCCGCCTCGGAGAGCAGGAGCCCCGTCAGCAGGAGGATGCCCGCCAGCGGCGTGAACGTGCCCACGCCGATCAGCGACATCAGACCGAGGATGGCCAGGGGCATGCTCAGGGCGCGGCGCAGACGCCACACCGGGTACGCCCGGTGCGTGCGATCCCCGACGACGTCCGCGAGGGCGTCGTTGTTGGGGGTCAGGACCTCTGCTAGGATTCGCCGCACTCTCATGCCTGACGGAATCCCTCCCTATCTGCTTGTCGCCCGGATCGGATCAGTCCTGGGCATGTCGTTCGCCCTTGCGATCGGCCTGCTCCTGCTGATCGGCGGCCTGGTCGTCCCGGCCGTCGTTGCCTTCTTGCTGTTTGTCCCCTCGCTGGCGCTGATGGTCTTCGTGGAGCGTCACGCCGCTGCGCAACCCGGCTAGGCCGCCGCTTCACGCAACGGCGGCTCGAACTCTCGCGCACGCGACCACCGCACGGCGACCCGGTCGAACGCGTCCACGACGCGTGGGTCGAAGTGCGTGCCGGCGCCTGCGCGGATCTCGTCGATTGCGCTCGCCGTCGACAGCGCCGGTCCGGGCCCGCGCCCGAACGTGAGCTGGTCCCACGAGTCCGCGACCAGGATCAGCCGCGCGCCCAGGGGGATGACCTCGCCGAGCAGCCGGCGCGGGTAGCCGCTGCCGTCCCAGTGCTCACCGCACGCGCGGATCAGGCCGGCAACGCGTTGCAGGTACGGAATGTCGCTGACGATGCGGTACCCGCGCTCGGGGCGCTCGCGTTCCGCGGTGACGTCCCGCAGCGGCGTTCCCTCGAGGCGGGCGATGGACGCCATCCCCAGTGTGCCGATGTCGTGGAGCACCGCCGCGCGTTCGATTTCGCGCAGGTCGGCGCTCGCGGGCCTGATGCCCGCCGCGAACGCCAGGTCGATGGCGAGCGCGCCCACGCGCCGCGAGTGGCGCTCGATCGCCGGGTCGTGCATTGAGAGCGCCCGCGTCAGCGAGCGCACCACGAGCTCCGAAGCATGCTCGCGCGCGTCCTCGCGCACCGGCTCGAACCGCCGGGCGGCGAGCAGGGCGGCGAGCGCCGCCAGCAGCGGTCGGTCGTCAACGGCGAGGCGGTGACCGGGCGCGAACAGCAGCACGAGCGCGCCCGCACGGGCGCCCTCCCCGCCGAGCGGCACGGACTCGTACACGCCGCCACCGTCGGCGACACCGACCACGAGCGACAGCGCGCGGCCCGTCTCGCTGGTCTCGCGGGCGAGCGACGCGGCGACCGCGGCCGAAGTCGCGTCTACGCCGCACGCCGTGGGCCCGTTGCTGCCGAGGCGTTCGATCGGCGGTGACTGCAGCCACGCGCCCACGGCGCCGGCCGCCTGCCGTGCGGCGTCGACCATCGCGTACAGGGACTCCTCGCGCAGCAGCCCGGGCTCGGCGAGCAGCGTGAAGAGCCGTCCCCATGCCTCGGCGCGGCTGATCTCGGCCACCTCGCGCGGAGCGCCGCCGGACTGGCACGCCCCGGCGCCCAGGTCACTGCCCGCCCAGTCGGCGAGCTCCGAGCGCGTCTCCTCGATCGCGTCCAGCACGCGGCGGCCGATGACTGCGGTATCGAGCGGGTGCCGGACGATGTCGAAGGCCTCTCGGCGCAGCGCATCCAGGAGCGGCTCGACGGTGAGCGGCACGGCAGGCAGCACGACGATCACGCGCGCGGATGGCACCCGACGGCGCGCAGCCCGCAGAATCGCGAACGCGTCCATGTCGGGCGCGGGCAGGTCGGCGACGACGGCAAGGAAGTCCTGCACACGCAGCGCTGCACAGGCGGCGCCCACCCCGCGGACGACCTCGGTCAGACACCCGACTGCAGCCAATGCGGCAGCCAGGCCGTCGAACTCGGCCTCCTCGTCGCCCACGATCAGAACACGTGCCGATGCGGCCGCAACCATGCGCGCCTCCCCCATGAATATCGGCGGGAAGCAGCCGCTTCTGTACGGGGAACGGCCCGGATCGCACCCGATCCGGAGGCAGGCTGGCTCTAGCCCTCGATGATCTCGATCGAGTCGATGCGGTCGCCGGGCTCCTGATCGGTCGCCGGGTCGCGGTGCCGCAGCGTGAGCGCCACGTCCATGCCCTGTTCGACCTTTCCGAAGGCGGTGTACCGGCCGTTCAGGTGCACCGCGTTGTCCAACATCAGGTAGAACTGCGAGCCGTTGGTGTTGGGACCAGCGTTCGCCATCCCGAGGATGCCCTGCTCGAACGGTGTGTCCGAGATCTCGTCCTGGAAGCGGTAGCCGGGACCGCCGCGACCGGTGCCTGTGGGGTCCCCGCCCTGCGCAACGAAGCCGGGCACGACCCGGTGGAACGTGCAGCCGTCGTAGAAGCCCTCGCGCGCGAGGAAGACGAAGTTGTTCACCGTGAACGGCGCGATCTCGGGCATCATCCGCACGGAGATGTCGCCCCGCTCAGTGTGGATGAGCGCCGTGAGCGGCAGGTCGGGGTCGATCGTCATCGCAGGCGGATGGTCGTACTGTCGGCTCATTGCCCGTTCCCTTCGATGATCGTGATGTCCAGGATCCGCGCGGCCGGCGCCTCGCCGCCGTCGGACGGATCGCGCGCCGGCAGGGCCTGGAGAACGTCGAGTCCGTCGATCACGCGGCCGAAGACCGTGAATTCCCCGTTCAGGTGCGGCGCCGGCCCCAGCGTCACGAAGAACTGGGAGCCGCTCACGCGCGTTCCCGCCTTCGCCATGCTGATCACGCCGGCGTCGAATCGCAGCGCGTTCGACTCGGGATCGAGGGCGTAGCCGGCGTCGTCGAAGCCGCTCGCCGTCGGGTCGCCCGCCTGGGCGACGAAGTTCTCGATCACGCGGTGGAATGTCAACCCGTCGTAGAAGTCGTGCTGCGCGAGGAACACGAAGTTGTTCACGTAACTCGGCGCCGCGTCCGGGAGCAGCTCGATGCGCACCTCGCCCGACTCGAGCACGATCACGGCCTCGTAGCTCGCCGTCGGGTCGATCGTCATCGCCGGCGCGGATTCGTACCGGCGGACGACCGCTGCATTCGGGTCGGGCGTCCCGGTCGCCGTGGCCTCCGCCGTCCCCGTGGCAGGCGCCTCGGTCGGCGCGGGCTCGGTGTCGCGCGCGCCCAGGGAATCGAGTTGCGAGGCGAATACGAAGCCGCCGAGGCTGAGCACCATCACCAGAATGCCGATGAGGAAGAAGGCGCGGGTATTGCGCTGAAAGAAGCCCATGACCCCTGTGAACTGGACCGGCCCGGCCGGCTCGTAGCCCACGTGCTGCGCGCGTCGCTGGCGCTGCGGCCTGCGGCGCGGTCTGCGGTCATTGCTCAAGATGTCGCTCCCATCCGGCGGCTCCCAACGTCGAGCCGGCCGGAATCACACGCGGCGCCCGACGCTCCGTCGCGGTCTCTCGGGCGAATGGACAACCGACGGCCACTGCCCGGCAGTCCGCGACCGTGGGACTGCTCCGGCTTGCCGATCGTGCCCCCGGCAGGATTCGAACCTGCGCCACCGGCTCCGGAGGCCGGTGCTCTATCCCCTGAGCTACGAGGGCACGCTTCGGGGCGCGTGTCCGAATCTGACTACGCACCCCACTCCGGCTGCTGCCGGGTCGAGCGCTGCTGCGGCGCTCGTACGCATGATAACT
>JBBDXH010000020.1:0-1391 GCA_040902395.1 Dehalococcoidia bacterium
TCGTTCTTCTTCGGCCTGGCCGGCGGGAGCATGTGGGACGAGCTGCTGCGCTGGCAGAACGCGGTCGCCTTCGGGAAGACCGACCCGATCTTCGGCATGGATATCGGCTTCTACTTCTTCACGCTGCCGGTGATCGAGTTCGCGCGCGGCTGGCTGCTCGCGGCAGTCGTGATCATCACGATCGGCGCCATCGCGATCTACACGCTCCGCGGCGCCGTCAGCGTCGTGACCGAGGCGGGCGCGCGCGAGGACGTCGCCGCGGCGGCGCGGAGCGCGATCTCGCTGGCGCGACCGGCGCGCGCGCACCTTTCGATCCTCGGCGGGCTGTTCCTCGGGCTGATCGCGGCCGGGTACTACCTCGACCGCTACGACCTGCTGTTCCGCGAGGAGAGCGTGCTCACCGGCCTCGGCTACACGAGCGTCAACGCGCGGCTAGTCGCGCTATCGGTGCTCACGGTCATCGTCGGCATCGCCGCGCTCGCCACGCTCGCCAACGCGTTCCTGCGCACGCTCTGGGTGCTCGCCGGCTCGGTCGCGGTGTGGGTCATCGCGGGGATCCTGGTCGGTGGCATCTACCCGGGCCTGGTCCAGACGTTCATCGTCGCGCCGGACCAGCTGAATCAGGAGCGGCCGTACCTCGAGCTCAACATCGCCGCGACGCGCGAGGCCTACAACCTCGCCGGCGCCGAGGAGTCGCTGGTCGACGTGGCCAACACGCCCACGGCGGCGGACGCGCGGCAGGACCTCACCGACACGCAGTCGATCCGCCTGTGGGACTACCGTCCCCTGATGGACGCCTACCAGCAGCTCCAGGCGCTGCGCCAGTACTACCGCTTCGTCGACGTGGACATCGACCGCTACACGATCGGCGGCACCGAGCGGCCCACGATGATGGCGGCGCGCGAGCTGGACACGACCGCGCTGCCTCGCGAGGCGCGCACCTGGCTCAACACGCACCTCTTCTTCACGCACGGCTTCGGCGCGGTGCTGAACACCATGGGGAGCGTCACGACCGAGGGCCTGCCGGGGCTGAGCCTGCTGGACATCCCGCCGCGCGGCACGCCGACCCTCGAGCAGCCCAGGATCTACTACGGCGAGCTGACCCGCGACTACGCGATCGTCGGCACGACGCAGAACGAGTTCGACTATCCGGCCGAGGCCGATCAGCAGACGCGCTTCTCGGGCGGCGGCGGTGTCGGCATCGGCGGCCTGTGGGACCGGCTGCTGTTCGCGCTGCGCTTCGGCGACTTCAACCTGCTGATCTCGCAACAGATCGGCGCGGAGAGCCGCGTGCTGATGAACCGCGTGATCAGCGAGCGCGTGCGGCTGGTCGCGCCGTTCCTGCGCTTCGACGCGGACCCGTACCTGGTGATCTCGCAGGGGAAGCTCTA
>JBBDXH010000021.1:0-9128 GCA_040902395.1 Dehalococcoidia bacterium
GCTCCTGCTGCACGGCTGGCCGGGCTCATTCGTCGAGTTCCTCGATGCGGCCGACTTGCTCGCCGCCGGCGTCGACTCGGGACCGGGGTTCGACCTCGTCGTGCCGTCGCTCCCCGGGTTCGCGTTCTCGGAAGCTCCGCGCGCCGGCGGGCTGCATCCCGGCCGCATCGCCGAGCGCATGCACGCGCTGATGCAGACGCTCGGCTTCGCGCGCTACGGCGTGCAGGGGGGCGACTGGGGCGGGATCATCGGCCCCGCGCTCGCGCAGCGGCACCCGGAAGCGGTGGTCGGGCTGCACGTGAACTTCGGGACCGCCCGCCTGCCCGCCACAGCCGACGACGAGCTCGGCGAGGCCGAGCGTGCGTATCGCGAACGGCGGCGTCGCTTCGACGCGGAGGAGACCGGGTACAGCCGCATCCAGGGCACGCGGCCGCAGACGCTCGCGTACGCGCTGCACGACTCACCGGTCGGGCTGCTCTCGTGGATCCTCGAGAAGTTCTGGGTGTGGAGCGACCACGGCGACGACCTGTGGGAGACGTTTGACCGCGACCGCCTGCTCACGAACGTCATGCTGTACTGGCTCACCGGGAGTGTGCTCTCGGCTTCTCGCATCTACTACGAGACCGCGCACATGACCGAGCCGCTGCTCGATGGCCCGGTGACGGTGCCGACCGCATACGCGCGCTTCCCGGGCGAGCCGTTCAACCCACCACGGGAGGCGATGGCGCGCGCGTTCAACCTCGTGCGCTACAGCGCACCACCGCGCGGCGGGCACTTCGCGGCGATGGAGCAGCCCACGCTCTTCGCCGCCGACGTGTCCGCGTTCTTCGGCGGGCTGGGTCGCTGACCGACCCCGGCGGCCTTGTCGCGACGGGCGGGCTGATGCCCGCTATCGGGCAGCTCGCTTCTGCGTCGCGCGGCCGTCCTTCGACAGGCTCAGGATGAGCGGGAAGGGGAGCACCATGATGAGCGGGAAGGGGAGCCCGCGTACCGGCACGGGCGGCTCATCGCACTGCCGAAGGCCTTCCGCGGGCACCCCGTCGCCTTCCGCCCCACCCGAGCACGACGGGCACTTTGCCGGCTACTTCGCTCCGGTGCAGATCGCCGAGGGTCGACCGTCGGGCCATGCCTCGTAACCGATCCGCGGTGTCCGATATGTCTCCGCACGCCTGTCCGATGTGTCTCCGGTCGGAGCCCCGGATGAGCGGGGCGGCCCCGGGATGAGGTCCAGCCGAATCAGCTCGTTCGTTCCTCGCCCTCGGATGGCGACTCCGCCGCATCCACGCTCGGCTCCGGCGTCCGATCCTGCACCTTGACCTGGTGCTTGAGCGCGCGACGCTCTCGCCTGCCGCGGAAGCGTCCCGGCACCGAAACCATCCAGGTGAGAATCACCCCCAGCAACACCGCGATCGCGAGCGCGAGCACGACGGGCGCGGAAGGCGTGTCCCAGCCGAGAAAGTGAAAGCTCACCGACTGCGTGTTCTGTGCCCCGAAGACCACCAGTACGCTCGCCAGCAGCAGACCGAGGATCAGCTTCAAGACGTTCACCGGTACTCCCTCCGACCGTGTGCGTGATCATGCAGAGCAGCCCGTCGCCCGCGACATGACGGTACATGGCGAACCCTCGATGAGCTGCCGTCGCCGCGGGATCGCCGCCACCGGAGGCGTCCACGGAAGCACGCGCGCCAGTGTGCGGCGTTCGACCGCCGGCGCCCAGGCTCGCGCGATCGTCACGAGTGGCCGCTGAGGTCCTCGGGTCGATCCGCCGCCGTCGCCGGCCGAACCCGCAGCGTGCAGTTGGCTGTCACAGGTACTGCGAGCAGCAGCGGGGACCGTTAGCCGTATCGGTTCCACGCGAGCGACAGCCCAACCGCCGCCATGGTCAGCAGCGCGCCGAGGGCGGCGAATCCGACGCTGACCTCGACGTGCTCCTCCTGGAGGGTGATCTCGGCCGGAAGATCACGGAAGACCTCGGCGAGCTGGTCGGCGTCCGCTGCGCGGTGATACGACCCACCCGTGATGTCGGCGATCGCCTGCAGGGTGTCCTCGTCGAGCACGAGGACCGCCCGCCGTGGACCTCCAGCGCCGCTGTCGAAGCCGAAGCCTCCGCCGAAGCCGAAGCCGAAGCCGCCACCCCCACCGCTCGCGAACCGGCGGTTGAAGGGGTCGGTCCCGATCTGGTCGCGTGAGCAGGCGAGTGGCGCGGGCTCCGTGGTGCCGAAGCCGATCGTGTAGACGCGCACGCCCCGGTCGGCTGCCGCTTCTGATGCCAGCAGCGGATCGACGCCCTGCGTCGCCGCGCCGTCGGTGAGCAGCACGACGATGTCCGGCGCGAACCCGCCTCCGGGCGTCGAGCGGCGGCCGGTCGCGTCGCTCACGTCCACGCCGGTGCGCGTCACGTCGGGATTGACCTCGGCGATGGCGTCGACGGCGCGGAGCAGCGCGCTCCCGATCGCCGTTCCCCGCCCCGTCGTGAGGCCGTCGATCGCGGCGACGAGCGCTTCGCGGTCGGTGGTCGGAGGCACCACGAGCTGCGCGAGCCCGGAGAACGCCACGATGCCGATCCGCGTCCCTCCCGCCTGGTCCTCGACGAAGCCGCGGGCCACGTCCTGCGCCACGGCCAGCCGATTCGGCGCGACGTCCGTGGAGCACATCGACCCCGACACGTCGAGGGCGAGGATGATCGACGTGCGGCTCATCGGCACGGCGACCACGGCCTGCGGGCGGGCGGCGGCGACGGCGAGGCTGGCGAGTGCGAGCAGGAAGAGCGCGAAGGGCACGCGCCGGCGCCAGCGCGACCCCCCGGGCAGCGCCTCGCGGATCAGCGAGAGGCTCGCGTAGCTCACCGCGAACCGGCGACGGCGGTGCAGCAGCCAGAGATGCAGTGCCACGACGAGGGGCACGACGAAGATCAGCGCCAGCAGGTACGGCCAGGCAAACGTCATGGCTAGGGCACCCTCCCGAACCAGCGCATCGTCAGCCCCGCACCGACGACCAGCAGCAGCATCGCGGCCGCCGCGACCAGCGCGGTGACCTCGACCTCCTCGCCGTCGATGGCGAGCCGGAGGTCGATCGCTTCGTAGACCGCCGCGAGCTCCGCCTCGTCCGCGGCGCGAAAGTAGGCGCCATCGGTGACGGTGGCGATGGCGGACAGCAGCGGTTCGTTCAGCGCGGTCGCCACGCGGTAGCCCTCGATCTCCAGCGTCGTGCCGTCGGCGCTGCCAATCCCGATCGGGAGGACGCGGACGCCGGCGTTGGCCGCAAGCTGCGCGACGCTGATCGGGTCGGACCGCGAAGTGTGCTCACCGTCGGAGAGCAGCACGATCACGGCGGAGCCGAAGTAACCGATGTCGAGTGCGAACAGATCCTCTTCGGACGCTTCCGGGTCGATCACGATCGGCCGGCCGGCGATCGCGCTGAGGGAGGCGAACATCCCCTCGCCGAGCGAAGTGCCGCCCTGGGGCGCGAGGCGGTCGATCGCCGCGAGCACGTCGACCTGCACGGTCGTCGGCTGCTGGACGATCAGTGCGCCATCGCTGAAGGCCACGACCCCGATCTGGATCGTCGACGGCTGGCCCCCGACGAAGATGCCGGCGGCTCGCTTCGCGGCATCCATCCGCGAAGGTTTGAGGTCGTCTGCCAGCATGCTGGTGGAAACGTCAAACGCGAGGATCACCGTGCCCTCCATGTGCGGGAGCGCCAGCACGACGGTCGGGCGGGCGAGCGCGGCGAGCAGCAGCGCGGTCGCGACGAGGAAGATTGCCGGCGGCAGGTGGCGGTGCGCGCCGACGCGTCTGCCCGACGCCCCCTCGGTGAGCCGCGTCGTCCCGAGCCGCGAGCCGGCGGCGGCCCGGCGACCCATCAGCCGGAGATACGCGATCGCGAGAATCGGCACCAGCAGCAGCGAGAGCAGCATCGGCGGCCAGATGAACGACATCAGCGGAAACGCCGTTTCCGCAGTCCCGCCATCCGCACGAGCGCTGCGACGAGATCGTCTTCGGTCGAGATCGCGAACGGGTCCACGCCCGCTCGCCTGAAGCCGGCCGCGAGACGCTCTTCCCGCGACCGGGCGAGGTCGGCGATGCGACGCCGCAGGTGGGGATCGCTCGTGTCGACGAGCAGCTGCTCGCCGGTCTCCGAGTCCTGCATCACGATCACACCGGCGTCCGGGAGTTCGACCTCGCGTGGATCCCAGACCCGGATGGCCACGACGTCGTGCCGGCGGCAGAGCAACGGCAGCGGCCGCTCCCAGCCAGGAGTGCTGAGGAAGTCCGAGACCAGAAAGACGAGCGATCGTCGTTTGATCGTGTTCAGGCCCGTCTGGATCAGGCCGCTCAGGTCAGTGGCCGTCGCGCTATGCGGCGGCGGCTGGAGGAGGTCGCGGGCCAGCCGGAGTACCTGCATGCGCCCGCCGCGCGGCGGAATCGTGCGCTCGACGGCGTTGTTGTAGAGGATCGCCCCCACCCGGTTGCCGCGGCGCGTCAGCAGGCGGGCCAGCGCGGTGACGACCTCGGTCAGGACCCGGCTCTTCGTGCGCTCCTCTGGCCCGAAGCTCATCGAGAGCGAGCGATCGAGCAGCATCCACGCCGTCAGCTCGCGGTCTTCGAAGTACTCGCGCACGTAGGGCGTGTCCATGCGCGCCGTGACGTTCCAGTCGATGTGGCGAGCATCGTCCTCGGGCTGGTACTCGCGTAGGTCGGCGAAGTCCACGCCGGCGCCGTAGAAGAGCGTGCGGTAGTCGCCCTGCAGCAGACCATCCAGGCGGCGAACCACCTGCCAGTCGAGCCGATGGAGGATGTGCTCAGGCGTCGGCTGAGTGACGGGCGGCGACGGCATGTGATCCACGGCTGCTCTCGATCAGGGAGGTTTCGGGCAGTGGAACCGCGGCCAGCAGCTGACGGAGTACGTCGTCCGCGCTCACGTTGTCGGCGAGCGCCTCGTACGAGAGCACCAGGCGATGCCGGATCACGTCGAGTGCGAGGTCGCGCACGTCCTGCGGGAGCGCATAGTCGCGGCCGCGGACGAAGGCCAGCGCGCGGCCCGCGAGGACGAGGTTGATGGAGGCGCGCGGGCTGGCGCCGAATGACAGGAAGCGGGCGAGCTCGGGATGGCCCACGGACTCCGGGTGCCGCGTGGACCGCACGAGTTGGACGGCGTATTCGATCAGCGAGGGGTCGACGTAGACGGCGTCGGCCGCCCGCTGGAGCGCCAGGAGCTGGGCGCCGTCGATCACCCGGTGGCTCTGCTCGAGCGCGCCGGTCATGCGTTCGACAATGACGAACTCCTCGCTCTGCGAGGGGTAGTCCACGAGCACCTTGAGCATGAACCGGTCCTGCTGTGCTTCCGGGAGCGCGTACGTGCCCTCCGACTCGATCGGGTTCTGGGTCGCCAGCACCATGAACGGGTCGGGGACCTGGTGCGTCTCGCGCCCGATCGTCACCTGCCGCTCCTGCATCACCTCGAGCAGCGCGCTTTGCACCTTCGCCGGCGCGCGGTTGATCTCGTCGGCGAGTAGCAGGTTCGTGAATACGGGGCCGAGCGATGTCTGGAACGTGCCGGACTGCTGGTGGTAGATGCGCGTGCCGGTCAGATCGGCCGGCACGAGATCCGGCGTGAACTGCACACGCTTGAACTCGCCGCCGATCGACGCCGCCAGCGTCTTGATCGCCATCGTCTTCGCGAGGCCCGGCACGCCTTCGACCAGGACGTGGCCGCGAGCGAGCAGGGCGACGATCAGTCGTTCGAGCAGCGCGTCCTGCCCCACGATGACCTTCTTGATCTCGTAGAGCACCTGCTCCATGGGCCGGCTGCCGTTCAAAGACGGTTCCATGCTCATCCTGCGCCCCCTGCGCTCCTCGCTACCTGGGTGGCCCGCCGCCACCGCCGCCCGCCGCGCCGATGGGCACGGCGAACCCGATGCCGCTGAAGGAGCCCTCGTTGGCGGGATTGGCGAGGGCGGTGACGATCCCGATCACCTGCCCGTTCCCATTGAGCAACGGCCCGCCGGAACTGCCGGGATTGACGGCTGCGTCGAATTGGATCAGGCCGGTGAGCTCGCGGCCCTTGCCTCGCAGGGGGACCGCGCGATCGAAGCCCGAGATCACGCCGGCGCTCAACGAGGCGGCGAGCCCCAGCGGGTTGCCGACCGCGAAGGCCTGGTCGCCGATCCGCATGCCGCCCGCGCCACCGAGCACCGCCGGCACGATCACCTCCGGGGCGCCGTGCGCCTGCAGCACGGCGAGGTCAGTGTCCGGCTCAGCGCTGACGACCTCTGCCGTGGCCTCCGTGCCGTCGGCGAAGGTCACGATGATCGCGCGTGCGCCGTCCACGACGTGGTGCGCCGTGAGGATCGACCCGTCCGCGTTGATGATCACGCCGCTCCCGACGCCGCGCTCATCCGCGCCCTCTTCGTGGCCTTCGGTGCGGATGTAGACCAGCGACGGCAGGATCGTGTTGAACACCTCGACCGGTACCGGCGGCACGTCCGCCGCGGACTCCATCGCCGAGGCGACCGCGCTCTCGATCTCCGCGCCGGTGATCGCATCCGGCTCCGGCCGGAGCGTGGTGAAGAGCACCAGGCCGGCCACCGCGCCGAGAAAGCCCAGCGCGATCGGTGCGAGCCGCTTCCAGCGGCCGGCCGGCTCCGCCTGCGCAGGCGTCACGAGCGCACCGGCTGCGCCGGCTCGTGACCGCCCGCGACGAGCGCACGGTGCCGGACCGCGCCGGAAGAGCGGAGCATGGGGTCGCGACGCAGGACACAGCGCGGCGGCGTTGGTGACAATCGGGGCTCCGGCGATGGGGCGGGTGGCGGACGACCAGCATAGCGGCGGACGGTCAGATCGGAGCGCCGGCAGGTCGATTCGGGCCGGGCACCCGCGGACCGTCTCGCACTCGATGGCGTCGAGTCAGGAACGGGAGGGAACGGACTCGGGCGTAACAACCGATGAGGCGGCGAAGCGACAACGCCGCCTCTCGGCGGCGCGTTCGGACGGAAACTGGCGACCCCGATCGGATTCGAACCGACGATCTCCACCGTGACAGGGTGGCGTGTTGAGCCGCTACACTACGGGGCCGCGTGCGCTGAGTCAGGCTAGATGGCTTCCGAACGGCGGTCAACGCGGGTTGACCCTGCCGTGGTCGCCCCTGCTTCCTCGCCACCGACCGCACACCTACACTCGCTTGCGGAGGCACGATGCCCTCGAATCCGCGCGAACGCCGAACTCGGATCCCTCGCCGCCTGCCGCCGCGGCCGCAGATCGGCGTCCCGCCGGCCGGCATCGAGCACCCTGAGCAGCCGTTGCCGCGCGGCCGCTCGCTGCGCGCCGGACGCTCGGCACGACTGCTCGAGCGCGAGACGCCGCTGGTCATGCAGGAGCTGAAGCGCGTCGCCGGCGTAACCGCGGTCACGTTCGGCCTGCTCATCGCGCTGACGATCGTGGATCGCGTGCGCTAGCGATCGCTCTGCCTTGCCGGCTGCGCCGGCGGGCCTGTTCCGCTACCGCAACCGCCCCCACGCCGACGCCGCGGCGATGATCACCGCGAAGCTGCCTCCGAGGTCCTGCGTCAGCAGTTGCGGGTCGATGCCGGCAAAGATCACGCGGAGCCCGCCTGCCAGCACGGCCGCCGCGACCGCGATCAGCTGCATCGACGGGCCGCGCTTGTTGCGCGTCGCGCGCGACATCGCCTCGGCGATCGCGGCGCCGGCCCCGACGCCCGCGAGCAGCGCGATGAAGAGCAGGAAGATGCCGGCGCCGCCGCGCGGTGGCAGCAGAATGGCGCCGATGAATCCGAGCGGGACCGCGGCTGCGGCCGCGGCGCCGGCCGCGCGCAGGTAGTCCGTGAACGACAGCTCGTACATCACCGGACGGCGCAGCCGCGCGCAGTCCGGGCAGCGGATGCCACCCGGCGTGTGCACCATGCAGCGCGGGCAGATCGCGGCGCCGCAGCGCCCGCAGGCGAGTGCCGTCTCCACCGCGGGGTGGCGCTCGCAGTACACGACCGGCTCGTCGCGGGTGGTCACGTCGACGGCTCCGCGCCGGCATCGGGCGCGCCGGGCGCAACGGGCGCGCCGGGCGCGTCGGGTACGCGCGCGCCCGCGGCGCGTGCGGCGCGGAGTAACGCCTCGAGCGCCGCGTCCGGCAGCAGGATCTCGCCGGGCGCGCGTTCCCCCTCCCGGTCGAACGCGTGAAAGTCGGAACCGCCCGTGGCCACGAGTCCGAGCCGCTCGGCAAGCGTGCGCAGCGCGCTCACGCGCTCAGGCGGGTAGTCGCGGTAGTAGACCTCGAGTCCCCAGAGTCCGGCCGGCGCCAGCTCGGCGGCGAGCGCTTCGTAGCCGTCGGTGAAGGGCGGGTGGGCGAAGACGGGCAGGCCACCGGCGTCGCGCACGAGCGCGATCGCCTCGGCGGGCGCGAGCCGCTCGCGCTCGACATAGCCGGGCGCCCCGCGCGCAAGGAAGCGCGCGAAGGCCTCCTCGATCGACGCGACGTGCCCCGCCTCCATCAGCGCGCGCGCTACGTGCGGCCGGCCGATCGAGGCCTCGCCGGCAATCGCCTGTACGCGCGCCCAGTCGACCGGCGCGCCCGCGCGTGCGAGCGCCTCGGTCGTGCGCCGGCCGCGCTCGACGCGCGCCTCGCGCATGGCAAGCAGGCGCGCCTGGAGGGGGGCCGCTTCCGGGTCGATGAAGAGGCCCAGCATGTGTAGTTCGTTGCCGGGGAGGTCGCAGGCGAGCTCGACACCGGGGACGAGGCGGATCCCGGTCACCGTGGCGGCGGCGGACGCCTCGGCCAGGCCGGCGGTGGTGTCATGGTCCGTGAGCGCGAGCACCTGCACGCCGCGCGCGGCGGCGAGACGCACCACCTCCGCGGGCGCGACGCCACCCTCCTGGGTCCGCGACGTTGATCGGCGAATCCCGATCGTCTCGATCAGCGGCACGAACGGAAAGAGCACCGTCACCCGCCTCATCACCCACATCCTCCTGCTCGCGGGCAAGCACGTCGGGACGACGACGTCGGACGGCGTCCTCGTCGACGAGCGGATGGTCGAGCCGGGCGACTGGACGGGACCCGCCGGCGCGGCCCAGATCCTCGAGCGGAGCGGCATCGACCCCGACACGGCAGCGCAGCGGTTGG
>JBBDXH010000022.1:0-9059 GCA_040902395.1 Dehalococcoidia bacterium
GGGATCGCGGGCTGCGTGGACCCGTGGGTGGCACGGCCCGCGCGGAGCGCGCCGCGCCGCCGGGCCGGCGGTCGCCGTTGTCGGGATCCGCGCCCGCGCGCGTCACCACCACGCGAGGAACGCCGGACAGGCGAACAGCGTTTAAGCGAGCAGGCACTTAACGTAGGCCGCAGCATCGGGCGGCCTCGGCGAGGCGCGATGCGCGTGGGTGCGCGTGACGGGCGGGGGCACCGGAGGGCGGCACTGATGCAGATGGATGGTCGGCGGGAGACGAGTCTGCTCCGCGGGCGATGGGTGCTGATCGCAGCCGGTGCGATCCTCGCCATGGTGGTGGCGGCCGTCGCCGCCGTTGGCAGTGGCACGATGGACGGTCTCGGGATCGGGAGCGGCAGCCGGTTCGCGGGGCCGGAGTTCGGGAACGCCGCCGTCGAGGGCGCGGCGCCGGTCTTCGCCGACGACATCCGCGATCTCGTCGCCGAATACGGCGAGCCGCCCGACGCGACGTTCGCGCGGATCCGCATCCCGAAGCTCGGTATCGACGCCGGCGTTTCGCCCCGTTACGTGGACGGCGCGGTCATGCCCAATCCCGACGGTCCGGAGAACGTCGCCTGGTACGACATGTCGCAATACCCCGGCATGGGCGGCGCCCCGGGCGCCGGTCGGAACGCGATCTTCGGTGCGCACGTCGACTTCAACAACTACGTGCAGTACGCCGGCCGCCACTTCCGCGGGCCGGCGATCTTCTACTCGCTCGACCACCTCGTCCCGGGCGACACGATTGAGATCGAATACGAAGGCGAAACGCTCACGTACCAGGTGAGCTGGGCGGAGGAGCTGGACGCCGCGAGCGCGGATTGGGCCTCGATCTGGTCGGACGACGTGCCGACCGATTCGATCACGCTGTTCACCTGCGGGGGCACGTTCGACCGTGAGGCGCACTCGTACTCCCACCGCTACGTGGTTCGCGCCGAGCGCGCGTAGGGAGCAGGCGCCGGCCGGCTAGCCTCCGCCGGCGGCGGGCCCGGCCGTGGGCGATGCCCCCGGCGGGGGGACGCCGTGGACCTCCGTCACCTGGATGAGCCGTACGGCGAGACTCACGGGGCGGTGCATGCGCACCGCGATCCGGGTCTCGATCACGAAGACCTGGGTGGGCTCCAGCGGCTCCGGTGTCTCCATATCGACGACGAGCCGGAGCGCGCCGTCATCCGTGCGGCCGATGTCGAGGCGCGTCCAGCGCGCTCCGGGGAGGTCGGAGATCGCTGCGTCGAGCGCCGCGCGCGCGTCACGCTCGATCGTCGCCGCGCGCACCGAGTCCACCGTGAGCCAGGTGAGCGGGATGGCCACGGCGAACGCCAGGAGCGCGAGCACAGTGAAGGCATGACTGAATAGCTTGATCCGCGGCACGTGCTCGGGCTCGGGGCGAAAGCCGAGCAGGAAGAACACGGCGCCCGCGGCGGCAGCGATCGAGACGAGGTTGGCGGCGAAGAGCAGCGCGGCGCCCCCGGCCGCGGCCGGATCGAGCAGCGCGAGGGCGATGCCTGCCGCCGCGAGTGGCGGGACGAGCGCGGCGGCGATCGCCACCCCCGGCAGCGCCGCGGAGAGGTGCTCGCGGCTGAGGGCGTAGGCAGCGGCCGCGCCGGCGGCAAGCGCCACGCCCAGGTCGAGCAGTGAAGGCCGCGTGCGCGACAGCACCTCCGCGGTGAGCGACGCGTTCGGGATGGCAATGGCGATCACCGCGCCGATCGCCACGCTGAGCAGCGATCCGCGCACCGCGCCTGCCGTCGCCAGTCGCAGCAGTCGGGCGTCGCCCTGCACGACCCCGAGTCCGAGCGCGACGAGTGGCGCCATCAGCGGCGCGACCAGCATCCCGCCGATCACGACGGCGGCGCTGTCGAGCAGGAGGCCGAGCGCGGCGATCGCGGTGGCGAGTGCCATCATCACGTAGAAGTCGAGGTTGGCGCGCGCGGCGTTGCGCACCGCGCGGTAGACCTCGACCTTCGCGGCTTCGTCGAGCGCCGGAAGCGTCTCGAGCACCGGATCGACCAGGCGCCCCAGCGCAGACCGCGCCGCCGAGCGGCGCGGCTTGACCACGAGCACCGGTACGGCCGCCCGTTTCGCCACGCGTTCGGTGAGGCCGCTGATCGCCAGGCGGTAGATGATGCCCGAGGGCGGCGTCCGCATCACGAGCAGGTCGGTGCTCTCCGGCGACGCGCTCTCGAGGATGCCGGTCGCGCCCGACCGCGCCCGGATCACGCGCACGGAGCCGCGGGCGGGGTCGCGGAGCGCGTGGACTTCGCGTTCCAAACGCGCAGCCTGCCCGGCACCCCGGCCGTCGCCGACCGCCATAAACGTGATCGTCCCGCCCACGGTCTCGGCGATTGCGACGGCCGCGTCCCGCACGGCGTCCTCGTCCTCGTCGCCGAGGACGACGGCGATTCGGCGCGGCTCGCCTACGTCGCCGTCGAGCCCGAGCACGAACACGTCGCACGGCACCTCGACCAGGAGGTCGCGGAGCGCGAGCTCGCCGCGCAGCGCGGGGCGGTCACGTCTGCGCTGCCAGGTGAGGAGCAGCAGGTCCGGGCGGTGCGCCGCGACGGCCTCCGCGATCATGCCCGCCAGGTTGTGACCCAGGCGGTGCTCGACAGCCACGGACACGTCCGGCGCGGCGATGGCCGCGCGGTGCTCCTCGATGCGCGAGGCCCGGTCGTCGACCGGTGCGCCCCGGATCGGCTGTTCGAGGTCGAGGAGCAACACATCGGCGTCGCGCGCCCGGGCGATCACACGCAGGACGGGCGCCGCGGCCCGCACGGCAGAGCCGGCGAAGAGCGGCACGAGGATCGTCGGCCGCGGCTCCCGCGCCGGCTCGTCGCCGCCGGTCGGTTCGGTGCGTGCGCCGTGCGCGCTGCGGGCGGCCACGTGGCCGCCTACCTTGCTGCTGCCGGCTGGTCGATGTGCGCGAAGAATCGCTCGATGTCGCTGATCTGACCGGCAAGCACGAGCACGTCGCCTCGCTGGAGACGCTCATCCGGACTCGGATAGACGGAGACACGCGTGCCGCGCGCGAGCAGCATCAGCGCGACGCCGTGCGCGTCGTCCATGATCCCCTCGCGGATCGTGCGTCCCACGAGTCCGGCGGGGACGCTCACGCGGCTCAGGGTGTAACCCTCCACGATGTCGAGCGAGTCGGTGATGCTCAGCGATGACCAGCCGTGCGCGAGCCGTACGCCGGTGTCGCGCTCGGGATAGACCACGCGGTCCGCGCCCACGCGCGTCAGGATCTCGCCGTGCGTGTCGTTCCGCGCCTTGGCGATCACCGTCCCGACGCCCAGCCGCTTCACTTCGAGCGTCGCCAGAATGCTCGCCTCCAGGTGTTCCGTCACCGCGATGATGGCGACGTCGAAGTCTGCGATGCCGAGCCGCTCGAGCGTCTCGCGGTCGGCGGCGTCGGCCTGTACGACGTGGGTGAGGCGCGTCGAGAGCGCCTGCACGACCGCGAGGTCGGAGTCGATGCCGAGCACTTCGTGCCCGGACTTCGCCAGCTCCTCCGCGACGGCCGAGCCGAAGCGCCCCAGACCGATCACCGCGATCTGCTGCTTCATCTGGTCGCCCCCTCCTACCCGATGCTGATTTGCTCTTCGGCGTAACGAACCCGTGTCGCGCGTACCCGTCCGGCCAGCGCCAGCCCGATCGTGAGTGGGCCGAGCCGACCCACGAACATCCCGATCACCAGCATCAGGCGCGCGAGGTCATCGAGATCGGGCGTCACGCCCGTCGACAATCCCACGGTAGCGAGGGCAGAGACCGATTCAAACAGCATGCGCTCGAACGGCTCATGGATGGTCAGCGAGACGCTGAACGCGAGCACGAAGACCGCGGCGACCGAGAGCAGCGCAATGGCGAGCGCGCGGTTGATCTGCCGCCACGAGATTTCGCGGCCGAACACCGTGACGTGCTCATCGCCGCGTAGCGAGGCAAGGATCGCGAAGAACAGCGAGCTGAAGGTCGTGAGCTTGATGCCGCCGGCCGTGGAAGCGGAGGCGCCGCCGATAAACATCAGCGCCGCCATGAAGAAGAGCGTCGATCCGCTCATGAACGAGAGGTCGAAGACGCTGAAACCGGCGGTGCGTGCCACGACGGACATCCAGAGCGCGTCGAGGGCGCGTACGTGCGGAGCGATGCCGTTGAAGAGCCCGCCCGGCCGCGATTCCAGCCCGATGATCACGAGCGCACCGAGGCCCCACAGCGCCACCGAGGTCACCAGCACGAGCTTGGTATCGAGCGCCAAGCGACGCCATGTGCGATGCCGCACGATGTCGGACCAGACCGCAAACCCGGTCCCGCCGAGGATCACCAGCGAGCCGGTGACGGCGAGCAGCAGAGAATTCGCGCGGTAGGCGGCGAGGCTGCGGTAGCCGCCCTCGAGGTCGAAACCGGCATTGTTGAAGGCGGAGATGGCGATGAACACGCCGCGCCAGATGTGCTGCGGTGTGAACGACCGATCGGCGAGCACGAGGGCGAGCACCATGAGCGCGGAGCCCACGAGCTCAATGGCCAGCGTGGTCACGATGATGCGCCGGATGAGCTGGCCCACGCGTTCGACGCCCAGCCGCCCGAGGGTGTCACGGGCGAGCAGGCGCTGCCGAAGCGAGAGGCGGCCGCCGAAGAGCAGGATCAGCAGCGTCGCGCTGGCCATGAAGCCGAGGCCGCCGAGCTGGATCAGCAGCAGGATCACGGCCTGCCCGAACGGGCTCCAGTAGTCATGCGTGTCGGCGACCACCAGCCCGGTCACGCAGACTGCCGATGTCGAGGTGAAGAGCGCGGTCGTGAGGCCGGCGCTGTCGCCGCTGCGCGTCGCGATCGGGAGCAGCAGCAGCGCCGTGCCGATCGCGATCAGCACCGCGAAGCCGGCGATCAGATACAGCGGGCTCGCGCGGGTCGGCCGCGCGACCTTGATCTCGCGCACGTCGACGACCTGCGTGCTCCGGCGGCCACGCCGGATGCGCACGTTCCCGAGGCGCGTTCCGGGCTGGCGTGAACCTGCCTGCACAGCGCGTCCAGTGCCGGCGGCGCGCCGCGAATACCGCGATCGCGGGTGCGCCAGTGCTCGTGGCTACCCGACATTGTGCGTGCGCGCACGGGTGAGAGTCTATTTGGCGGCGGCGGATGTCACGTCAGGCGACGGCGCCTGCGTGGTGAGCGGCGGCGGCGGCATCTGCTGTGGCGAGCGCTACGGTCTCCGGCAGGCGGGCGAGTGCGCCCCGCCGTTCGGCCTCCCATGAATAGTCCTGCTCGAAGCGGTCGGCCACCCGGCGCAGCGCGTCCACGCAGCGCGGATCGAAATGCGTCCCGGACTCGGAAGCGATGAAGTCACGGGCGGTCTCGAGCTGCCAGGCCGGCCGGTAGGAGCGATCGGAGCGCAGCGCGTCGTATACGTCCGCCACGGCCGCGATGCGCGCTTCCAGCGGGATGTCGTCGCCGGCGAGGCGGTCCGGGTACCCGGTGCCGTCGAACCACTCGTGATGATGGCGGATGACCGCGCGCTCGACACGTCCCCGGAAGGCGGCCGCGAGCATGGCCTCGCCCTGTGCCGGGTGGTGACGAATGATCCCGAACTCGTCCTCGGTGAGTGCCGTCGGCTTGCAGAGGATCGCGTCCGGCACGGCGATCTTGCCGACGTCGTGCAACAGCGCGCCGTGGGAGAGCGCGCGCAGGCGTTCGGGGGCGAGCCCGAGTTGCTGTCCGACCAGCACGGACAGGATCGCGACCCGGCGGCCGTGGCCGTGGGTGTAGCGGTCGCGCGCCTCCAGCGAGGTCGCAAAGCTGCGCACGACCTCGGGGTAGCCGGACTCGATCAGCAGGAGCGGATCCCGCAACGTGAGGCGATGGATGGCGCTCGCGGCGTCCCCGCCGCGCGCGTACTCGCCGAGGATCGCCCAGAGCGCGCACGAGAAGCCGGCGAGCAGCTGCACGTGGTACAGCCACCAGCTGATCGCCCACAGGTCGCCGAAGTGCATCCCGATCTGCGCCTGGAGGATCAACATCGCACTGGTCGCCAGCGCGCCGTGCGTCTCCACCTGCGAGTGCCGGTAGGCGTCCAGATAGCGATAGGCCGCGATCCCGCTCATGACCAGCGTGATCACGAGCGTGACGTTCAAGAACAGCCGCTCACTCACGATCCGCGGCGGCACCGACTCGGGGAAGCTCAGTGCGAGCATCGCGAAGACGCCCAGCGCGAGCGCCCACCCGACCAGCACCTGTAGGCGGTGCGCGACGATCACGTCCAGCACCCGGCCGCGCGGCCGGGCGGTGCTCGCGGCGAGCAGCGTCGCGCCGACCACCACCGTCAGGCGCGCCGCGAAGCCGGTGACGGCGAAGTAGCGACCCTCGACGAGGAAACCCGGGGTGGCCAGGCCGTGTACGACGAGCATTGCCGACATGCCGAGGAACGCCATCGCGAGCATGAGCGCGCGGTAGCTGGCCAGGCGCATGGCGGCGATCGACGCGATCACGGCGAGCACGACCGACGTGATCGCGACCGCGCTGACGATGTAGAAGTGGCCGTCCGGGAGCACGAGCGGGCGGTCCCATGCGCCGTGCATGCGCAGGACGATGAACAGTGCCGCCGGCACGGTCGCGAATAGCGTCCATACCGATATCTGCTGGAGCGAACTTCGCATTTCTATCCGTCCGTCCGGCAGACTGCGGGCCAACCCGGGCGCCGCGCTCGTGTCTCTCGTCTGAACGCGGGGGCTGAGCGGGGGCCGCAACCCCCGCCGGGCGCTAGGCCGCGGCCTGTGAGTCGATGATTCGGCGCAGCTGTTCCTCGGTCGTGCCTTCAACGTCGGCCCGGGAGAACTCGTCCTCAAAGCGGTCGGCGACGCCCAGGAACGCATCGATGCAGCGGGGGTCGAAGTGAGAGCCGCTCTCTGCGCGCATCAGTTCGCGCGCGACATCCGGCGTCCAGGCACGGCGGAAGGAGCGGTCCGAGCGCAGCGCGTCGTAGACGTCGGCGACGGCGACGACGCGCGCCTCCAGCGGAATCGCGTCGGCGGCAAGCTGGTCGGGGTACCCGGTGCCGTCGAACCATTCGTGGTGGTGGCGGATGATGGCGCGCTCGATGCTGCCGGTGAAGTGCTCGCCGAGCATCGCCTCTCCCTGCGCCGGGTGCTGACGGATGACGTCGTACTCCTCGGCGGTGAGCTGCTCGGGCTTGGCGAGGATCGCGTCCGGGACGCTGATCTTGCCGACGTCGCGCAGGAGCGCGCCGCGCGCGATTGCATGCAGGCGGTCGGCGGGGAGCCGCAGCTCGAGGCCGATGAACACTGAGAGGATGGCGACGCGTCGACCGTGGTCGGGCGTGTAGCCGCCGCGCGCCTCGACGGATGTCACGAAGCTGCGCACGACGCCTTCGTAGCCCGACTCGGTGAGCTGGCTGGCGTCGCTGAGCGGCGCCGGTGCGGGTACTGCCGCCGCGCGCATCTCGCTGTTGATGTACTCGGCGACGACGACCCAGAGCAGTGCGGCGAAGCCCGCCAGCAACTGACCCTGGGCGAGCCACCAGCCCGCGGACCAGCTCGGGTCCACGTGTCCGCCCAGCTGCGCCTGGAACAGCAGCAGCGCCGCGGCGACGAACGCGCCCTGCGAGGTGGCGTTGCCGCTGCGCTCGAAGGCGAAGCGAACCGCCGCGCCGGCGGCGAGGACCGCAGTGACGACAAACGCTGCGGTACCGAAGGCGTCGCCGCCGAGCACCGCCGGGATCGCCGCCGGGAACGCCACGGTGCCCGCTGCGAACGCGCCGAGGCCGGCGACGCACACGGCGAGCGCGGCCGCGCGACCGCGCACGATGCGATCGCTGATGGCGTGCGGGGGACGGAACGCGGCGGCTGCGAGCAGTGCCGCGGGCACCAGCAGGCCCAGGCGGGCGGCGAACGCTGCCGCCGCGGTCAGGTGGTCGGGGACAATGAAGCCGGGTGTGGCGAGGCCGTGGGCGCCGTAGAGCGCCGCGATCGCCAGCAGCGCGAGCCCGGCCATGAGCGCACGGTAGTCGGCGAGCCCCGCGACGACGATCGCCGCGATCACGGCGAGCACCGCCGAGACGAAGGCGACGGCCGTGACCATGTAGAAGTAACTGTCGGAGAGGTCCAGCGACTGCTGACCGGCTGGTGTCATTCGGAGCGCGACGAAGACCGCTGCGGGCACAGCCGCGTAGAGCAGCCAGGCGCCAGACGTGAACGTTCGCTTCATGCTTTTTCGCGGCGCGCACCGTCCAGGGCCGGACGTTTAGCGCGGGACACGCCTCGAAGGAAGCATCGTCACATTGCCGCGGTTCTGAAGCCGGGGCTTGCGTCTCACATGCGAGCGCGCCTCAGCGGACGAAAGCGCCGCCGCGAAACTGGGTCGCATCCTCCACGAGGCACAGCGGGTTCCCGAACGGATCGCGCAGGTAGAACGAGCGCTCCCCCCACGGGTAGCTCGCGATGTCGCTCGTGATCAGTCCGCTGTCGATGTCGCGCACGCGGTCGCGCCAGAGCTCGAGATCGGCGACGGCGAGGTAGGCGTAGTCGGGTAGTGGCCGGAACTCCGGGGAGGCGCTGTGCCCTTCGATCGGCTGCACGAGCGCGAGGATCACGCCCCCGCAGTCGAAGTAGTGCCGCGTCTGAGCCACCCGCTCACCCGGCTGCTCGAAGAGGCGCGTGTAGAAGGCGACCCCGGCTTCGATCTCAGGCACCGGCACGATCACACGAAAGAGCCGAGCGGCGACAGGTTCGGACATCGGTACGCACTCCCGAGCGGAACACAGGGCTGCGCCTCGCCTCAGCGAGCATCCGTCGGCGCCGGCTCCGAGAGCAGCCGCGCGAGAGCAGCTCGCCGGCCCGAAGGGTCGAGCGTGGCGCGCTGCTCAACGGATACTCGGCGGGTGCAGCAGCAAGTCCGGCGACGACCGGATTCTGGTGGATGTACGCATGCTTGTCGAACCAGCTGGCCTCACTGCGGATGAGGTGGTCGAACGACTCGTCCTGCCAGAGCGGGCCGCGGCGCGAGAGCACGCGGTTCACGGC
>JBBDXH010000023.1:0-1370 GCA_040902395.1 Dehalococcoidia bacterium
GTCTTCGACCACGTCGAGCGCGGCGGCACCACGACCGGAGACGGCGACGGCGCGGTGAGTCCGTCCGGCAACGTGGTCGGCACGTATCTGCACGGCCTCTTCGCCAGCGACGGTCTGCGCCGCGCGCTGCTCCACGTGCTCGCGCGGCGGCGCGGCGCCGATGTGGACACCGCGTGGGGTGCGCCCGTGCCCGACCCGTACGATCGCCTCGCGGGCCTCGTGGCCCCCTCGCTCGACCTGCGCGCGATCGGCGCGCTGGCGGGGCTCGACGTCACGGCGCAGGCGGCGCGCGCATGACCGTCGTCGTGATGTGCGGCCTGCCGGTGTCGGGCAAGACCACCACCGCGGCGCGGCTGCATGCCGCCGCCGGTGGGAGCCTGATACGGAGCTGCGACGTCTATCAGTCGCTCGGCATCGTGCTGCCGGAGTGGGTGCGCCGCACGCGCGGGTTCACCGTGGACGTCGCCGCCTACGACGCCGTTCGCGACGAGGCCTATCGCGAGATGGGCCGCCGCCTCGACGCCGCACTCGACGCGGGCGCCACGCCGGTCGTCCTCGACGCCGTGCACGGCGAGCGCGACAAGCGACAGGCCGTGTGGCAGCGCTGCCACGCGCCCGGTGTGCGGTCGGTCCTCGTGTGGTGCCGGTGCGACGACCCGGGCGACATCGCCGCGCGCTTGCGCGCCCGCCATGGCCGCGAGGCGGAGCCGGAGCACGAGGCGGCCGACGCATCGGTCTTCCACGACATCGCGCGGCGATGGCAGGACCCCCGCGACGATGGCACGTGGCCCGTCATCGTCCAGTACGACACGCACATCGACCGTGTGCGCGTGTGCGGGGCGGGTGAGGACGATGCGGCGCTCGCCTTCATCCGCGCGCCGCTGGAGGGAGCGTCCGTACGATGAGGCGGCGTGTTTCAGCGCTCCTGGCGCTCACGCTGCTGGTGGTCACGACGTGCCGGGCGGAGGCGCTCACGCTGCGCGACATGCTCGGACGCGACGTCACCGTCGCCACGGCGCCCGTGCGCATCGTGTCGCTCGTGCCGAGCGTGACGGAGGTCATGTTCGCGCTCGGCGCGCAGGATCGCCTCGTGGGCCGGACAGACTACTGCGATTACCCGCCCGCCGCGGCTTCCCGGCCGAGCGTGGGCGGCATGATCAACCCGAGCCTCGAGCGCATCGTAAGTCTCAAGCCCGACCTCGTGGTGGCCACCGACGAGGGCAATCGCGAGGAGACGATCCAGCAGCTCCGCCGCGTGGGCCTGCCCGTCTACCTCGTGCATGCCACGCGCGTGTCGGAGATGCTGCAGATGATCGAGCGCGTGGGCGAGGTGACGGGACGGCAGGCGGCCGTGCCCGCACTCGTCGCGC
>JBBDXH010000024.1:0-5701 GCA_040902395.1 Dehalococcoidia bacterium
ACCACGAACGGAGCGGCGCTCACCACGAACGGAGCGGCGCTCACCACGAACGGAGCGGCGCTCACCACGAACGGAGCGGCGCTCACCACGAACGGAGCGGCGCTTACCACGAACGGAGCGGCGCTCACCACGAACGGAGCGGCGCTCACCACGAACGGAGCGGCTGCGGTCACAGCGCGACCGCCCGCTCCGTCTGGTAGACGATGTTGCCGCCGAAGACGGTCGCCGCGACGAGACCCCGGAGCGTCGCGCCGGCGAGCGGCGTGTTTCTGCCCTTCGAGGCGAACGCCGCGGGGTCGACGGTCCACTCCGCCGCGGGGTCGAGCAGGACGACGTCGCCGACGGCGCCGGGCGCGAGCGTGCCCAGGCCCGCGAGGCCGGGCCGGCGGTCGAGGCGCCATGCCGCGGCGGGCCCGACCGTCATGCGTTCGATCAGCGTGGGCAGTTCGAGCCGGCCGTCGTGCACGAGCCGCATCGACAGCCCGAAGGCCGTCTCGAGCCCGCTGATGCCTGCGGCGGCAAGGTCGAACTCGATCTCCTTGTCGCTCGTCGCGTGCGGCGCGTGATCGGTGGCGATGCAATCGATCACGCCGTCGCGGAGCGCCGTGATCAGGGCGTCGAGATCGCCCTCCTCGCGCAGCGGGGGATTCACCTTCGCGTCGGTGTTGTAGCGCAGCTCGGCGTACGAGGCGCCGAACGCCACCTCCTCGTGCGTAAGCGTGAGGTGGTGCGGCGTCACCTCGGCCGTGACGTGCACGCCGCGCTCGCGGGCGGCGCGGATCAGCGCGACGGAGCCCGCAGTGGAGACGTGGCAAATGTGGAGGTGCGCGCCGGTGAGCTCCGCGAGCGCGATGTCCCGCGCGACGAAGGTCTCCTCCGCGCTCGCCGGCCGCCCGCGCAGACCGAGGCGCGTGGCGACCCAGCCCTCGTGCATCTGGCCGTCGCGCACGAGCCGCGGATCCTCGCAGTGCTGCGCGATCGGCAGATGGAAGAGCGTGGAGTACTCGAGCGCGTGGCGCATCAGGCTCGGGTCCGCGACGGCGTCGCCGTCGTCCGAGAGCGCGACGACGCCGGCGCCGGCGAGTTAGCCGGCGGGCGCCAGCTCCTTGCCCGCGCGGCCGTGCGTGATGCAGCCGATCGGCAGCACGCGCACCGCCGCGGCGGCCGTGCCGGTGGCGATCGTCTCCTTGTGCTCGAAGCCGGGCTCGCGCAGGTGCGTGTGCAGATCGACGAAGCCCGGCGCGACGACGAGCCCGGTGGCGTCGATGCGCTCGGCCTCGACCACCGCGTCGCCTTCGTTGGGCCCGACACGGACGACGCGCCCGTCGACGATCACGACGTCGGCGATGCCGTCGCGTCCGAGCGCGGGGTCGATCACGCGGCCGTTGTGGATCGCGAGCGTGCTCATCGTCGCGCGCCCTCCTCGGCGCCCCGCACCGGCGCGTCGCCGCCCGGCGGCTCCGTGCCACCCGAGAGCAGGTACAGCAGCGCCATGCGCACGGCGACGCCGTTCGTGACCTGCTCCTCGATGATCGAATGCGAACCGCGTGCGACCGGGCCGGCGATCTCGATGCCCTCGTTCTTCGGCCCCGGGTGCATGAGCAGGTGGTTCGGCTTCGCGCGCGCGAGCCGTGCTTCCGTGACCTGGTAGTACTCGGCGTACTCGTGGAGCGAAGGGAGCAGCCCGCCCTCCTGGCGCTCGCTCTGCAGGCGCAGCGCCATCACCACGTCCGCGCCCTCGAGCGCGCGGTCGGCGTTCGTCTCGATCGTGACCGGCGGGAGCGCCGACTCGGCGTGCGCCGGGCGGTCGCCCACGCGCAGCCCGCGCGGCAGCAGCGTGGGCGGCCCGCACACCACGACGTCCGCGCCCATCGTGGTCAGCCCCCACAGGTCGGAGCGGGCGACGCGCGAGTGCGCGATGTCGCCGACCATGACCACGCGCTTGCCGGCGAGTTCGCCGACGTGGCGGCGCATCGTGTACAGGTCGAGCAGCGCCTGCGTGGGATGGGCGTGCGCGCCGTCGCCCGCGTTGATGATCGCCGCGTCGGTGTGCGCCGCCGCCAGGTAGGGCGCGCCGGCCATCGCGTGACGGATCACGATCGCGTCCGCGCGCATGGCGCGCATCGTGCGCACCGTGTCGATCAGCGACTCGCCCTTCTGCACGGACGACGTGCTGGCGCTCAGGCTGAGCACGTCCGCGCCGAGCACCTTCCCGGCGAGCTCGAACGACGCGCGCGTGCGCGTCGACGGCTCGTAGAAGAGGTTGACCACGGTGAAGCCGCGCAGCGCCGGGACGCGTGCGATGCGGCGGTCGAGGATCTCGCGCATGCGATCCGCGAGGTCGAGCACGATCAGGATCTCATCGCGCGAGAAGTCGTCGAGGTCGAGGATGTTCGCGTGCACCCACGCCCGCGGCGCGGGCGTCGCCCGGGTGTGGGCTCCGCGCGCCGCCGTGGCGCTGACGCGGCTGGTGATCTCGGTCGTCATGCTTCGACCTTCCCGGGAACGACCTCGACCGCGTCGCGGCCGTCCGCTTCCTGCAGCAGGACGCGCACATCGTCTTGACGTGCCGTCGGGATGTTCTTGCCGACGAGGTCGGCGCGAATGGGGAGCTCGCGATGGCCGCGGTCGACGAGCACCGCGAGCCGGATCACCGAGGGACGGCCGAAGTCGTTGAGCGCGTCCATGGCCGCGCGGATGGTGCGGCCGGTGTAAAGCACGTCGTCGACGAGCACGACCACGTGGCCCTCGACCTCCGGCAGGAGGGTGGGCCGAGGCGTCTGGCGCAGGCCGGCGCGCGTGAAGTCGTCGCGGTGCATGGTGACGTCGAGCGCGCCCGTCGGGGGACGGGCGCCTTCGAAGGCGGCGATCGCGTCGGCGATGCGCTCGGCGAGCGTGACCCCTCGGCGCTGGATGCCGACGAGCACGAGGCCGTCGAGCCCGCGGTTCGATTCGACGATCTCGTGTGCGAGCCGCGTGATCGCCCGCCGGATGCCGTCGGCGTCGAGCACGATCGCAGCGTCAGCCACGTTCCGGTCCGATCGGGCGGAGCGCGCCGGCGGCACAAAAAACCCTCCCGCGGGAAGGGGAGGGTGTCGATCGGGCGGCTGCCCGGGCGCGCGCGCTCACGTGGTGCTTCGTCATCTGATCTGCGTCCTTCCCGGCCTCGCGGGACCGGCTTAAAGACACGCTGTGGGTCGAATGCAGGCAGGATAGCAGTGCCCGTGTCGGGGGGCAAAACAGCCATCGCTGCGCGGGGAAGGCAGCGCGCGCGCTCACGGCGACCGGGTGGCTGTAATCGGGGGCCGGGCAGGCACCGCCGCGCGCTCGCGCAGTCTCAGCCGTTGCCTTCGCTGCCGCGCTGCTCGCGGAGGAAGCGCTCGAGTTCGTCCACCATCGTCTGCGCGTCCGGGAGTTCCTCCGGCGGCCGGACGGGGGTCTCGTCGTCGTCGTCCGTCAACTGCGACTCGATACGCCGCGCGTACTCCGCGATTTCGGGGTTCTGCGCGATGTCCGAGGCGACCTGCGCGTCGAAGCGCGCGGCGAACACCTCGAGGTCGTGCAGCGTGAGCTCGAGCGAGAGCGCGCTGTTCAGACGCTCGAGCACGGCGAGCGAGCCCTTCGGGTTCGGCGAACGCCGGACGTAGAACGGGATGTTCGCCCAGAACGATGCGCTCGGGATGCCGGCCTCGCGGATGGCCTGTCCGAGCACGCCGCTGATGCCGGTCGGGCCCTGGTAGCGCCCGATCTGCTGTCCCAGCCCGAGCTCGCGGCCGAACTGCTCCTCCTGCGCCGAACCGGTTACGCGCACGTCGCGCGCGTGGCTGACCTCGGCAAGCAGCGCGCCGAGCGTGATGAAGCCGGACACCTCGTACGCGCGACACAACTCGAGCACGCAGTCGACGTAGGTGCGCCAGGCGAGGTGTGGCTCGGTGCCGTAGAGCAGGATCAGGTCCCGGTCGGCGCCTTCGCGGCGGCGCGCCGAGAACTGGTTCGCCGGCCAGTCGATCACGCGCTCACCGCGCTCGAGCCGCACGCGCGGTCGCGACTGCGTGAAGTCGTAGAAGTTCTCCGCGTCGATCTCGGCGAAGGGCTTGGTTCGCCAGCGTCGAACCATGAAGCGCACGGCGCCGGTGGCGGCCTCGCCCGCATCGCTCCAGCCGGAGAACGCGGCGATCACGATCGGACGCCTGAGTTCCGGGTGGTCACTGAAGACGAGGTCGCTCATGGCGCCAGCATAAGCGCTGGCGTCATGCCGCGCGTCCGCCTCCGAGGGGTGGCGCTGCGCGGTCGCTCACAGCTCGACGTGCGCGAGGTCGATGCGGCCGAGGGCGGGCGCAGCGCGTTCCACGGCGCGATCGATGAGCTCCACGCCGCGCTCGTGGGACAGGTCGAGCACCCCGAGCAGGAACGCGCCCTGCATCGCCAGCCAGAGCTGGGCGAGCTGGTAGTCGTGGCGGCAGCGTTCCCACGGCATGTCGCGCACGCCGTGCGCGACGAGCTCGGCGTGGTAGGCGGCGAGCAGCTCCTCCTCGGCCGCGTCCGCGTGCTCGGGCGCGAGGTTCGGACGCAGGAAGTACGCGACGTCGACCAGCGGATTGCCCGCGCGCACCGCCTGGAAGTCGATCATCGTGACCGCCTCGGGGGCGAGCGCGAGCATCCGGTCGAAGAAGATGTTGTCGAGCCGGTAGTCGAAGTGCAGGAAGGTGACCGGGGGCCGTGCGAAGTAGTGCAGGAGCCGTTCGCCGTGCACCTCCAGCCAGCGACCGACGGCGACGACGTTGGGGACGCGGTCGCCGTAGCGCTCGATGAAGATCGGCCACGTGCGCGTGCAGACCCCGCGGACGAGGGCCGCGTCGCTGTCGATCGCGCGCATCCACGGGGCCGCGAGCCGCGGGCTGTTCCACATGCCGGCGTGCATGCGCGCGAGCGCGCGCAGGGCGGCGCGCGCCTCCTCGACGGAGCATCCCGCCACCTGGTCGCCCACGTGCGCGTGCCCCGCGAGATCCTCGATCACGAGCGCGTAGCGACGGCCGCCGCGGGCGGCGAGTCCCGCCAGACGATCGAGCAGCGCCAGCGTCACGCGATCCGGCAGGCGCGCGAGCGCCCACGAGACCGCGCGCGACGACGCCGCTTCCGGGTCGCAGTCGGCGAAGTAGCAGCGCGGCGTGCGCGCAGGGAACGCCTCTGCGAGGTCGCGATAGAAGCGGATCTCCGTCTCGTAGAGCCCGGCGACGATGCCGAAGCCGCGGTTGCGCGCGATCGGCGAGGGGAGCTTGGCGATCACGGACGCGGGCGCGTCCGGCGCATCGCCGTCGTAGCGCAACGTGATGCGCGCGAGCTGTCCGATGAAGCCCGCCCCCTCCCCGAGCACCTGGCTGCCGAACGCGGACACGGACGCTTCGCCGAGCAGACCGGCGTCGCGCAGCACCGACGTGAGCCAGGACGAATCGATGTCGCCGATCGTCTCGGGGATCGCGCTGCGCACCACGTGTCGTCTCCTGCCACCGCTTGCACGCGCCGGCGGGGCGCCCGGCCGCGCGAACTATACGGACGCCGCGCCCCGCTCTGCCGACGCGAGACGGATTGGCGCGAGTGCCGGGGACGCGGTCAGCGGGCCCTTGACACGACGCCGGTGTGACGTCATGATGCCGTCATCACGACGGATCTCGAGTCGCGGATAACCTTCCTGAACCCCGTG
>JBBDXH010000024.1:5711-8926 GCA_040902395.1 Dehalococcoidia bacterium
ATGAAGTCAATCTGACGTCATCACGACTCCGACACGACGGCCCAGAGATGGCGCAACCGCGGACCAATAAGGACACACCCATGAAGCTCGAGACGGACGCCGTCTTCGCCGCCTTCGACGACGCGCTCGCGCTGCTCGCGGACGAAGGGGAGCGCAACCGGTTCCGGCTGCTCTTGACCGCGAGCCGCGACAGCGTGCGGCGCGCGGTGGAGGGTGTCGTTCGGCAGGTGGTCGAAGAGGTCAACGCCACGGGCGCCGGCCTGGTCACCGCTCAGCTCGTCTACGGCGCGGACGGCATGGAGCTGCGGGTCGATCGCCCCTCGCCGGGCGTGCCGCCCGAGCAGGAGTTCGAGTTCGTGTTCGGGGCGGACGACATCGAGCGGCTGACGTTGCGTATTCCGACCGAGCTCAAGGAGATCGCCGCGAGCGCCGCCGAACAGGCCGGCGTCTCACTGAACGCGTGGCTCACGGGTTTGCTCACTCGCGAGGCCGCGCATCGCGCGCGGGTCGACGAGCAGGGCGGCCGTGCGCGCGCCCGCACGTCGCGACGCGGCGCCGGTCAGAGCCTCAAGGGATGGGTCGGCGACTGACCGTCGCCCGGGAGACAACCAGATGCAGTACCTCCGCAGAATCGAACGCACGTTTGCTGCGCCCCAGCCGGTCACGCTGCACGTCGCCAATCGCCGCGGCGACCTCGCCGTGATCGGCGAGGACCGCACTGACATCGCGTTCGTCGCGCAGATCGCCCTCGACGCGCGCGACGAGCCGACCGGTCGTGCTCGGCTCGACGCGGTCGCGATCCCGGTGACGGTCGAGGGCGGGAAGGTGTCGGTCGGGCCCCCCGCGTACCCCGAGCGCGACGAGCACGAGCGGCTCATCGACGACGACATCCGCGCAGCCGGGGAGTCGTTCCCCTTCTTCAGCTTCCGCTTCGGTGGCGCCGGCATCATCGCCGCCGCTCGCCGCATCGTGAACGAGACGGACCTCCGCGTGGACATGGAGCTGCGCGTGCCGCGCAGCTGCGCGGTGGAGGCCGAGCTGCGAGCGGGGGCGCTCCGCATCGGCGGCGTGCACGCGGGCGTGCGCGCGCAGAGCCGCTCGGGTGGCGTCGAAATCCACGACATCGCCGGCGACGTCTCGCTCGAGACGCGGAGCGGACGTGCCGAAGTGCGCGCGATCCGCGGCTCGGTCACCGTCGACTCACGCTCCGGCCGCGCGGGCGTCGCCGGCGTGGAGGGAGACGTGGAACTGGAGTCGCGGTCGGGGCGCGCGGAGGTCCGCGACGTCGGCGGTCGGACGCGTGTGCGCGCCCACGCCGCCAGCGTGCGCATCGAGGACGCGCGCGGCGCGGTAGAGGTCGCCACCGAAAGCGGCACGGTCGAGTTCCAGGGGCGTGTCCTGCAGTCGATCAGCATCGACGTGAAGACCGGCTCGGTCCGCCTGGCGGTGCCCGCGGATTCGCGCTTCTACCTCGACGCCGAGTCGCGCGTGGGCAGCGTGCGCTCGGACCTGCCGGTCGGCGAACGCGAGCGCTCCACCGCGGACGCGCCGACGGTACGCGTCCGCACGGAGACCGGGAGCGTGCGCGTCGTTCTACTCTGACGCTCTCGGGCAACGCGGACACGCAAGGTCGGTTGCCGCCCGGCGTATCGTGAGCGCCCCAACCGGCACCAGTGCGCGAGGTGTGTCATGTCGCTCAATCTCGGAACGATCCTCCAGGCCGCCGCGGAGCGGCGCCCGGACGCGCCGGTGATCAAGTTCGGCGAGCAGTCGATCACCTACGCGCAGCTCGATCGCGATGCGCGCGGCATCGCGACGGCCCTGCACGAGCGCGGCCTCAGCCCCGGCGATCACGTCGCGGTGATGCTGCCCAACGTGCCGCAGTTCACCGCCACCTACTTCGGGATCCTCTACGCCGGCTGCACGGTCGTGCCGATCAACATCCTGCTCACAGCCGAGGAGGTGACGTACCACATCCAGGATTCCGAATCGAAGGTGCTCTTCGGTCACCCGATGTTCGGCGCGGCCGCGAAGCAGGGAGCGGCCGATGCAGGCGTGCCGGTGATCTGGGCCGACGGCCCCGAGGGCCCGACGGTCGCCGAGCTCGCCGCCTCGCCACCGATCGCCGCGCTCCACCCCACCGGCGCCGACGACACGGCGGTGATCCTCTACACCTCCGGCACCACCGGGAAGCCGAAGGGCGCCGAGCTGTCGCACTCCAATGCCTTCGTGAACTGCGCGGTGGTGATGCCGCGGCTGCTCCCGATCGGCCCGGACGACGTCGCACTGGCGACGCTCCCGCTCTTCCACTCGTTCGGCCAGACGTGCATCCAGAACGGCATGATCTCGGTCGGCGGCAGCTTCGTGCTGTTGCCGCGGTTCACCGCGGAAGACGCCTTCAAGCTCATGGCCGGCCACAGGATCACCTACTTCGCGGGCGTGCCGACGATGTACTTCGCGCTGCTGCACCACGAGGGCGGCGACCAGTACGACCTGTCCGCACTGAAGTACGCCGTCACCGGCGGAGCGCCGATGCCGGTGGAGGTGATGCGCACGTTCGAGGCGCGCTGGCCGGTGCAGATCCTGGAGGGCTACGGCCTCTCCGAGACCTCGCCCGTGGCGAGCTTCAACGTGCCCGACCGGCCGCGCACGCCCGGCTCGATCGGGTACCCGGTGTGGGGTGTCGAGCTCGCGATTCTCGACGAGCACGACCAGCCCGTGCCCGACGGCGAACGCGGCGAGATCTGCATCCGCGGCCACAACGTCATGAAGGGTTACTACCGGCGTCCCGAGGCGACGGCGGAAACCATGCGCAATGGCTGGTTCCACTCGGGTGATGTCGGGGTGAAGGACGCGAACGGCGCGTTTTCGATCGTGGATCGCACGAAGGACATGATCATCCGCGGCGGCTTCAACGTGTACCCGCGCGAGATCGAGGAGGTGCTCTACGCACACCCGGCGGTCGCCGAGGCGGCCGTGATCGGCATCCCGCACGAGAGCCACGGCGAAGAGGTGAAGGCCGTGATTGCGCTCAAGTCCGGCCAGGTGGTGACGGCCGAGGAGATCATCGCGTACTCGCGCGAGCACCTCGCGGCATACAAGTACCCGCGCGTCGTGGAGTTCATCGACACGCTGCCGAAGGGCCCGACGGGCAAGATCCTGAAGCGCGAGCTGCGTTGAGGTAGGCGGGCGTCGCCCGCCGCCGGTACACCCCT
>JBBDXH010000025.1:0-8920 GCA_040902395.1 Dehalococcoidia bacterium
ATGGACGGCAGATCAGCACTTCTGTAGCCCCCTCCCCGAAGGGGGAGGGGGTTGGGGGAGGTAGCCCCCTCCCCGAAGGGGGAGGGGGTTTGGGGGAGGTACGCGGAAGGCCGGCGGTCAGGGCAACGCCGGCTCAGAACATCGCGACCGGGTTCACCGGGGAGCCGGTCCCGCCCTGCACCGGCAGCGGCAGCACCATCAGCATGAACTCGTAGCGCCCCTCCTCGGCGCACGCCTCGGCGACGGGCTGGAGCAGCGAGTTGTCCATGAGCGCGACGCCGAAGGAGTAGAGGACGCCGTGCACCGGCCAGGCGAGGCCGTACTCGTTGGGCGAGGCGTCCATCATGTCCCAGCCGAGCAGCGCGACGTCATGATCGCGCGATGAATTTCGAGCACGACGCGTGCAGGCCGGGGCTCGGCGGCGCGCCCATGTAGTTCGTGGGATTCGCGGCCTGCCACTGCTCGCGGCCGCTGTAGACGATCAGCGCGTCGCCGGCAGTGACTTCGACACCCTGGGCCTTCGCGACCGCCTCGAGCTCTGGACCGGTGACGGGCGCGTCCTCGGTCACGTGCGGCGTCCCGCGGTGCTTCGGCACGTCGAGCAGCACGCCGCGCGTGACGATGCCGTCCTGCCACGCGGTGATGTCGGCGAACCTGGTGCCCTGCGGGGTGAACTCGTTGTGGAAGTCGCGCCCGTTCCACATGCCGTGCTCGTCCCAGACGTGGCAGAGCGCGTCGATGTGGGTGGTCGAGTAGCCGTGGTACATGATCCCGTAGTAGTCGACGGCGCCGCCGGAGGCGCCGCGGTCGAACCACTGGGTGAAGTGATCGGCGGGGCGGGGGTTGAGCGGGCCGGGCATCTTCGGCCAGAAGCGGCTGAGCGAGACCGTGCGTCCGGTGCGCACGAGGCTCGTGGCCTGCATGCGCTTCTCGGGGGTGATCAGGTTGATCGCGCCGCGCGTGTCGTCCGCGCCCCAGCGACCCCAGTTGTTGCGCTCGCGGAAGAACGCGCGCATCTCCGCTTCGGTGGGCAGATCGGGCATCGGTACCTCTCAGCCTCGTGATCGTGATGTGGTTGGCGCGCCGAAGGATAGCGGCACGCGCAGCGGCGCCGGGCGCGGTCCTTCCGGGACGGAAGGACGGCCGCGGGCCGCGATAGAGTGAGCGCGATGCCCGACGCGAACTCCCGGCTGGTGTACTCGAGCGACGGCGGGCGTGTACGGCCGCCGGCCGAGACGCCGGGGCGCAAGCCGGGCGCCGCGCGCGCCGCCACGGCCGGCGACGCGCTCCCGGTGGATCCCGGCGACGGCTGGGTGAGGCTGCATCGCGGAAAGTCCGCGCGGGGCGGGAAGGCGGGGACGCTCGTGGTCGGGCTGCCCGGGACCGAGACCGAGCTCGACGACGTGCTGAAGCGGTGCAAGCAGCGCATCGGCGCCGGCGGGACGCGGCAGGGCCGCGTGCTCGTGATCCAGGGCGAGCACCGCGAGAAGCTGCGCGCGCTGCTCGAGGCGGATGGGCTCCGCGTCAAGCTGGCCGGCGGGTAGGGAGCGGCACCCGAGAGGGTGTCGAGTTTGATCGCCGATCCCCGTGCGATTGGCTGCTCGCTCGTCCGCCGGGCGGCGCCAGCCCGTCAGCAGCGCACCACGTCCACGCGGCGCCCGGCAACCGCCGCCAGTCGTTCGAGATCCGAGGGATCGGTCGTGAGGACGGTGTCCCCATCCTCGGCGATCAGGACAACAGTCGCGTCGATTGGGTCATCGGTATTCGCACGGCCGACCAGGATGCCGGCGGCGCGGCCGAGCTGCTCGTCCACATCGCGCACCTCCACCGTGAGCAGCAGTCGACCGAGCTGCGCCTGGCGACCACCCGGATCACGCCAGACTTCGGCGACGACGATCGCGCTGGTGCGCCGGTCGATCCCGTTTCGCGCGGCGACGGCGAGTCGCGCCATCACCTGCCGATCGCCGCGATCGACCGCAATCAGGGCGCCAGCGTCGAGGACGAGAGCGGTCAAGGGCTGGGCGCTTCGGATCGCAGGCCGAGCTCCGCTTCGGCTCGACTCAGCTCCTCGGGAGTGAGTGCGCCGTGCTCCCGCTCCCAGTCCGCGAGAAACGCGGCGAACGAGTCGGCGCGTAGCTTCGCGCGGGCAGCGTCGGCGAGCCATGCGGACAGGCCTCGGCCGGACTGCCGCGCCGCGTTCCGCACATCGTTGCCGAGCTCGGCGTCGAACGAGATGCTCAACTTGTCCACGCTCATGCCTGAATCATACTGCGGTAGCAACGTGTGCATCGCTCACCACGGCGAACACGGCGGCTGTCAGAGCAGCGTGGATCACGGCTCTCGCCGCGCTCTCGCCGCCGGTCGCCACGCGGCGCATGCGAGGGACCCGCGCGTGACGACGCCTATCGACGGCCGATGCGCCTTCAGCTCACGGCGCCTTCTCGGCGCCGCCTGGCTCGGACTCAGCCCCGGAGCTGTGCTGCGCGCGACGCCCCGGATCACGGGACGGGTAGTCCCCAGCCCATGTCCGCCAGGCGCTTCTGTGATGGCTTGTCGAGCACCGGGACGAGCGCCATCATCAACTCCCGGATGTCCGTACGCCACATGCCCCGTGGCGTGATCTCGAGCCGGGCGTTTTGCAGCCCGCGCACCGACCCCGGCGTGGCCAGCAACAGGTTCCGGTCGCGCGGGTTCTTTCCGTTGTCCTTGCACCATTGATCGAAGTCGGACGACTTGAGCGCGAGCACGACGGTCACCCAGCGTTGGTCCGCCGGAGCGCTCGCGGGCTGGCTGTAGCTGTCGCTCTGAACTGCGCGGTCGATGTCCTTCTGGGTCCGAGCCTTGGGGGGCACGATTCACCTCTCGCCATGGTCGCCGGATCGTTCACGCTCGCGCGACCGGCGCGTGGTCGTTTCAGTCCGATCGACGGTACGCGCCCGCTCCGCTGTTCGCTGCGACCTCGTCCCCCGGTTCGTCTTCGCTCACGGCAGGCCTCGCCTGCGCGACGACCCCCTTCGCGTTGCTCAAGGCAGGCTTTCCTCCCCCTTCGAGGCGGAGGGGCTCGGGAGCCCGACCGATCGCTTCGGGCGCGTCTTGTCCCCTCGCCCCGAAGGGGGAGAGGGGATGTCGCGCAAGCGACAGGGGAGAGGTACGCGCAGCGGGCTGCTCACGCCGGCCACGGCGCGACCGCGATGCCCGCGGCCGTCAGGCGCTCCGCGAGCAGGCGGGCGTTCGCGGGGCCCTGGTCGTGGTTGTTCGTGTTCATCACGAGGTGCACGGTGGCGGCGTGGGTCGCGAGGTGGCCGATTTTCGGCGCCCACTCGTCCAGCTCCTCCGGCCGGTAGGAGTAGTCGAAGCGTTCCGCCGAGGTGGCCGACGTGGCCTCCCAGCGCTCGGCATTGCGGCCGTGGAAACGCACGAACGCCGTTGCGTTGGTCGCCGCCGCGACCGGCGGGACCGACGACGAGAAGCCCTGCGGTTCGTCCACGCAGATGTAGGTGAAGTCGAGGTCGCCGAGCAGCGCGAGCGTCGACTCCTGGTTCTCGGCGTTCATCCAGATGTCGTTGCGGAACTCCAGCGCGCCCCGGTACGGGCCGAGCCGGTCGCGCACCTCGTCCAGGTACGCCTTCGTCTCGCGGTTCGGGAAGACCCATTTGGGCAGCTGGAACACGATCACGCCGAGGCGCCCGGCCTCGTGCAGCGGTCGCAGCGCATCGACGAAGGTCGACCAGCAGAGGTCGACGATCGCGGGCGGAGCGTCCTTGCGATAGAAGCGCTTCGCCTGCGCCAGCTTCGGCGGCAGTTCGGCCTGGATCGCCTTCGGCAGGCGCGCGGTGGGCGTGGGGTGCTCCGTGAAGAGCGAGTACGCCTTCACGTCGAAGGTGAAGCCCGGCGGCGTGCGTTCGACCCAGAGGTGCGCGACGTCCTCGGTCGGCAGGCCGTAGTACGTGCTGTCGACCTCGACCAGCGGGAACTGCGACGCGTAGTAGCGCAGTCGCGCCTCGGCGCTCTTCGCTGCGGGGGGATAGAAGCGCCCGCTTGCGATCAGCGGTTTGTCGGTCCAGGACGCCGTCCCGAGCATCACGCGCGCCTGTGTGGTGGTCATGCGCGCGAGATTACGCGAACCCCCGATGCGTGGCGTCGCGGGTGGCCCTGCGCAGGCGCGGGCGCGGCGACGACGATCCGGGGAGGAGGCTCCCCATGCTCCATTCCTTGCTCGCGGGCCTGACGACCGCCGTAGTGATGACGACCGCCGTGGTATTGACCGGGATCGTGGGTCCCGGCTCGGCGCTGCACCGGCTGACGCCCGTCGTCGTCGGCACGCTTTCGCTCGACAGCTCGCCGGGGTCGGCCACCTTCGCGGTGTCGAACATGGCGCCCGGTGACGTGGCCGTGCGCTCGCTCACGATCGCGAACGGCGGGACGCTGCCGTTCCGCTACGCCATGGGCACGGCCGTCGATGCGGATGCCTCGCTGCTCGCGTCGCAGTTGACGGTTGCGCTGCACGAGGCCGTCGACGGCGGGTGCGCCGGCGAACGCGGCGCGGTGATCGCCGGGCCCGCGACGGCGGTGGCGCTTGCGTTCGGGTCTGCGGCGTGGGGCCAGCAGGACGGCGACCGTCGACTCGACGTCGGCGCGAGCGAAGTGCTGTGCTTCGTCGTCGCGCTGCCCCTGTCCGCGACGAGCGCCGTGGCCGACGCCTCGACGGCGCTCACGTTCACGTTCGACGCCGAGGAGATCCGCGCCGAGTAGCCGTACCCGCGGCCCCGATCGCGCGCCCACCCGCAGCGCCCGCCTCGCGACGCCCGGGCGGCCGGCTGCCGGACTGCGACCGGCTCCCGACGGCCGGACGTATGCTCCACCCGCTTTTCGGGGGGCAGCCACATGCGTGTGCTCGAGTTGAGCGATCGGGACGAGTCCGCGGCGTACTGCGGCAAGCTCTTCGCGCGCTGGGGGGCAGACGTCACGCGCGTCGAAGGGCGCGAGCGCGCACCCTCGCCGCAGCCGCTCGACCTCTATCTCCACCGCGGCAAGCAGCGCGTCACGCTCGACGCACGTGACGTTGCCGGCCGCGCGCGGCTCGACGCGCTGGCCGCGCAGAGCGACATCCTGATCACCGACCTGAGTCCGCGCGAGCTCGACGCGATCGGCGTGGAGACGCTCGGCGCGGCGTCGCCGCGACTGGTGCGCGTTTCGATCACGCCGTTCGGGCTCTCGGGCCCGTACCGCGACTACGAGGCCACGGCGTCGACGCTGCTCGCACTCGGCGGGTACACGGTGTTGATGGGTGATCCGGGTCGCGCGCCGCTGACCATGCCCGGCAACTACGCCTACTACCAGGCCGCCGACTTCGCGTTCGTCGCGGCGCAGGCCGCGCAGCTCGCCGCCGAGCGCGGCGCGCCTCCGGCGCGCCTGATCGAGGTGAGCGTGCTCGAGGCGCTGGCGACGCTCCACCAGTTCACCGACACGATGTGGCTCGCGAACGGCATCGTGCGCAGCCGTCACGGCAACCGCTGGGAGAACCTCTGTCCGACCACGCTGCTGCCGTGCGGCGACGGCTGGTTCGGCATGAACGTGCTCCAGACGTTCTGGTTGCCGTTCGCGCACTGGATCGGGCGCCCGGAGTGGAGCGAGCCCGAGCACCCGCTCGCCACGAACGCCGGGCGCATGCAGCACGAGGACATGGTCGAGGACGCGATCGTCGAGGCGGTCCGCGGGCTGACGCGGCGGGAGCTGTTCCGCGAGGGACAGGAGACCTGGCGCGTGCCCGTCGGGCACGCGGTGCAGCTCGGCGAGCTGCTCGACGACCCGCACCTCGCACACCGCCGCTTCTTCGAGACGCTGAACGAGCACCGGGGCGCCGACGGCGCCCCGCTGCGCGCGCCCGGCTCGCCCTTCCGCTTCGCCGGCGAGTCACCCGTGACGGCGGGCGCCGCGCCTGCGTCGCGCCCGCGCGCGGCGGACGCCGGCGCACCGGGCGGCGCGTCGGAGGCCGCGGCGCCGGAGGCCACGCGGCCGCTCGCCGGCGTGCGCATCGTCGACCTCACGCGCATCTGGGCGGGGCCGCTGGCCACGCGCATCCTCGCCGACCTCGGCGCGGAGGTGATCAAGGTCGAGGCGCCGAGCGGACGCGGGCCGGCGGCGGGGCTGCCTGGCAGCGTGCCGGTCGAGCGGCCGTGGAACCGGCAGCCGCTCTTCAACAAGCTCAACCGCAACAAGCAGAGCGTGGCGATCGATCTGAAGAGCGCCGCCGGTCGGGACGCGTTCCTCGCGCTCGTGCGTGAGAGCGACGTCGTGATCGAGAACTTCAGCGCGCGCGCCATGCCGGGGCTCGGCCTCGGCTACGAGGCGCTGCGTGCCGTGAAACCGGACGTGATCTACATCGGCATGCCGTCGTTTGGGATGGACGGGCCGTATCGCGACTACGTCGGGCTCGGCCCGAGCATCGAGCCCACGACGGGACTCACCGCGCTGATGGGCTACGGTCCCGACGAGCCGCGCGTGACGTCGAAGGCGATCTCCGACGCGATCGGCGGGACGAACGCCGCGGTCGCCGTGCTCGTCGCGCTCGCACGCCACGCGCGCACGGGCGAGGGCGCGTGCATCGATCTCTCGCAACAGGAATGCGGTATCGCCTTCCTCGGTGAGCACGTGCTGGAGCGCCAGCTGACCGGACGCGAACCGGAGCGCCGCGGCAACGCGCACCGCGCGTACGCGCCGCACGGCGTGTACCGCTGCGCCGGCGACGACGATTGGATCGCGATCGCGGTGCGCGACGACGCGGAGTGGTCCGCGCTCGACGCGGCCGCCGGCCGGGGGTGGGCGGCCGACGCGCGCTTCGCGACGCTCGAGGCTCGGCGCGCCCACCGCGCCGCGCTCGACGACGCGATCGAGGCGTGGACGTGCGCACAGGAGAAGCGCGCACTCATGGCCGCGCTCCAGGCGAGACGCGTGCCGGCCGGCGCTGTGCTCGCCACGCCGGAGTGGACGAGCGATCCGCACCTCGTCGATCGCGGCTACTTCGCCGAACTCACGCACCCGGAGGCCGGGCCCGAGCGCTGGGATGGCCTGCCGCTCCGCTTCGACGGACGCCGGCCGTACGACCGCTGGGTCCCGGCGCCGGTGCTCGGCGGCGACAACGTCGCGGTGCTCCGCGACATCGCCCGCATCTCCGCCGACGACATCGTCCGGCTCGCCGCGCGCGGCGTGATCGTCGACCGCCCGCCGGCGTAGTCGGAGCGGAGGCGGGAGCGCTCCGGCTCGGCGTCCGCGCCTCGCGGGCGCCGGTCCTGCCGCGACGGCGAGGCGCGCGCTGATTGCGCGGCCATGGGGGCGGGCATAATCTGCGTATCTTGGCAGATAAGCAGATACGCATTTCTGACCGGCTCGAGCATCCGTCCGCAGCCCAGCCTCGCGAGAAAGGCCTCCGTCATGACCACGCCGACCCTTGGCCAGGCCGCGCACGCGCGCGAGGGCTCGAACCCCGCGTCCGGCTACCAGCTACTGCTGCGCGTCCGCACGCGTAACCGGCCGGGAGTGCTCGGGGGGGTGACGACGGCCATCGGCGCGGTCGACGCCAGGATCCTGGACATCGACCTTGCCGAGGCGATGCCCGATTACCTCGTGCGCGATATCCGTGTCACCTGCCGCGACGAGGCGCACGCCCGACAGGTCGTGTCCGCGCTCAACGACGTGCCGAACGTCGAAGTGCTGATGGCCTCTGACCGCACCTTCCAGCTCCACCGCGGCGGCAAGATCGAAGTCGCGAACCGCGTGCACATCCGCAGCAACGCCGAACTCGCGCACGTCTACACCCCCGGCGTCGCACGGGTGTCGATGCAGGTCCACGACCAGCCGGACTCCGTCTGGGCGCTGACGATCAAGGCGAACGCAGTCGCGATCGTGACGGACGGCACCGCGGTGCTCGGACTCGGCGACATCGGCCCGCACGCCGCGATGCCGGTGATGGAGGGCAAGGCGATGCTCTTCAAGTCCTTCGCCGGCATCGACGCCTGGCCGATCTGTCTCGACACGAAGGACACCGAGGAGATCATCAGCATCGTCAAGGCGATCTCGCCGGGCTTCGGCGCGATCCTGCTCGAGGACATCTCGGCGCCGCGCTGCTTCGAAATCGAAGAGCGCCTGCGATCGGCGCTGCCGATCCCCGTCTTCCACGACGACCAGCACGGCACCGCTGTGGTGGTGCTCGCCGCGCTCATGAACAGCCTGAAGATCGTGCAGAAGCGGCCGGAGGATCTGAAGGTCGTCGTGCTGGGGACGGGCGCGGCCGGCGTCGCGTGCTCGAAGATCATGATGAACTACGGCGTACGGCAGATCATCGGCTTCGACCGCGACGGCGCGATCTACGCGGGGCGGCCCGGACTGAACGAGTCGAAGCAGTGGTACGCCGAGCACACCAACCCCGAGGGCTTCGACGGCACGATCGACGAAGCGCTCATCGGCGCCGACGTCTTCCTCGGGCTCTCCGGTCCGCGGCTGATCCAACCCGAGTGGGTGCGCACCATGGCGCGCGACGCGATCGTCTTCGCGCTCGCGAACCCCGAGCCCGAGATCATGCCGGATCTGATCCAGGGCGCCGCGCGCGTGATCGCGACCGGCCGCTCCGACTACCCGAACCAGATCAACAACGTGCTCTGCTTCCCCGGGCTGTTCCGCGGTGCGCTCGACGCCGGCGCGACGAGCATCACCGAGGAGATGAAGATCGTGGCCGCCCGTGCAATCGCAAGCACGATCGCGGACGACCAGCTGTCGGAGGACTACATCCTGCCTTCCGTCTTCAATGATGAGGTGGTCGCCCGCGTCGCGGCGGCGGTGGCGGCAGAGGCGGTGCGGGCCGGGGTCGTGCGCGGGGCATCCACCCGGGTGTTCGTCTAGGCAGGCGGCACTCCGGGCAGGCGGG
>JBBDXH010000026.1:0-8848 GCA_040902395.1 Dehalococcoidia bacterium
TCACGATCGCTCGTGCTCACCGCGCACACCGATCATCCCGGCTTCGTCGTCAGCGCGGTGCGGGGTCGCCGGCTGACGCTCGAGTTCCGCGGCGGGCTCAGTGCGCAGTACGGCGTGGGCGAGCGCGTGCGGCTGTTCGGCGATGGCACAGCGGCCGCGCGCGTCACGGCCGTGCGCGCCCCTCCGCCGGCGCGGCGCGGTGCTGCACGGCGCATCGCCGGCGCGACCGCCACGCTCGAGCCCGGCGGCTCCGCCGCCGCGGGTGACCTCGCGCTCTGGGACGTCGAGCCGTTTCGCCTGCGCGGGACCACGATCCATGCACGCGCGTGCGACGACCTCGCGGGGTGCGTGGCGGTGCTGGCGACGCTCAACCGCGCCGCCGCGAGCGGCGCGCCCGGGCACCTCGTCGGGTTGTTTACGCGCGCCGAGGAGGTGGGGCTGCTCGGCGCGGCCGCCGCGCACGGCGGCCACATCCCGGAACGCGCGATCGTGATCGCGGTCGAGACGTCGTCGATGGCCGGCGGACGCGCCGTCCAGGGCGGCGGCCCGATCGTGCGCGTGGGCGACGCGCAGCACATCTTCTCGTCGAGCGTCTCGCTGTGGATGACCGCGCTCGCCGCGCAGCTGGTCGAGGAGGGCGGAGGCTTCGCGTATCAGCGCAAGCTCATGGACGGCGGCACCACGGAGGCGACCGCGTTCGACCTCATGGGCCACGAGACCGGCGCCGCGTGCATCGCGCTGGGCAACTACCACAACGCCGGGCCGCGCGGCCGTGTCCGCGCGGAGACGGTCGATCTCGGCGACCTCGAGGGCCTGGTGCGGCTGTTCGAGCGCATGCACCGCGAGCTCCCGCGCTACGAGCGCACGCTCGCGGACGCGCGCCGCCGCTGGGAGCGCATCGGCCGCGACGCGCTCCGCGAGCTCGCCGGCGGCTGACCGCCGCACCGGCAAGCGGCACCTGGCAAGGTGCTGTGTACGCACGACTGCGGGCGTGGGCTCTCAGTCTGCCGGCGGCAGGCAGGGATGCCTGCCCCACACTCGAGGACACCGCCTCCGCGCAAGCGGCACCTGGCAAGGTGCTGTGTACGCACGACTGCGGGCGTGGGCCTGTCCCACACTCGAGGATGGCCGGGACCATGACGAGCGCGCCCGGCGCTCAGCCGGGCGCGCGGGGGCGCTCGGCCTCCCAGCGCGCCTTCGCCGCCGGCCACTCGTCCTCGAGGATCGACATGAAGTGCGTGTCCACGTATTCGCCGTGATGGAAGAAGTTGTGGCGGAGCACGCCATCAAGCCGGAAGCCGGCCTTCTCGTAACAGCGGATGCCGCGCGCGTTCGCGACCTCCGGGTCGATGGTGACGCGGTGCACGTGCTTCTGCTCGAAGAGGAATGCCAGCATCGTGCGGATCGCCTCGGTGCCGACGCCGCGATCGCGGGCATCCGGTTCGCCGATGAAGATGTCGATGCCCGCGCTCCACGTGTAATCAGCGCCTGCGTACGCGTGGTAATACTGGATCTCGCCGACACCCCTGCCCTCCAGCTCGATGACGAACCGCCAGGTGGGGTTGACGTCCGGCTCGAGGTAATCCGTCCGTGCTCGCTCGAGCGATGCCGGCGGATCGCCGTAATAACGGACGACGTCGGGGTCGGTGAGCCAGCGAACGATGTCGGGGAGATCGACCTCCGCGATCGGGCGCAGGTGCATGCGCGGGCCCGCGATCGGGGCGTGGTCGCCGGGAGCCGGGATCTCGAGACGCGTCATCGGAGCCTCTCGCGGCGGGCAATTCGTGGACTTTGGGGACCGCGCGGATCGTCGCATGCGCTGCGGTGGGCGGACAAGCGCGCGGTGAACGGGTCAGCGCCTAACCGGCGCGCTCGTTATCATGCCAAGCGCACGGACTCCGGCATGATCCGCGCCACGCCTCGGGGGGCTTTTCGTTGGCGTTTGACCTGCAACCTGAACCACAAGAGGTCCAGGACGAGGTACTGGGCCGCCTCGTCCGGGTGATCGAAGAGGCGGCCGGCGACGAACTGTGGACGCTCATCGGGGCGACCGCGGTGCGTCTGCAGGGCGCGGAAGCTTCCTCGCCCAACCTCGAGTTCGTCTCCACGGAGAGCGTCGTCGACGCGCTGAGCGAGATGCTGGGCGTTTCCGCGGAGTGGGGTCGCGGGGCGCACCTGGCGTCGCAGCGTCTGCACTTCCTGCGTCACGGCGTACCGGTGTTCGTGTTCGGCGACCCGGTCTTCCACGGCCCCTACGAATCGCTCGCGCCGCGTGACGTGCCCTCGCTCTGGGATGCGCGCGTTCGTTTGGAGGTCGGTGGGGTCGGCGTGCTGTGCACGCCGCTGGAGTGGGAGCTCGTGCTCGCGGTCGTGCTCGGCGCGCACGCGCGGCAGGAAGCGCTGCGCGATCGCATGCGCGCGCATGGCTACGACAGCCGGCTGATCGTGCGCCTGCTGCGCGAGGGGCGCGTCACGCACGAGACCGAGGAGGCCGTCTGGTCCGTGCTCGAAGGCCAGCGCTAGCGCGCGTCTGGCTGCGGCCGCGGCGGATACAATCCCGCAGTTCGCGACCTGCCTCGGGCCGACCGCCCGTACGTCAGGCCCATGGGACCGGATGGGGAGGAATGCGCACATGCCCATGACCGTCGGGACCGGGATCGGCACGGACATGCACGCCGTCCCGCAACGCGCCCGCGCGCTCGAGGACCTCGGCTACGACTTCGTCGCGATCGGCGAGACGACCGCCAATCCATTCCTGCCGCTGGTGCTCGTGGCCGAGCACACAAATCGCCTGCACTTCGGCACTTCGGTCGCGATCGCTTTCCCACGGGTGCCGCACATCACCGCGAACATCGCCTGGGATCTGTCGAAGTACTCGGGCGGACGCTTCGTGCTCGGCCTGGGCACCCAGGTGAAGGGGCACAACGAGCGTCGGTTCTCGGTGCCGTGGGCGCCTCCGGGTCCACGGCTGCGCGACTACATCAACTGCATGCGCGCGATCTGGGATTCGTGGCAGAACGGGACGAAGCCGAACTACGAGGGCGAGTACTACCAGTACAAGCTCACGAGCCCGATGTTCAATCCGGGCCCGATCGACCATCCCGACATCAAGGTCGTGATCTCGGCAGTGAACCCGTTCAACGCGCGGCTTGCCGGCGAGGTCGCGGACGGCATCGCCATCCACGGCTTCAGCACCTTCAAGTACATCCGTGAGGTGCTCTTGCCCGCGGTGCACGAGGGCGCACGGCGCGCCGGCAAGGACGTGAAGGACCTCAAGATCAGCGGCGGCGGCTTCGTCGTCACCGGTCGGACGGAAGCGGATGTCGCCGCAGCGCGGGAGCGGAGCCGCCGTCAGCTCTCCTTCTACGCGTCCACGCGGTCGTACTCGAAGGTGATGTCGACGCACGGCTGGGACGACGAGGCTGCTCAGCTCCACCGCCTCTCGATCGAGGGCAAGTGGAACGAGATGGTGCCCATCATCACGGACGACATGATGGAGGAGTTCTGCGTGATCGGCACGTGGGACGAACTGCCGGGCAAGATGCGCGAGAAGTACGCCGGCATCAACACGCAGGTCGGCTTCGGCGCAGAACCGCGCAACCCGGACGAGGCCGACCAGATCAAGCAGGTGATCGCCGAGCTGAAGACGATTCCCGCGGTCGGCGAGGTGTGACCCCGGTCGACCACCGCTCGCGGGCGATGCGCAGAGGCGAGCCGGGGAGGTACGAACGAACCGTGTGATGACCCCTCTGCGCGTACATCTCGACACCGACATCGGCGGAGACATCGACGATCTGTGCGCGCTCGCGCTGGTGCTCGCGTGGCCGGGCGTCGAGTTGACCGGCGTGACCACCGTGATCGAGGACGACGGCAGGCGCGCCGGTTACGCGCGCTACGCGCTCGCCCTCGCCGGGCGGGGCAGCGTCCCCGTCGCCGCCGGCGCCGACGTTCGCGACGGCGCGTTCCGGGAGGCCGCGTACGCCCTCCCGCCGGAAGACCGCTACTGGCCCGAGCCGGTGACGCCGGCGCCGGGACCGGTCGCCGATGCGCTAGATCTGCTCGCGCGGAGCATCGAATCCGGCGCGACCGTGATCGCCATCGGGCCGCTGACGAACCTGTCGTTGCTCGAGCAGCGTGCGCCGGGCACGCTCGCGGGCGCCACGCTGTGCATCATGGGCGGGAGCGTCTCGCCGCCGGCCGCGGGCTTCCCCGCATGGGATTACGAGACCGACTTCAACCTGCAGTGCGACGCCGAGGCGGCTCGGCACGTCTTCGCCTCGGCGAACGCCGAGCGCACGACGGTCGTCCCGATCGAGGTGACCGCGCAAACCGCGCTTCGCCGGTCGGACCTGCCCGCGCTTCGCGCCGCGGGCCCGCTCGCGGCGCTGCTCGCCCGCCAGGCGGACGCGTTTGCCGCGGACGACCGTTATGACGAGCGCTACGGCGGGTGTCCCGGCCTGCCCGACGACCTCGTGAACTTCCAGCACGATCCGCTCGCGTGCGCGATCGCGCTCGGCTGGGACGGCGCTCGCGTGGAGCGCATCCAGCTCGTGCTGACGATCGAGGACGGCTGGCTGCGCACACGCGTGCACGCGCGCGGCCGCCCCGTGCGCGTCGCGACCGCGGTCGACCAGGCGGCGTTTGGCGCGCTGTGGCGGGAGACCGTGACGGGGTCCGCGGGCCGCTGACTCGGAGCGGTTCGCGCCGCGGTCATCCGCTCGCTACCGTCGTCCACTCCCCGCAAGCGGCGCCTGATAGGGCGCCGAGTTCGGATCAGCGGTTCAAGTTGCCCTGTGCACGTCTCACGATCTGCGCCGCGGCCGCCCGTTCCCGGCAAGCGGCGCCCGACAGGGCGCCGTGCACGGCTCGGCGGTCAGAGTTGCCATCGGCGTGTCGGGGCTCGCGGTTCGCGCCCGGCGCTCGCCGCGCGTCGGCCACGACGCCACGTCCCGATCGGGTGTTGTCCGGGCGACCGCTGGATCCGCGCACGGCGCCCTGTCAGGCGCCGCTCGCCTCGGAGCTGAGGACCGCGGCCACTGCGCTCCTTACGGGCTGACGGTGCGCAGCGCCTGCTCGGCCATCGCCAGCCGGAGCTGGCGCGCTGCGGCCACCATGTGGCGCAGCGACGGCTCGGTCTCCTCGTAGCGCCGAGTCTTGAGCCCGCAGTCCGGGTTCACCCACACGAGATCGCGCTTCAGCACCGCCGTCGCCTCGCGCAGGCGCTCCGCGATCTCGGGCTGCGAGGGCACGCGCGGCGAGTGGATGTCGTACACCCCGGGGCCGATTTCCTTGTCGTATTCGAACTGCCGGAATACCTCGAGCAGCTCGGCGTCTGAGCGCGAGTTCTCGATTGAGATCACGTCGGCGTCCATGTCGGAGATCGCCTCGATGATGTCGTTGAACTCGGCGTAGCACATGTGCGTGTGGATCTGCGTGTCGTCCCGGACCCCGCATGCCGACAGGCGGAAGCACGGGATCGCCCACGCGAGATAGGCCGTCCAGTCGCGGCGGCGGAGCGGCAGGCCCTCGCGCAGGGCCGGCTCGTCGATCTGGATCACGGCGACGCCCGCCGCTTCGAGGTCGACCACCTCGTCGCGGATCGCGAGCGCGATCTGGCGGCACGTCTCCGCACGCGGCTGGTCGTCGCGGACGAACGACCAGTTCAGAATCGTCACCGGCCCGGTGAGCATGCCCTTCACCGGTCGAGACGTCAGCGACTGCGCGTACGTGATCCAGCGCACGGTCATCGCGTTCGGCCGCCAGACATCGCCGAACACGATCGGCGGGCGCACGTAACGCGAGCCGTACGACTGCACCCAGCCGAGCCGGGTGAACGCGAAGCCCTCGAGCTGCTCGCCGAAGTACTCGACCATGTCGCTGCGCTCTGGCTCGCCGTGTACGAGCACATCGAGGCCGATCTCTTCCTGGAGGCGGATCACGTGCGCGATCTCCTGCGCGATCACCTGCTCGTAGGCATCGGTGGTGAGGTCGCCGCGGTCGAACGCCGCGCGCGCGCGACGGAGCTCCGGCGTCTGCGGGAAGGAGCCGATGGTGGTGGTCGGGAACGCCGGCAGGCCGAGGCGCGCGCGCTGGCGGCGTCGGCGTTCGCGGACGTCGGCACCGCGCTCGTAGTCGGCTCCCGTGGTGGCCGAGACGCGGTCGCGAACGAGCGCGTTGTTCGTGCGCGGAGAGTTGCGTCGCGACTCGAGCGCGGCGTGGTTCGCCGCGAGCGCATCGGTCACGTCGGACGCCGTCGGGGTGTCGAGCGCCTTCGCGAGCAGGGCGACTTCGTCCACCTTCTGGTTCGCGAACGCCAGCCAGGACGTCAGCTCGCCGTCGAGGCGGCGCTCCTGCGCCAGCTCGATGGGCACGTGCTGCAGCGAGCATGCGCTGGACACGATCACGCGGTCGCGGCCGGCGATTGTGCGCAGCTCGCGCAGCGTGGCGAGCGAGCGCTCGAGGTCGTTGATCCAGACGTTGCGGCCGTCGACCACGCCGGCGAAGAGGTACTTCCCGCGCAGCCCGTGGCGGCGCAGCAGCGCGAGGTTGCGCGGTCCGCGCACGAGGTCGAGGCCGATCGCGGCGACCGGCAGCGCCGCCAGCGTGTGGAACGCCTCGTCCACTTCGCCGAAGTACGTCTGCACGATCAGTCGCGAGTCGCCGGCGGCGGCTGCCAGCCGCTCGTACGCGCGCCGAAGCGCGGCGAGCTCCGCCGGGCTCCGGTCGTACACCAGCACCGGCTCGTCGAGCTGGATCCAGCGCGCGCCGGCCTCGGCGAGCGAGCGCACAACGGCTTCGTACACGGGTAGCAGCCGGTCGAGCAGCGACAGCCGGTCGAAGGCGTGGTCGACGTCGCCTGCCGCGGTGTGCGCCTTGCCCACGAGCAGGTAGGTGATCGGGCCGACGAGCACGGGCACGGTTTCGATGCCGGCCGCGCGCGCCTCGCGGTACTCCGCAAGCGGCTTGTTCCCGGCGAGCCGGAACTGCTGGTCGGGGGTGAACTCGGGGACGAGGTAGTGGTAGTTCGTGTCGAACCACTTCGTCATCTCCATCGCGGTGACGTCGCGCGTCGCGTCCTGCTCGCCACGGGCCATCGCGAAGTAGAGGTCGAGGTCGATCTCGGGCGTGACCGCCGGATCCCAGCCGTAGCGCGCCGGCACGGCGCCGACCATCGCCGTGGCGTCGAGCACCTGGTCGTAGAACGAGAACGTGTTCGACGGGATCAGGTCGATGCCGGCTTCCGCCATGCGGCGCCAGGCCTCGAGCCGCAGGTCGCGGCCCGTCGCCAGCAGCTCGTCGCGACTGGTGGTGCCGTCCCAGTAGCCCTCGGTGGCGCGCTTGAGTTCGCGGCGGCGGCCGATCCGGGGATAGCCAACGATCGACGACGTTGCCATGAGTCGGCTCCTCGGAGGCGGGACGCGAAGGTGTGCGCCGATCGGCGCGTCGCCCATCGTAGGCGGGCCCGTGACACCGGGCTAGGCGGGCGAGGGGGCGCGGCTGCGGCGCCGGTCGCTGCCATCCCGCCGGTATCATCCGCCGAGAAGCACGCTCGGGCGCGGAAGGCAGGCGGCGATGACGTACCGACCGGCTCGCATGAAGTTCGGGTTGTTCATGGCCCCGTTCCACCGGGCGGGCGAGAACCCGACGCTCGCGCTCCGCCGCAACATCGAGCTGATCGAGCACCTCGACCGGCTCGGCTACGACGAGGTCTGGGTGGGTGAGCACCACAGCGGAACGCGGGAGACGATCGCCGACCCTGCGATCTTCATCGCCGCCGCCGCTGAGCGGACGCAGCGCATCAAGCTCGGGACCGGCGTGTCGAGCCTCCCGTACCACCATCCGTTCATGCTCGCCGACCAGATGAACCTGCTCGACCACCTCACGCAGGGGCGCGCGATGCTCGGCGTTGGGCCGGGGCTGCTCGCCTCGGACGCCTACCAGCTCGGCATCGAGCCGCCGGAGCAGCGCCGCATGATGGCCGAGGCGCTGGACGTGATCATGCGGTTGCTCCGCGGGGAGACCGTGACCGAGAAGACGGACTGGTACGAGCTGCGTGATGCGCGGCTCCAGCTGCCCTCGTACACCGTGCCGCACCTGCCCGTCGCGGTGGCCAGCAGCACCACGCCGGCCGGCCCCACGCAGGCGGGCAAGCATGGCGTGGGCCTGCTGTCGGTCGCGGGAGCGAGCCACGAGACGTTCGAGCGCACGTGGAGCTGGGTGGAGGAGGCCGCGGCCGAGAGCGGTCAGACCGTGAGCCGCGAGCACTGGCGCGTCGTGATCTCGTTCCACCTCGCGGATACGAAGGAGGAAGCGATCGCCGACCTGGAGGCACGCTTCCCGTACCGGGCCTACGTCGGTGACGGGCGCAGGCCCGGGGTGGGCGCGTTCGCGTCGAAGGGCGGGACCATGCGCGAGGAGATCGAGGCGACGCCGAACCTGATCGTCGGTACGCCGGACGACGCGATCACGGCGATGGAGTCGATCGTCGAGCGCTCGGGCGGGCTGGGCGGCATCCTCGCCACGCATCACGAGTGGGCCGACACGGCGAAGACCTACAAGTCGTACGAGCTGTGGGCGCGTCACGTCGCGCCGCACTTCCAGGGGATGCATCGTCCGCTCATGGATCAGCGCGACTGGTTCGATGCCGGTCAGGGCAAGTTCTTCGCGCGTACGCAGGAAGCCGCCGAGCGTGCCTTCCGCGACGCGGGCAAGGAGCTGACGCCCGAGATCCGCGAGCAGATGCGGCTGATCGCCGAGCGCCGCGCCGCCCGCGAGGCCGCCGCTCGTGAAGACGGAGACGGCGGCAGCGCATAGCGTGCGCCGCCGCGATCGCGCACACGCAATCAGG
>JBBDXH010000027.1:0-1347 GCA_040902395.1 Dehalococcoidia bacterium
CCGGCGCGCGTCGTCCTCAGCTGCGCGACGGCGAGGGTGATGCCGAAGCAGCAGAGCGCGAGCGAGACGATGGCGATGCCCTGCTTCGCTAGGTCTCCGGGATCGAGCTCCTCGCCCGATACGTTGGCTCCGAGCCAGGCCGCGGCCATCATCGCAACGATCGTCGCGACCGCTACGACCGTGAACGCCGCGACCCGGATCAGCAGGTAGCGCGAGCGGCGGACCCCGGCCGCCAGCCACTGCTCCACCAGGCCCCGCTCCTCATCACCCCGCGCCGCGCCGCTCGCGGCGATGACCGCCCAGAAGGCATAGGGGATCCCAAGGCTGCCGAAGTGACGCCACTGGAGATAGCCGGCGAGCGTCTCCAGCTCCAGGGGCGCGGGAAGCATGAACGACATCTGCCGACCCAGGATCTGCATCTGCTGCGCGAAGATCGCCCGGGACGCTGCGTCGTCACCGGCGATCTCCGCGAAGGCGATCGCGTTCCCGAGTGCGGCCAGCGCGCCGATGGCCGTCATCGCCACGAAGCCGCCGAGATGCGATCGCAGCGCGATCCGGAAGAGCGTCACCGGTAGTAGGAGAGGAAGACCTCTTCGAGGCTGGGCTCCCGGCTGGTGAAAGCGACCACACGCGCTCCGGAGATCGCCGCTAGCAGCGGCTCGATGCTGCCCCGGAGCATTCCGCTGACGTGCGGCCCGTCGACCGCGAGCTGCTCCAGGGTGTTGACCGCCCGCAGCCGCTCGAGGGGCGGCTCGCCGGCGAACTCCAGCTCGATCCGGTGCGCACGGATCCCGGCGAGCTCATCGAGCGGGCCCACCCTGATCAGGCGGCCCTCACGCACGATGCCCACCCGGTCGCAAACGTGCTCGACCTCTGAAAGCACGTGGGAAGACAGGAAGACCGTTGCACCGCGCTCACGCGCGTCGCGGACGAGGGAGTAGAAGGCCTGCTGATGCAGCGGATCGAGGCCGCTCGTCGGCTCGTCCAGGATCAGCAGTGGCGGGCGATGCATGAACGCCAGGGTCAACGCGAGCTTCTGCTTGTTGCCGTGCGAGTACTCGCGATAGCGGCGGCCGAGATCCAGATCAAGCCGCGTCGCCATGTCCGCGACGGCCACGTCTTCGACCCCGCCCCGCAGACCGGCGAGGTAGGCCACGATCTCGTCGCCCCGCCATCCGCCGAACTGCGGCAGCTCACCGGGCACGTAGCCGACCCTGCGCTTCACCTCGACTGAGTCGCGTTCCACGTCCAGCCCGAATATCGCGGCGGACCCTCGGGTCGGGTGGATCAGGCCCATCAGCTGCTTGATGGTCGTGGTCTTCCCCGCCCCATTGGGGCCCAGGAACC
>JBBDXH010000028.1:0-8757 GCA_040902395.1 Dehalococcoidia bacterium
TGGGCGCGATCGCGGTTGGCGCGGACGGCGTGATGATCGAGGTGCACCCGAACCCGGACCACGCGCTGTCGGACGGCGCGCAGTCGCTGACGCCGGCGAACTTCGCATCGCTGGCCAACGAGGTGCGTGCGCTCGGGGAGGCGATCGGCCGACCGTTCGCGCCGGCGCCCGCGGCTTCGGTGGCCACGAGCTGAGCGGCCGGGCGACGGAGACGCCCGCTATGTCGGAACGCGATCCGGAAACGGCGCGGTCGCTTCCGCCCGCGCCTGCCCCGGACGCCGAGCGCGGCGAGGGCGCCGAGGGCGAGGCGTTCCGCCTGCAACTGCCGGCGTTCCAGGGCCCGCTGGACCTGCTCCTGCACCTGATCGAGCGAGACGAGCTGGACGTGACCGAGGTGTCCTTGCTCGCCGTCACCGAGCAGTACATGCAGCACCTTCGGTCGAACGAGCAGATCAACCTCGGCGCGCTCGCCGACTTCGTCGCCGTCGGCGCGCGCCTGCTGCTGCTGAAGTCGCGCGCGCTGTTGCCGCGCGCGGACGAAGACAGCGCCCGCGACGAGCCGGAGTCCGAAGCGCGCGAGCTGATCGACGCGCTCCGCGAGTACCGTCGCTACAAGGATGCCGCGGAGTTCCTGCGCGGGCGCGACCGCGGCCACGCGACGTATCGCCGCGAGGCGACGCGCCCGAAGGTCAGCCTGCCCACCGGTCTCGACACGGTCACGCTCGACTCGCTTGCCGAGCTCATTCGCGTGGTGCTCGCGCGGCTGCCCGAGGAGGAGCCGTCGGCCGAGGTGCGACGAGAGCCCGTGCGCCTGCGCGATCGCATGGCGTCGCTCGTGGACACGCTCGACCGCGATGGCCGGACGTCGTTCCGCCGGCTGATCGAGGCGGCGACTTCGCGCGTGGTCGTGATCGTGGACTTCCTCGCGGTGCTCGAACTCATCAAGTCGAACTACCTCCGAGCGCAGCAGGCGGAGGCCTTCGGCGACATCGATCTGGTGCGGCGCGAAGGAGCGATGCGTCCCGACGTGGCGGCGCTCGCGGCAAGCGCGGAGCTCGGCGCAGACCGCGCGGACGCCGTCGGCTTCGCCGGCGAATCCGCCGCGCATGACTAGCCGGCCGGCCGGGCGGCGGTCGCCGGGCGCGGACCGCGCCGGCACGGCACGGATCGCGGACCGGGCGATGGTAGGATGCCGGTCGGCCCGAGCCAGGCGACGCGGCTGCGACGAGAAGGGACCCCCGCCCTGTGCTACTCGTTCGTGAGGAGCTCAGGCGCAGCAAGACGCCGGGAGAGCACGCGCTCTCGATCGGCGTCTTCGACGGCGTGCACGAGGGTCACCGCATGCTGGTCCGGCGCCTGCTTGCGGAGGCGAAGGCGCGCAACCTCGGCAGCGGCATCATCACCTTTCATCCACACCCGATCACCGTCGTACGCCCCGATATCCCGTTCTCTTACCTCGACTCGCTCGAACGTCGCGTGGAGCTGCTCCGCGAGCTGGGCATCGATTTCGTCTCGGTCCTCCAGTTCACGTCCGAGCTCCAGCAGGTCTCCGCGTACGACTTCGTTCGCCTGCTCGTCGAGGAGGCCGGCCTGCGTCTGCTGGTCGTCGGCGACGACTTCCACCTCGGTCGCGGTCGCGAGGGCGACAGCGAGCGGATCCGCGCGTTCGGTGATGAGCTGGGCTTCGAGCTGATCGCGCTGCCGCTGCTCCAGAGCGACGCCGACCGCGTCTCGTCCACGCGCGTGCGCAACGCCCTGGGCGCCGGCGAGATGGAAGCGGTCGCGACGCTGCTCGGCCGGCCGTTCTCGCTGCGCGGCCCGGTGCTCCATGGCGACGAGCGCGGGCGCACGCTCAACTTCCCGACGCTGAACATCGGCGTGGCCGCCGACCGCGCGCTGCCGCCGAACGGCGTCTACGTCACGCGCGCGCACGTGGCCGACGTCCGCTACCACGCGGTCACGAATATCGGCACGCAGCCGACGTTTGACGGCGCGATGCGCCGCGTGGAGACGCACCTGCTCGACTTCGAGGGCGATCTCTACGGGCAAGTCGTGAGCGTGGACCTGCTGCACCGCATTCGCGAGGAGCGCAAGTTCGCGGGCGTGGACGAGCTGGTGGCGCAGATGAGGCGGGACGTCCAGACGACGCGGGAGTGGTTCGCATGACGGCTCCGGAACGCGCGGCCCGGACGACGCGTCGCATGGCGCCCGTCGACGAGCAGCTGGGCATCCTCATGGCAGGCATCGAGTTCGGCGATGCGGAAACCGCACGCACCATGGCGCGCGAGTTGCGCGAGCGGCTGGAGGAGGACCGACCGCTCCGCGTCTATTGCGGGTATGACCCCACGTCGGTTGACCTCCACCTCGGCCACACGCTGACGATGCGCAAGCTGCGCCAGTTCCAGGACTTCGGCCACGACGTGACGTTCCTGATCGGGAACTTCACCGGCCTGGTCGGGGATCCGTCCGACAAGAACAAGGCGCGCCCAATGCTCTCGCCCGAGCAACTCGCGGCGAACGCGCTCACCTACACGCAGCAGGCGTTCCGCATCCTCGACGCGGAGCGCACGGCCGTGCGCTACAACGCCGAGTGGCTCGGGCAGCTCACGTTCGCGGACGTCATCCGCCTGAGCGCGAAGTTCACGGTCGCGCAGTTCTTGCGCCGCGAGAACTTCGCGCAGCGCTTCGAGACGGGTGACGCGATCTACATCAGCGAGTTCATGTACGCGCTCATGCAGGCCTACGACGCCGTGCACCTGGAGACCGACGTCCAGGTGGGCGGCAGCGACCAGCTGTTCAACCTCATGGCCGGCCGCTCCCTTCAGGAGGACGCCGGTCAGCGCCCGCAGGTCGTGCTGACGACGCCGATCCTCGTGGGTACGGATGGTCACGCGCGGATGTCGAAGTCGACCGGCAACTACATTGGCATCGACGAGCCGCCGAACGACATCTACGGCAAGGTGATGTCGATCCCGGATGCGGTGATCTTCGACTACTTCACGCTGGTGACACGCTTCACGCCCGAGCGCGTGACGGCGCTGCGTGCGGCATGTGAGCTGGGGAAGCTCGCGTCGATGGACGCGAAGAAGGAGCTGGCCTTCGAGATCACCGCGTCGCTGCACGGCGCGGGGGCGGCGGAGGAAGCGCAGCGCTACTTCGAGGCGACGATCCAGCGCCGCGAGACGCCGGACGAGATGCCGGAGCACGCGCTCGACGCACCGGCCCCGCTGAGCCATGTGCTGGTGGAGGCGGGGCTGGCGGCGAGCAACGGCGAGGTGCGCCGGCTGGTCTCGCAGAACGCGGTCGCGATCAACGGCGAGACGGTCTCGTCGTTCACGATCGAGGTGCAGCAGGGCGACGAGATCCGCGTGGGGCGGCACCGCTTCGTGCGGCTGGTCGCGAGGGCGGACGCAGGCAATCGGGCGTGATTCGGGGCGGGGGGCGAGGGTGCTGGACAACGGAGTCGAGACGGATCTCGATGTCATTCAGCGGAACATCGACGAGGCGGAGGTGGTGAGTCTCTACTTCCCTTCGCTCGGGAAGACACTCCTGATCGACAACCGGACGTCCGAGCACGTGGGGCCGATGGTGCGCCTGCTGCCGATGGCCGGCAGCTCCGCCGATCGCCTGCGTTCGATCCGGCGGCTGCGTCCCGAGCTGCCGCATCCGACGTCCGTGAGCTGGATCCCATGGACGCGCCGTGTGGCGTCTTTGCGTGCGCTCGGCGTATGGGACCACATCATGCGCCGCTTCGAGGAGCATGCGGATTGCCACGCGCCGAGCGACGCCGCGCTCGCGTGTCTCGCCACCCTCCGGCGGCTCGAGCTGTACGAACGCCGCTGCGCGATCACGGGGGAGCGCTACCGCGCGCTCTGGCAGCGCGAAGACACCGCTGCGCACTGACGGCTGCGCCGGCCGATCACAAGCCGGGCGGCCCTCCGGAACCGGAAGGACCGTCCTCGCCTGCACGATCGTGACGGCGCGGGCTCAACGCGCGGCGGCTGCTGCCTCGAGCGACTGGATCACCTGCTGCTGCACGTGCGCGGGCACCTCGATGTAGCGGTCGAAGTGCATCTCGAAGCGACCGCGGCCGCCCGTGAGCGCGCGCAGGTCGCTGCCGTAGCGCTGCACCTCGGCGAGCGGCACGTCCGCCTCGATCGCGCTCCACGCACCGTCCGGTTCCACGCCATGCACCGCGCCGCGGCGGCCGCTCAGGTCGCTCATCACGTCGCCGACATGCCCGCTCGGGACCTTCACGCGCAGGCGCATGACCGGCTCGAGCAGCTGCGGGTGCGCATCGAGCACGCCCTGCTTGAGCGCCTGCGCCGCGGCCAGCTTGAACGCCATCTCGGACGAGTCGACTGCGTGGAACGAGCCGTCCGTCAACCGCACGCGGAGGTCGACGAGCGGCGAGTGCGCGAGCGGCCCTTCCGGCAGCGCCTCGGCGATGCCCTTCTCCACGGCGGGGATGAACTGACGGGGCACCGAGCCACCCGTGACGGAGTCCGCGAACTCGAAGCCGGCGCCGCGCTCGAGCGGTTCGATCTCGATCACGACGTGGCCGAACTGGCCGTGCCCGCCGGTCTGCTTCTTGTGCCGGTACTCGGACTTGGCAGGAGCGCTGATCGTCTCGCGGTACGGCACGCGTGGGACGGTCGCGTCGACCGTGACGCCGTAGTTCTTCGCGAGGTGCGCGACCGCGACCGCTGCCTGCGCGTCGCCGAGCGTGGTCATGATCATCTCGTGCGTGTCGGGGTCCCGCTCGACACGGATCGTCGGATCCTGCTCCGTGATGCGGTGCAGCGCCGTCGAGAGCTTGTCCACGTCTTCCTTGCTGTGTGGGTGCAGGGCAGTGCGGTACGTGCCCAACGGCAGCGGCAGCGGCGGGACTGCCACCGCCGCCTCCGGCGAGGAGACGAGGACGTCGCCGGTGATCGTGCCCTGGAGCTTCGCGGCGACCCCGATGTCGCCGGCGACGAGCGCCGCGACCTCGATCTGCTCCTTGCCGCGCTGCAGATAGAGGTGCCCGAGCCGCTCGGTCGTGCGCGCGCGCGGGTTGTACGGCTGCATTTGCGGAGTGAGCCTGCCCGAGAGGACCTTCATGAAGGAGAGGTGGCCGACGAATGGGTCGGCCGTGGTCTTGAAGATGTGCGCCGCCAGCGGACCGTTCACGTCGGCGACGAGCCCCGTCCCGTCGTCGAGCTTGCGGTCGAGCGGCGAGGGGAAGATCCGCACGACGTCGTCGAGCAGCGTGCGCACGCCCACCTCGTGGGTGGCGCAGACGGGGAGCACCGGGAAGACGACGCCGGCGGCGAAGCCGTTGTGCAGCGCCTGGGTGAGCTGCTCGTCCGTGATCTCGCCGCCCTCGAGGTAACGCTCGAGCAGCGCGTCGTCTGTCTCAGCGACGGACTCGATGAGCATGTCGCGCGCGGCCGCGATCGCATCCGCCAGCTCCGGGGGCGCCTCGCTCTCCGCCGCCCCGCGATAGGCAATGCCGGTCAGCAGGTCGACGGCGCCTTCGAGAGCGCTCGCTCTGCCGATGGGGATCGCCATCGGCACGCAGCGCGGCCCGAAGCGCTCGCGCAGTCGCGCGAGCACGCTGTCGAAGTTCGCGTGTTCACGGTCCAGCCGTGTGACGAGCAGAACGCGCGGGAGGTGCGCCTCGTCGGCGTGCTCCCAGGCCGTCTCCGTGCCGGCCTCGACGCCGGCCGTGCCGTCGACCGTGATCAGCGCTGCCTCCGCGGCATGGCTGGCGGCGACGACCTCGCCCTCGAAGTCGGCGTAGCCCGGGGTGTCGATCAGGTTGACGCGGACGTTCCCCCACTCGATGGGGATGAGCGCCGATGAGATCGAGTAGCCGCGCCGGTGCTCTTCCTCGTCGAAGTCGGGGACGGTGTTGCCGTCCTCGACCCGTCCCATGCGCGAGATCGCGCCGGACACGTGGAGCATCGCCTCGGCCAGCGTGGTCTTCCCCGAACCGCCGTGGCCCATGAGCACGACGTTGCGTAGAGCGTCCGACGTGTAGTCCTTCATGCCGTACTCCCTCGGGTCAGCGTGGGCGGATGGTAGCGCCGGCCGAAGAGGCCCGACAACGTACGTAACGTAACGCTTTCCGGCCGGCGCGCGCCGCCGCCGCCGGAAGGCGCGCATGATGGGCGTATGCCCGCGATCACGGTCACGATTCGCGACGTCGACGACGCCCGCGCGCGCATCGCCGATGTCGCGCACACCACGCCGCTGTGGCCGAGCGTCGCGCTCTCGGAGCAGACCGGCAGCGAGGTGCTGCTCAAGTGCGAGAACCTCCAGCGCACCGGCTCGTTCAAGGTGCGCGGCGCGGCGAACATGCTCGCGTTGCAGTCACCGCTGCCCTCTGGCGTCGTCGCCGCGAGCGCGGGAAACCACGCACAGGGTGTCGCCCTCGCCGCGCGTGGCCACGGGCTGCCGGCGATCGTCGTGATGCCGCGCGGGCTTCCGCTCGCGAAACAGCGCGCGGTGCTGGAGTACGGCGCGGAGATCGAGCTCGTCGACGGGGGGCTGTGGCCCGCGCAGGAGCGCGCGCGGGTGATCGCGGTCGAACGTGGCTACCTCTACATGCCGCCGTTCGACGATCCCGCCGTGATCGCGGGGCAGGGGACGGTCGCGCTCGAAGTGCTCGAGCAGTGCCCGCAGGTCGACACCGTGCTCGTGCCGGCCGGCGGGGGCGGTCTGCTGGCCGGCGTCGCCCTGGCGCTGAAGGCGCGCCGGCCGGCCGCGCGCGTGATCGGCGTCCAGGCGCGCGCCATGCCCGGCATCATCGCCTCGCGCGCCGAAGGCCGGCCCGTGCGCGCGCCCGTCGCACACACGATCGCGGACGGGGTCGCCGTGGCCGGGCCGTCCGCGCTCACGCTCGCGCTGATCGAACGCTTTGTGGACGACGTGATCGCGGTGAGCGAAGAAGAGATCGCGCGCGCCATCGTGTTCCTCGTCGAGCGCTCGCGGCTCGTGACCGAGGGCGCCGGCGCGCTCGGCGTGGCCGCGCTGCTCGCGCGCCGCGTGGAGGCACGCGGCCCGACGGTCGCCGTGCTCTCCGGCGGGAACATCGACGTCACGCAGCTCGGCCGGTTGATGGAGCGCGGCCTGCTCGCGGCCGGTCGCCTGCGCGAGCTGACGATCGCCGCCGCGGACATGCCCGGGGAGCTCGCGATGGCCACAGCGGCGGCCGCCGCTGCCGGCGCGAACGTGATCGGCGTGGAGCACGACCTCGTTCCCGCCGACCTGCCGATCGGCGTCGTGCGCATCACCCTGCGTGTCGAGGTCGCCGGCGCCGAGGGCTTTGCGGCCCTCGTCGACCGCATGCTCGCGGACGGTTTCGTCCGAGGCACCGTGACCGAGCTCGCGACGCGGACGGCGGCGACGTACCCGGAGTAGGTAGTGGGGGGGCCCGGCCGGATCATCCGCGACATACAGGCGCGGCTCACCGTCTGGCCGCTCGCGCGCGCCGATCCCTGCGCCCGACCGCGTCGGAGGCGGAGACTTCGCTTCGCCCGGGGGCTTGAGGGCGGGGCGGTCGCATCACACGTGTATTGACACGTCTCTCGGCGCCGTCTTAGGGTCCTCCCGGGCTGGCAGCGTGGTGTCTGAAGGGGGGGCTCGTCATGCGTGTCAGACATGTACTCGGGATCCTGGTGCTGCTCGGGACGGGCGTCATGCTGCTCTCGCCGCTTGCGGCCTTCGGCGCTCCGCCTGACTCGGCGACGGTGCGCTTCGGCAGCACCTCCGTGGGCTCCCCGGACGCGCGCAACGGACCGCCGTTCGGCGACGCCTCCACCCACGCCCTCGATCGGATGCGGCCGCGTACGGCCGTGATCGCGGCCGGGGGCACGGTCGACTTCGAAGTGGACGGTTTCCACCAGGTCGTCGTCTACCAGGTGGGCAAGGGCCTGGACGACGTGGACCTATCCGGCGGAACGCCGCTGCTGATCAACGACTTCGCCGGAGCAATCGCCGTGGGTACGCTGCCGTTCGCAGCGTCCGACATCAGCGTCACGTTCATGGCGCCCGGCAAGTACCTCGTGATCTGCAACGTCCGGCCGCACCTCGTCGAGAACGGCCAGTACGGCTGGGTGGACGTGAAGTAGACGGGGAGGCGCTCGATCCGGTTCCGCGCGGGGACGCCGCGCGGCTCCCGGCACTCTTCAGCGGCCGCCGCTGCCGCTGAAGAGTGCGAGCGGAGCCGCCGATTACCCGCCGGGCTTGTACTCGATCAGCTGGAGGTAGTTGCCGTCGGGATCCAGGAAGGTCGTGATCAGGCCGCCCCACGGCTCACGCTCCGGCGGGCGGATGAACTGGACGCCACGCTCGAGCAGCCGCTGCCGCTCCGACGCGAGATCGTTCACCATGAAGTTGATCAGCACCCGCTGCGGCTCGCGCGCCTTGCCGCGCGTCTCCGAGTGTCCGTCGATCAGGAATGCCGTCCGCTCACCGAGGCTGAACGCCGCCTCGCCCATCTCCGGGACCGGCGGCAGCTCGAGTACGTCCCGGTACCAGGCTGCCAGCACCTCCGGCTGTTCGCTCGTCACGTTGATGTTGAACCCGCTGAGTTGCATCGCTTGAACCCCTCGCCGTCGCCATTCTTGCGGCGGACGATAGAACTAATGTGCTACCACGTCAACGCGCGCGGGCGGTCGGAGGAATCGTCCGCGAAGCCGGACCTGCGCGCGACGTCGGTGCCAGCCTCCGAATGAGGTGATCAGCGTCCCACGGAAGCAGGCCGCGCTC
>JBBDXH010000029.1:0-8718 GCA_040902395.1 Dehalococcoidia bacterium
TTCCGGATCGGCATCTCCGCGGTCGGGCTCGCGATCGCGGCCGGCTGCTCGGACGGCGGAACGGAGAGCACCGCGAGCCCGACCCCCGCGCCGCTCACCGCGACGCCTGCCGCGCCGACGGCAACGCCCGCGGCGGTGACGGCGACGCCCGCAGCGGTGACGGCGACGCCGTCCCCTGCGGCCACCTCGACGCCCACGCCCATGGCGACCGCCACGGCGACCGCCACGGCGCCACCGCCGGCCCCGACCGCCACGGCCGCGCCCACGGCCGCACCCACGACAGCACCCACAGCCGCGCCTACAGCGGCGCCGCTTGCGCCGATCGCTGTGAGCACCTCGATCTCAGACTTCGCATTCGAGACCCCGCTGACCGTGGCGGTGGGGTCGACGCTGACCTGGACGAACGCCGATGGCGCGCCGCACACCGTCACGGCGACCGAAGGTTCGTTCGACTCGGGCTCGATCGTCGCGAGCGGATCGTTCGCGCACACCTTCAGCGTGCGGGGTACGTTCGCGTACTTCTGCCAGATCCACCCGTTCATGACGGGTTCGGTCACCGTCCAATAGCCCGTCGCAGGCCGGGCGCGACGGGCAGACCGCCCGGGGTGGAGCCGGGTTATCGGTAGTTGCCGTAGTTCAACTCGACGCCCCAGTCCTCGCCACTCACTGCGCGAATGACCGCCTGGAGGTCGTCGCGATTGGGTGCCGAGACGCGCACGGCGTCGCCCTGGATCTGCGACTGCACGCGCTTCAGCTTCTGATCGCGGATGAACTTCGTGATGCGTCGCGCCGTCTCGGCGTCGATGCCCTGCACGAGCGTGACCACCTGGCGCACCGTGTTGCCGCCCGCGCGCTGCACGTCGCCGCGTTTGATGTTCGACACGGGCACGCCGCGCGAGACGAAGCGGCCGACGAGCAGGTCCCAGATCGCGTCGAGCTTGAACTCATCGGTGGTGTGGATCTCGAGCGTGCCGGCGGCGCGGTCGAACTCGATCTCAGCGAGCACGCCCTTGAAGTCGAAGCGCCCGATGATCTCTTTGCGCGCCTGGTTGACGGCGTTGTCGACCTCCTGGAGGTCGGCGCCGGTGGTGATGTCGAACGATTCGGTCTTGGCCATGGCAGTCCCTTCGTTTGCGGGCTCCGAGCCGACGCGATCGCGTCCGTCTGCCGTTCGTGGCGTGCCTTCCGGACGCGGTGGCGCGCGACGGATGCGTCACGCGCCCCCCCGCTACCCAAGGCGGCGGGACCGGCGGGCGCTTCGCACCGCGAACGCGCACGCCAGCGCGATCGACAGCGCGAGCGCGATCAGTGTCGGCGTTCGGCGCGCGCGCCGATACCCGCCGCCCGCCGACGCCGGTGCAGGCATCGTCTACGCGACCGCTACACCAGCACCGCGGTCGCGGGACGCTTGCTCTCGTCGAGCGCGAGCAGGCAGGCCACCTCAGCGAGCAGGCACGCGGCCATGCAGAACGGGTTGCCCGCGCAGCCAAGGATGCAGGCCTTTGCGGCGAGTTCGCAGGCCACGGTCCCCCAGAAGCAGCCCGAGAATGCGAGCGACTCGAGGTTTCCACGCAGATAGCGCTCGGCGGCAACCGTCGTTGCTATCGCCTCCATCAGCGGCTTGAGCGCCTCGGTGTAGGCATCCGGAAACGCCACGGCGAGCGGCCGCGCCTTGCCGTCGCCGAGATCGACCATGACCGCGGAGTTCGCTGTCCCGTCGCAGGAGCAGCCCTGCTTCGTGACCCGGCTCGGGAAGAGCGCGAAGCCGTCGACCTGCCCGTGGATGAAGACGTTCGCTGCGCTCGCCTCGCCCACCAGCACGAGCGTGTTCACGCCCTCGACGGCCGGGCCGAAGTCGTAGCGCACGCTGATCAACCCCTGCGCGACGCCGTGCGTGCGCTTGAACACCTCGCCCAGGTCCTGGTGGAGCACGATCTCGTGGCCGGCGACCGTGCGACCGGTCTTCTGATCGACGATCGCGTCCATGGTGAGCGAGAGCGGCCCGGCGGCGAATGTCCCGGTGTACGCGAGGTTTCCGCCCGCGCTGGTGACGACGACGTTGCCACGGTTGGCCTGCTCGCCGCCGGAGCCCACCGGCGTGGACACCGCGGCCGCGGCGATCGCCTCGGCACCTGCGGCGCCGAGGCGGTCCACGTCGGCGCGCAGCGCATCCAGCGCTCCGCGCACGCGACTGATCTCCGACTCGAAGTTGCTGGACATCCCCTTCTCCGCTCCCCCGACTGACCGGCCCCAGCTTGGCGTGCCGTCTCGGAGCCGGCGGGCTGTCCCCTGCCGTCCACGAGCGCGGGGGAGGCTACCACGCTGAATCGTGCCGAGCGGCAGCGGCGGCGCCTGCCCGCGGCGGGCGCCGCTGCGCACCCTCGACGCGGTCGCCCCGCGAGGCGGCGGCGCGGCGGGCGCGGGGTTGCGACCACGCCCGGACTACGCCCACGCCACCCCGAAGCGACCGCGATGCACCACCTCGCCGATCGGCTTGCGGCGCTTCTTGCCGCGGCCGCCCGGCTGCGCGGGGTACCCGAACGGGATGATCGCCAGGACATCGACGTCGTCCGGGATGGCGAGCAACGGCTTGACGCCGTCGAGGCCGTGGAACCCGACGAAGTTCGAGCCGACGCCGTGCTCCCACGCCGTGAGCACCATGGACTGGATCGCACGGCTGGTGTCCGAGACGCCGAAGATCGAGTCGTGCCGGTAGCAGACGACGACGGCGAACGCGGCCTGCGCCGTGTAGCGGCCGCTGGTCGCCACCTCGCCGAGCTGCCGCAGTGTGTCGCGATCCTCCACCACGACGAAGTGCCACGGCTGGTCGTTCTTGCTGCTCGCGCTGAGGTGCGCTGACTGCACGACTCGGTCGATCACGTCGGCCGGCACCGGGCGGAAGTCGAACTCGCGCACCGCGAGCACTGTGCGCACCGCTTCGAACACGTCCATCGTTCGCCTCCTCGTCACTGCTGGCCTGCCCGCGCGGCGCCTCGCGTCGTCCACGCGGCCCGGCCGTGAGTGAGTCTACGAGTCCGTCGGTCATTCGCCGCCGGCCGGCGACCGACCGCCGCGACGGCACCGCCCGGCGATCACGCCCCGTCCCCGTGACTGCCCGCTCGCGCACCCGTCCCGAGGCGCCGCGGCGTCGAAGCAGCGCGGGGCGCGAGATCGGACCGCAGCGTCGTTTCGGAACCGTCCGCGCGCGCCGCCGGAGGTCGAACGTGCCGCGCAGGCCCGCTTACTCTGGAAAACACGACCGTAGTACAGTGCGCCGCAGAGCGGGATTCATACCGGAGCCGGATGACGCCGGATCCCCGCTTCCCGGAGGGAGCGCTTCGTGAGCGTGTTTGGCGACAACTATTGGCTTCGGGATGCGCCGTCAAGGCGGCTCTCTCGTCGCGGGTTCGTACGCGGGGCGGTCGTCGGTGGCGCCGGTCTGGCCGCTGCCGCGCTGGTCGGCTGTGGCGGAGACGACGACACGGCTGCCACGGCGACAGCGGCGCCTAGTGGCGGCACGGCCGGGGCGGCATGCAGGGCCGGCGCGACCGCGGCCCCTACCCAGGCGGCCGCGATGGGCCCGGTGCCCGGCGGCATCTCGCGCGGCGTCTTCCTCGGCGGCAACGTCTTCGACTCCGTCGACGTGCATCGCGCGTTCGGTGACCCCACCTCCTGGCTGTCGAACTACGTGCTCAACAAGATCGTGCGCTATTCGAATCCGGACACGGGCGAGATCGAGGGCGATCTCGCCGAGACGTACGAGGCACCCGACGCCGCGAACTACGTCTTCAAGATCCGCCAGGACGTGAAGTGGCAGGACACCCCGCTCACCGGCGGCCGGCCGTTCACGGCGGAAGACGTCAAGTGGGCGTGGGAACGCCAGGCCGCGGGCAAACTGGCGGATGGCACGGAGACACCGTTCCGCTTCCAGACCTTCTACAAGTCGCTCACCAAGATCGAGATGCCGGATGAGTTCACGATCACTGCGCAGCTCGCCGCGCCGAACGGGGCGTTCCTCGATCGCCTGTCCGCGTATTTCAGCACCGTCCCGAACCGTGAGGCGGCCGAGAAGTTCGAGGTCGATCACCGCACGCTGGACGAGACGGCGATGCCGGCGACCGGCGCGTACACCCTGAAGCAATGGCGGTCCGGCGAAGAGATCAAGTTCCAGAAGAACCCGAACAACTTCCGCAAAGGCGAGCCGCACCTCGACGGATGGATCTACCCGATCCTGTTCGAGGACCCCAACGCCCACCGTGTCGCCTTCGAGCAGAAGCAGGTGGACGGCTTCTCGTCGCCGGATCCGAGCCTGACGAAGTCGATCATCGACGCCCACAGCACCGAGATGTGGGAGGTGCTCACCGGTGTCGCCAACACCGTGTTCCTGCACCTGAACATGAACCAGCAGTTCAAGGACGTGCGCCTCGTACACGCGCTCCACACCGCCTTCGACCGTCGCGCCACGATCCAGACCTTCCACCAGGGGCTCGGGCAGGTGAGCGGGCCGGTGACATGGCTGCAGGAGGGGTACGCGATCACGCCCGAGGAACTGGTGCAGATGGACGGTTACCGCGCCGACCGCGAAGCCGACATCAAGGTCGCCCGCGATCTCTGGGCGGCAGCGGGCGGCGCCGGCCTCGGCGAGATCGACATCAAGATCCCGGACACCTGGCTGGGGCCGTGGCCGGACACCACGCAGGTGATCCCGACCATGCTCAACGAGGCGCTCGGCGTCACCCAGTTCAAGTCGACGCGCACGACCTACAACGACGAGATCATTCCGAACCTGTCGAACGGCACGTTCCCGAACTGGTTTGCGTGGACCTCGCAGGTCACCGGCCCCGACCCCCGGAGCGGAATGCAGCAGGGGTTCCACTCGGCGAGCACCACGAACTTCCAGCACGTCAACAACCCGGATCTCGACAAGCTGCTCGAGGACGCGCTGGTCACGACCGACCTTCCGGAGGCGGTCGATCTCAGCCGCAAAGCGCAGCGCATCATCCTCGAGAACGGGCAGTACGGGAACGTCGTGCTCTACAACTACATCAGCCGCAGTGCGGGCTGGAACTACTACCACCCCAACGTCAAGACGGCGCCGATGAACGGGGAACCGGGCGCCGGCTACAACATCTTCCCGGGGCACCTCGCGCCGCGGAACGTGTGGCTCGATCAGAAGGACCCGTCGTTCGCGGGGCGGCCGTCGATCACGCTCTAGGCACCCGGTGGACTGAGCGACTCACCTTCGCGCGAAGCCACGATCTGGAGACGACCCTGACCCAGTACATCGCCCGACGGCTGATACTGAACGTGGTGGTCCTCTGGGTCGTGGCTTCGCTGGTCTTCTTTTCGACCAGCCTGCTTCCCGGCGATTTCGCCCAGCGCACGGTCGCGACGAACCTCGAGCTGGCGGACTACTCCGAAGCGCTGAAGGAAGCGCGGCGGTTGCTCGGCCTCGACAAGCCGGTGTGGGAGCGATACGCGACGTTCATCACGAACACGGCGATGCTCGACCTGGGCACGTCGTACGACAGCCGGCGCACCACCTGGGTCGAACTCGGCCGGCACCTGCCGCCCACGCTCGAGCTGGGCGCGCTGATCACGCTGGTCGCATTCTCGGTGAGCATCCCGGTCGGCGTGCTCAGCGCGGTCAAGCAGAACACGTGGGTGGACTACGTGCTCCGCACCTTCGCGATCCTCGGGGTCGCCACACCGGTCTTCTTCCTCGCGATCCTGATGACCTTGATCGTCCTGAAGTTCGACCTCTTTCGGATAGACATCGTCGGCAGCCCGCACCTCTGGGACGATCCCGCGGGAGCGCTCAAGCTGTACTCCATTCCCGCGATCGCAGGAGGCATCTCGGGCGGTGCCGGCATCATGCGCATCCTGCGCTCGCAGATGCTCGAGGTGATGCGCAACGACTACATCCGCACGGCGCGTGCGAAGGGTCTCAACGACCGCACGGTATGGGTCCGCCATGCCATGAAGAACGCGATGTTGCCTGTGCTCACCGTCATGGGCTTCACAATCGCCGGCATTGTGAGCGGCCAGATCATCCTCGAAAACATGTTCAATATCGACGGTGTCGGGCGCTACCTCTTCACGCGCCTGCTGATCCGCGACTTCCCGCCGTTCCAGGGCATCGTGCTCGTGATCGCGGCGGTGATCGTGACCACGAACCTGCTCGTCGACATCGCGTACGCGTGGCTGGACCCGCGCATTCGCTACACGTAGCCGGAGGAGCACACGCCCGTGGCCAGCAACGACACGGTCCTGCCCGCCACCACGCGAGCGATCGCGATGATGCTGCCGCGACGGCGCTCGCGGATGCGCCAGGCGGTGCTGCTCGCACGGCGCAACAAGCTGGGCGCGGCGGGCGTGCTGGGCATGGTGCTGATCCTGCTGATCGCGCTGCTCTCGCCGGTGCTTCAGCGCTACGGTGACAACCAGGTCTTCCAGACGGCCAACCCGGAGTTCAGGGCGACCGCGACGGCGCTCGAAATCGCGCGCAATCCGCGACTCAGCACGCCCTTCATCCAGGATCGCTTCCAGGCGCCGGACTGGGAACACTGGCTGGGCACTGACCAGTTCGGTCGCGACATCTACGCGCGCATCATCGTGGGCACGCGACTCGCCGTGATCATCGGCATCGGCGCGTCGCTGATCGCGGTGCTGAGCGGCACGGCTACCGGGCTGATCTCGGGCTACTTCGGCGGCCGCGTCGACCTGATCGTGCAACGCGTCGTGGACGCGGTGCAGGCCTTCCCCGGACTCGTGCTGCTGCTGCTGCTGGTCTCGATCATGGATCAGCCCAACCTCCCGCTGACCGTGGCGGCACTTGGCTTCCTGGGGTGGGCGGCCTCCACCCGCATCGTGCGCTCCGCGGTGCTGGCGCTGACCGCGAGTCCCTTCGTCGAAGCCGCGCGCTCCTACGGCGCAACCGATCTGCGCGTGATGGTGCAGCACGTGCTGCTCAACGTGCTCGCCCCGATCGTCGTGATCTTCTCGATTAGCATCGGGCTCTACATCCTCGCGGAGGCTTCCCTCTCCTTCCTCGGTCTGGGTCCGGCCGACAAGACGACATGGGGCAAGATGGTCAACTCGGGTCGGAACTCGCTCGACCAGAACCCGTGGGAGTCGGTCTTCGCCGGCGGCGCGATCACGCTCGCGGTGCTCGCCTTCAACCTCGCGGGCGATGCGCTCCGCGACGAGCTCGATCCGCGCCTCCGTGGCCGCTAACGCGCGGCACGCCCGCCGCGGCACGCACGTCGTGCGGCCGGCGTCCGGCGCCGTGTAACATCACCCACGGCTTCGTCAATTCCACGAAGCATCCATGCGCGCCCGGGAGCGGATCATGCCGGTCACCATCATCTACGACGAGCACGCCATGCCGGCCGCCAGTGGGCAGCCGGACGGCGAGGACCTCTGGCTGAGCACTTCCGACCTCACGGCGACCACAGGCTGGGAACTCAAACCCGAGGGCCTCTGTCGTGACGAGCTGTGCATCCCCGTCGCGGGGGCGCAGACCGCGCTCGCCCGCGCGGACGGCGCGGCTTCGCAGGTCAACCTCGCGGGCTTCGCCCGCTACCTCGACCAGCCGGTCGCACACGACGACACCCATGACGCGTGGTACTTCGGCGTCGCGGCGGAGAACCTGCGCACACGCTTGCTGTCGCTCGAGGCACCCGACTTCGCACTCCCCGATCTCGACGGTCGCATGCACCGCCTCTCCGACCATCGCGGCAAGAAGGTCCTGCTGATCGCCTGGGCGTCGTGGTGAGGCTGCCGCTTTGACCTGCCGGTCTGGCAGGCCCTGCGCGAGGAACTCAAGGACCGAAACTTCGAGGTAGTCACGGTCGCCTGCGACACGAAGGGCCGCGAGGCGGCCGAACCCTTCATCGCCGCCGCGTCGCCGACGCACCCGTCCGTGATCGACCAGCACCACGTGGTGCCGGAGCTCTACAACACGCGCAACGTCCCGGCGGTCTTCTGGATCGACGAGGCCGGCAACGTCGTGCGCGCGAACGACCCGATCTCCATCCAGCGCCGCAATCGCGAGACCGGGGAGTCGACCATCAATGAGCAGTACCTCGGCGCCGTGCGCGACTGGGTCGAGCAGGGCCCGGCGAGCATCTACGTCACCGCGCCCGCGGAGACGGTGCGCCGGATGGGCACGCAGGACGGCGCGAACGCGCAGGCCAACGCGCACTTCCGTCTCGGCGTGTACCTGCACGAACAGGGGCACACGGAGGCCGCGATCGCGCAGTTCAAGCGCGCGCACGAGCTCAAGCCCGACAACTGGAACTACAAGCGGCAGGCGTGGAACCTCGGCAACATCGAGCAGGACTACGGGATGACGATGCGCGACGCCTTCGGCGGCGGCATTCCGCTCTACCCGCCGCTCGAGCTGCCGGACGCCCCGACCGGCTAGCCGCGGCACGCGCGCTCACCGCCCGGCCGCCCGCTCGCCGCATCGCGCTGCTCACGGCAGGCGGTCGCGACGGCGGGGCAGCCCTGCCTCAGGCAGCGTCGACGAGCAGGTCGGCGACGATGGGGAGGGTGCACGTCGGGCGGGGCGTCGAGCATGCGCGCGGTCGCAGCGGTTGCGCCGCGTAGCGCGGCCGGGCCGTCGCCCACGGTTACGTCGCGCGCCGCGGCCCCCACGCGCGCGACGGCGTTGAGCGCGGTCGCAGCGGCCCCGGCGCCCGCCACCAGCCCCAC
>JBBDXH010000030.1:0-5066 GCA_040902395.1 Dehalococcoidia bacterium
GCGGCGGGCGCACGCTGGCGATCGTCGGCACCGAGGATGCACGCATCCTCGAGGGTCTGCCACGGCTGATCGACCCGCTGTCGCGCCGCCGCGTCGTCCGGCTCGCGGGATGCGGACACGGCACCTCGGGTCAGCGGCCGCGCGCATGGAACGACGCGGTGCTGCGCTTCCTCGCAGACGTCGACGCCGGCGCGCCGCTCGGCGAAGACGAGACGGTCTGAGCGACCGCAGCATGACCCCACGTGTGATCGTCCTCTTCGACATCGACTCGACGCTGATCCGCATCCCGACGAACCGCGCGATCCTCGCCACCGCGCTGGACGTCGCGACGGGCGTGCCCGGCCTGCTCGACCGCCTCGACTTCCAGGGGCGGACCGACCGCTGGATGGCGGCCGAGATCGCGCGCGTGAGCGGGCTTCCGCTCGCCGGGATGTTCGAGCGCTTCGCGGCGGCCTACACGCCGACCCTCGTCGCCGCGCTTGCCGGCCTGCCGTCAACGGAGTTGCCGGGCGCGGTCGCGCTGCTGCACGCGCTGGCCACGCACGACCACGTGACGCTCGGGCTCGCGACCGGCAACCTCCGGCGAAACGCGCCGATCAAGCTCGCATCCGCCGGACTCTCCGGCTTCTTCGAACCCCTGCGCGGCGGCTTTGGCGACGATCACGAAGCGCGCGCCGACCTCGTACGCGCGGGTGCGCGCGAGTGCGGGGCCGCGCCCGGTGATCGCGTGGTCGTCGTGGGCGACACGCACCACGACGTGCAGGCGGCGCTCGCCGCGGGCGCGATCGCGATCGGTGTGGCGACCGGGCACATCGGTGCCGATGCGCTCGCCGCCGCCGGCGCGGCGGCAGTGCTCCCCAACCTCGCCGACCGCGACGCTGCGCTGGAGGCGATCCTCGAGGCGCGGCCGCGAGCCGGCCAAGACGCCGGGCGGCGCGGCTCCTAGCATCGCTCGGCGATCGCGAGTGACCGCGCGTCATCGCACACCGTCGCCGCGGCGCCCGACGCTCTGCCGTGCATCGGAGGGGAATGGCCATGCTCGCGCTACGCAGCGTCCTCGTGATCGCGGGCGACGATGAAGCCGCCTACGCCGCCGCTGCGTCCGCTGCCGCGGACGCCGTGCTCTTCGACCTCGCCGAGCCGGGCTCGCAGCGCCAGCGCGCGGCCGCGCGACGGCTCGTCGAGCAGTACGCGCCGCTCACGGCGAGCGCCCGGCGAACCGTGGTCGTACGCATCGGCGACACGCGCTCGGGCGAGCTCGAGGCCGACGTCGACGCCGTGGTCATGGCGGCGATCTCGGCGGTCGTGCTCCCCGGCGCCGACCTGCCCCAGGACGTGCGCGACGCCGACGTCGCGATCCGCAAGCGCGAGATGCGGCGCGGCGTGCCGCCCGGCAGTCTGCGCCTCATCCCCGAGCTCGACTCCGCCGGAGGCCTGCGCGCGCTGCCGTCGATCCTCGAGGCAGTCGACCGTCACGGCGCAGTCGCGATCCGCGTCGGCGATTTGCTCGACCACGCCGGCGCCGGTGGCAGCCTCGGCGCCCCAGCGAACGGCACCGCGCACGCCACGCTCGCCGAGCACGCGATGGCCGAGGTCGCGATCGGCGCGGCCGCGGCCGGTCTGCCGTGGATCGTGACGGGCCGCGACGCCACCGCCATGGCCACGCGCGCCCGCGACCTCGGCGCCACCGGCGTGGCCGTCGCGAGCGACGCCGAGGCGCGTGGCATGAACGCGCTATTCGCGCCCGACCCGGAGGACATCGCCGCGGCGCGCGCGATGCTCGCGGAGTGGGAGCGCGTACGCGGTCGCGGCCGCTGGCTCGGCGCGGTCGACGTCGCCGGCGGCGCGCGCGTGGTCGACCGCCGGAGCGTGCGTCACGCCCGCACGCTGGTCGGCCGCGCGGATGCGATCGAGCGCCGCGCAGCCGCGCGCTGACGCACATGTACGCCGCGGGAGGCGGGTGCGTGCAGACGGCGGGAGCTCTGCTATCCGCCGATCCAGACGAGCACGTCCGGCCGAATCTCTACCCCTGAGCGATCGAAGCCGAACGACAGATCCGCGCCGACGGTCAGGTCGCTGAACGGGGTGTCCTGGAGGGTGCCCGGTACGCGCCGCAGGCGGAGGATCGTGCCTCCCGCGTCGACCGTCAGCGTGCCCGCCGACTGATCGATCGCCGTCACGCGGCCGCTCGCCGTCGCCTCCGGTGACCAGGCGAAGTTCTGGAGCGCCGCGTCTGCGCGCACCTCGTGAGATGCGCCAACGCGGTCGAGCAGGCCAACGCTGACCCCCGGCGTGATCACCTGCGCACACATCACACCCGGGCGTTCGACGTCGAGACAGGCGTTGCTGAACGTCTGCTCTTCAAAGCTCGCCAACACCAGATCGGTCTGATCGACGCCGAGCCACTGCGCCATCCGTTCGATCGCCATGCCGATCGCGAGTTCGCGATCGACGTCCACGGGTGTGCCGCCGGGTGGTGCGGTCGCGGTCGGTGTCGATGGAGGCGTCGGGGAAGCCGTCGCGCTCGCGCTCGTTGCGGGCACGGCGGTGGCCGTGTCGGGGCCGAGCGGGCTGCGGGGCGGAGGACTGTCGTCGCTGCACGCCGCGCCCCCCGCGAGCGCGAGCAGCGCGCACGCGCTCCCGGCGGCACCGATCACCCGGCGGCGGAACCTGCCCCTCGTCATCGCGTACGGTCCCCCCGTGTGCTGGGCCGACGGGTGCCGGCGTCCAACTCCGCAATCACGGTACGCGCGCGCTGCTTCCCGCCAAAGCGTGCGTCAGTCACACTGGTGCCGGCGCCGCGCCGCAACCGCGGCGACACCCACCGTCGCATCCCACCTCACCGATCTGGAGTCGTCATGCCGGCAGTCGTCGTGATCGGTGGTCAGTGGGGCGACGAGGGTAAAGGCCGTGTCGTGGACTTCCACTCGCGATACTGCTCGGTCGTCGCGCGCTACTCGGCCGGGAACAACGCCGGCCACACGATCATCAACGAGCACGGGAAGTTCGCGCTGCACCTCGTCCCGGCGGGCATCTTCCGCGAGGACAAGACGTGCGTGATCGGGAACGGGGTCGTGATCGACCCCGCAAAGCTGCTCGAAGAGATCAAGATGCTCACGGAGCGCGGCGTGAGCACGGCGCGCCTGCTGATCAGTCTGCACGCCCACGTGATCATGCCGTGGCACCCGATCATCGACCGCGCCGACGAAGCGCTGCGAGGTGAACTCGCGATCGGCACGACCGGCACCGGGACCGGCCCGGCCTTCCACGACAAGGTCGGCCGCAGCGGCATTCGCATGGCGGATCTGCTCGATGCGCCGCACTTCCGGTGGAAGCTGCGCACGGTGCTCGAATACAAGAACCGCGTGCTGACCCGCCTCTACGGGCTCGAGCCGCTGGACGCGGACGCGATCGAGGCGCGCTACCTCGACTACGGCGATCAGCTGCGGCCGTACATCGTCGACACGATCTCAGTGGTGCAGGAGGCGCACGCACGGGGCGAGATGATCCTGCTCGAGGGCGCGCAGGGTTCGTTGCTCGACCTCGACACGGGGACGTACCCGTACGTGACGTCGTCCGTGCCGGCTTCGGTGGCGGCCGGCGGGGCGATCGGCATCGGCCTAGGGCCGACGGCGATCGAGCGCGTGGTCGGCGTGTATAAGTCGTACCAGACCCGCGTCGGGCACGGTCCGATGGCGACCGAGATCACAGAGGGCGGCGCGATGGAGATGCTGCGCGAGGGGCTCGGCGGCGCACCCAACACGGCGGAGTACGGGACGACCACCGGGCGGCCACGGCGCGTCGGCTGGTTCGACGGCGTGCTCGCGAGCTACACGGCGCGGATCAACGGCGTGACGTCGGTCGCGCTCACGCGGCTCGACTCGCTCTCTGCGTTCGACCGCATCAAGATCTGCGTCGCCTACGAGGTGGGCGATCGCCGCGTCACCACGCTCCCGGCGACACTCGCCGACGCCGCGCGCGCGAAGCCGATCTACGAAGAGCTCCCCGGGTGGCAGCAGGACGTCAGCGACGTCCGCCACCTCGGCGATCTCCCGACCGATGCCCGGAACTACGTGCGTCGCGTCGAGCAGTTGCTCGGTGCGCAAGTGGACATGATCTCGGTCGGGCCGGAACGCTCCCAGGCGATCGTGACGCGCGACATCTTCGGCGCGACGCTCCCCTAGGCGCGCCGGGCGGTCCGAACCGCAGGCGGAGGGCACGTGACCACGTTCTCACTCGTCATCCACGTGATCGCGGCGACCGTGCTGGTCGGCCCGCAGCTGGTGCTGTTCCTCGCGGTGATTCCGGCGACCTGGCTGATCCCGGAGGAACGCCTCCGCCGCGACGTCACACGCGTGGTCACGGCGCGCTTCGGCATGCTCGCCGGCGTCTCGCTCGTGTTGCTGGTGGCGACGGGGCTTTACCAGTTCTACGCGGGCGTCCCGGACGAAGTCCGCGACAACCTCTCGGACTACCGCTTCGGCTCGATCTTCATGGTCAAGATGCTCTTCTTCGTGATCTTCGTCGTGCTGCTCGCGGTGCACACGGTGGTGATCGGGCGCCGCGTGCGACGGCTGAGCGACAGGCTGATCGCCAACCAGGGCGACGAGCAGGCCGAGTTCGCGCTCGAGTCCCAGCGTCGTCTCTCGTTCGTGCTGTCCTTCTTCATGCTGCTGACGTCGTTCTTCGTGCTGGCGCTCGGCGTAATGCTCGGCGACCACAACTACGCGTACGAGCTGCGGTAGCCCCACGGTGACGCGCACGCTACCGGACCTGCTGCACCCCGGGCTGGACGTCGTCTTCGTCGGCATCAACCCGGGCGAGCGGTCGGCGGCGGTCGGTCACTACTACGGGCATCCCGGGAACGCATTCTGGTCCGCGCTGGCGGCGTCGCCGCTGGTCGATGAGCCGGTCGCCTGCGCCGACGATCGGCGCTGCGGCGAGCGCTGGGGCATCGGCTTCACGGACGTGGTCAAGCGCGTCGTCACCGACTCGACACGCGTGACGAACGCCGAGCTGCGCGCGGCGGCGCCGGCATTCCGCCGGCGCATCGCGTACGCCGCCCC
>JBBDXH010000030.1:5076-8712 GCA_040902395.1 Dehalococcoidia bacterium
GTCTGCTTCACGAGCACGCGGGCGCTCGACGCGGTCGCCCCTGGCGCGCGCCGCGCGCACGGCTGGGGCCGCCAGCCCGTGACGATCGAGGGCGCGGCGGTCTGGCTCATGCCGTCGACTTCCGGACGCGCCGCCGGCTTCCGCGCGCACGTCCACGCGGTGCTGCGCGAGCTGGCTGCCTCGCTCGACCGCCCGGCCACTCCCGGAGCGCACGCGGCATGAGCCGTCGCTCCTCCGGCGACGTTCCCGCCGAGCAGCGCCTCCACCCGGACGACGATTGCCCGCTGTTCAGCCCCGCGCTGGAGGAGCACCTGGTCGCGCTCACGCGCGGCGCGGTCCCGGCCCGCGGCCGGTTCTGCGGCAACTGCTACACACCGATCGGGCGAGACACCGCGCGCTGCCTGCACTGCGGCAACGACAACGATCGCGAGCGCCGCCCCGTGACGGCAGTCCCCGACGAGGTGACGTTCATCCTCCGCGCGCAGCGGAAAACCGAATCGACGTGGGTGAACGGGCTGGCCTATCTCGGCCTGCTGATCGCGGTGATCGGCGGGATCGCCCTCGTGCTCTCGATCCCGTTCTTCCGGGCGAACCTGATCTGGGCGACGCTGCTCTACGGCCTGATCCTGCTGATCGGCGGGCGCATGCTCGCCGGCGTCCTCGGCGGCTACTTCGGCGACCGCTGGGGCTACGAGCGCGCCCGCGCACGCACACGCGCAGCGTGGGCGGAGTGGGAGCGCGAGCGGGACGGCGAGGGGTAGGCGGCGGGCTGTTAGATCGATCTGAGCATCGGCTGGGACTCGATCACCTCGAGCTTGCTGGCTGCTTGATCCACGTCCGGAAACACGGCAATCGCACGTCCGCGCCCGGTGGCAGATAACGCGAGCACAGCCTCGATGCCGAGGTATCGCGCGAGATAGCCAATCCCCTGGCAGACGGTCCGATCGTCCGACGTCACGTCGGAATAGGTGAGACGGACACTCTCCATCGCCGTTTCCGTCGATACATCCAGGACACTGAGACCAGAAACACGGATCCGGTGGAGTGTGCGCCGGAACGAAATCGGACCTCGCGCCTGTCCTCCCGCCATCCGGCGGAACTCGGCGATGCAGGTCTCCAACGTCTCCGCGAGGTAGATGGCGGGCACTCCCGGCGGATTCCATCGCCCGCCGGCCTGCCGAGCACCCTCGCCCGAGAGGGGGGCACGCCCTTCGCTCGTGTGGCGAAAGGCAATTCCACTCCACGTCGTAGTGCCGAGCGCATCGATCGCCCCAAGGATGTCCGCGTCACCGGCCATCTACACGAAAACACCATCGGCTAGAGCCTCGATCAGCGCGAGGACCGATCGAAAGTCGCCCGCTCGGATGCGATCCGCGGGTGAGTCGTGATCCAACAGCCGATTCGGTGAGAAGAACCACATGTGCGCGTCCTCCGGATCGAGCACTGTAGAAACCGCATCCAGCACATAAGTCAACTCGAGAAGCCGCTGCTGCTTCGACCGCTGTGGGACTGACTGGCCCGACCACCAACGAGAAACGGAGCGACTGGAGCTACCTACAATCTGCCCGACATCGGACTGGGTCAGTCCGATCTCCGCCGATAGTTCTCGAACGCGTGTCGCTAGCGCGGACGTCGACGACACGATTGACCTCCCTTCTGAGGTGCGCTTAGGCAGCCAACGCGAACCGTTCGATGTAGCTCAACAGTGCTTCGGGCGTTTCCGTGCTCATCGGGCGAGTCCCGTCAGGCAGGTGGCCCCGCCTGAGACGTCGCCGCAGGTCGATGTAGCGTGTGAGGCGGTTCCGCTCTTGCTCGGCGCGCCACTCGTTGGGCAGACGGACCAACTCACGTTCGTAATCGATGCGCGAATGCAGATAATGCTCGCGCGGGTGGGTGACCGGACCTGCAATCCCATCGCAGGTATCAACGAAACAAGCAAGCTCCGCACGGATGCTTCGATCCGCGTAGAGCGTCTGCGCGACCTTGCGTGGCACGAGGATCCCGGCTCCTGGGAGCAATACCCATGCGATCGGCCCCATAGGTTTAGCGCCGTCTCGCGGTTTCGGAGGTGCTGCCAGACGACGCAGCTGACCCTTGAAGTCGTACCGGGTGTTGAGGCCAATACCGGTTGAGTAGCTCTGAACCAAGTTCAGCGCCTCCGCGGTCTCGCCGATCATGCCTTGATAGGCGAGAGTCACGCCGAGGCCCTCCTCGCGAAGTTGACTAAGCGCCGAGAACACGCTCTGGATCTGCTGATCGTGCACCCGCTCACCGCCGAAAGGCGAAATCCGGAGTTCAAGATCGCGCGCTCCGGCGCGTCGATAGGCCTTCGCTAGGCTGCGGGCGAAGCCGGGCCGCACGAACAGAAGCCGATGGACGCTCAGCTGTGCACGGAGTGGTTCGTCGTACTCCTGCGCGGCAACACCGAACAGTGCGACGTTCAGGCGTAACGACTCAGGAGCCTCAACGAAAAAATTGGGCGGCGTCAGCACGGTGGCGGTGCCGATTTGATAGCCGAGAACTGCATGCACAAGGGCTGCGCGCGCATCCCATGAACTCAGCAAAGCAACGTCGATAGGGTCCGCGGCGTAGGGCAGACCGGTTCGAGACGCAGCCCCGCCGACTAGGCGCTCAGTCATGGGCTCAACGTAGACTGTCACCTTTTGTGCGCGGGCCGCCTCGACCGCGATCTCCTGAAACCCGATGAACCGCGGATCTAGGACGATTCCCGCGACATGCTCAGGATCCCTAGCGATTTGACGGGCAACAACCCGATGGTCGGATCGTCCAAGGATGAACTCGACTGGCATTTCGTCCTCCTGACCAGGTCAGAATACTAGACATCATACCAGACATCACAATAGCCACAATGTTCGGAACGCGTCTGGCGATCGCGGAACGGCACGAACCGCTCGGTGGCCTACCCGCGGGCGAACGTTCCCACGGATGTTCGGTCAGTGTCCGATGACTTACGGCCGGTACGGCGTCTACGCCCCCGCAGCCTCGCGGATTGCGTCGCGGAGGTAGCGCAGCGCCAGCGTCGTGAACTCCACCATGTTCGTCGGGCGATCGTCGATACCGGTCTCGAACACCTCGGTGCGCGCGACGGGGCCGGCGACGCCGATCGTCGTGCGTCCGGGGGCCACGCCGGAGCGCCCGCCCGTCGGGCCTGCCATCCCGGATTCGGCGATCACCCACGTGCTGCCCAGGCGCTGCCGCATCGACTCGGCGAGCGAGGCGATCAGCTCGGCGGTCGTACCGCGGTAGTTCGCGTACTCCTCGGCCGGCACGCCGGCGAGCGCGGTACGCGACTTCAGCGTGTAGACCACGCCGCCGCCGGCGTAGTAACGGGACGCCCCCGGCACCGCGAGTAACGCCGCCGAGATCAGCCCGCCGGCGGTTGCCTCCGCGACCGCGACGGTCTCGCCGCGCTCGGTGAGCAACGACGCGATCTCATCGGCCAGCTGCTGTTGGTCGGTGTTGAGGAACGTGGACATGGGGCCTCCGGTCTCGCGGGGCGTGCTTGCGTGCCGTGCGCGCTCGGGATGGTAGGGCCCCTGCCCCGGCCCTACATCGCCCGCAGCGCGCGCTGCGTGCGCGCCGCCCACCCCCCGCATGCGCCGCTCACCCCGCCGG
>JBBDXH010000031.1:0-8601 GCA_040902395.1 Dehalococcoidia bacterium
AGATCACGATCAACTTCAGCGCCTCGCGCGGCTCGTGATCGTCCTCGTCGCGCGGCTGGCGGTGCTGAACGGCCCGCACCCCGGGCAGTTCGTCCGCACACTGCGTGACCCACGCCAGGCCGCGCGGAGTCTGTACATGCTCGCGTTCCAGTTGCCGTGGCTCCCCGAAGTGGTGCTCGGCGCAGGCGGCTGCGCGCTGCTCCGCCGCGCGCTCGTGCGCCGTGGCGTGCCCGGCGCCTTCACGGCGGCCGACCTCGATCGCTACCGCGACGGCTGGCAGCGGCCCGGCGCGCTGACGGGCGCGCTCGCGCCCTACCGCGCGCTGGCGCGCGGGTTCCGCGCCGCCCACGGTCCCGTGCGGACGCCCGTCGCAGCACCGGTGCTGGTGATCTGGGGCGAGCGCGACCCGTACCTCGGACGCGCGCTCGCCGATCCCGGCGCGGGCGCCGCCACCGCGCTCCGCGTCGAACGCATCGCCGAGGCCGGGCATTTCGTCCAGGCCGACGCCGCCGAGCGCGTGACCGCCCTTCTGCTCGCGTTCATCCGCGCCGAGGCCGACCGTTAGGATGACGCGGAGCGATCGCGGCGCGTGCCCGCGCGCGCCCGGCACGGAGGGCAGCCACTCGATGTGTGCGAACGAGGGCGGACGACCGTCATTCCGCGCGATCTTCTCGAACTGGAACGACTACGACGCGTCGTTCGCCGCGAAGCTGCGGCTCGCGCTGCGAAACTCGTGGTTGCGCGTGAGGCTCAGGCAGAACTGCTGCGGAAACGACGGTCAGCCCGGCTGCTGACAGGTATGAGCAGGGCGCCCGTGGGCGCCCTTCGTACGGGACCGCAGGCCGATCCTCCTAGATGCCGGCGGGTCGCGTCTGCGCCAGCTGGTAGATCTTGCCCTCGGTCTTGATCGCCGGCGCGATGATCATGCGCGCGTCGTGGAACTCACGAATGGTCTGCGCGCCACAGGTCGACATCGACGTCCGCAGCGCCCCGACGAGGTTCTCCGTCCCGTCCGTCTTGGACGTCGGGCCGAACAGCAGCGTCTCCACCGTGTGCGTCTGGCCGACCTTCACGCGCACGCCGCGCGGGAGCTCCGCGTGCGGGGTCGCCATGCCCCAGTGGTAACCGCGACCCGGCGCACCTTCGCAGCTCGCGAACGGCGAACCAATCATGACCGCGTCCGCACCCGCGCAGAATGACTTCGACACGTCGCCGCCGGTGCGGATGCCACCGTCGGTGATGATCGGTACGTAGCGGCCGGTCTGCGCGAAGTAGACGTCGCGTGCGTGCGCCGTCTCGATCGTGGCGCTCACCTGCGGCATGCCGATGCCGAGCACCTCGCGCGACGTGCACGCTGCGCCCGGACCGACGCCGATCAGCACGCCGTGAATGCCGGTCGCCATCAGCTCGAGCGTCGCCTGGAAGTCGACCGTGTTGCCGACGAGGATCGGGACGCCTGCCATGTGCTCGACCAGTTCGTCGAGGCGCAGGCCCTTGAGCGAGCGAGAGACGTGACGCGCGGTGGTCACCGTGGACGCGACGACGAACGCGTCGACGCCGGCCTCACGGGCGATCGGGGCGAAGCGCTTGGTGTTCTGGGGCGTGGAGGCGACGACGGCGGTGCCGCCGGCCGACTTGATCTCTTCGACCCGGCGCGCGATCAGGTCTTCCTGGATAGGCGACTGGTAGACGCGCTGGATGATGCGCGTGGATTCCTCGAGCGAGGCGCTGGCGATCTCCTCGAGCACGGCGTCGGCGTCTTCGTATCGCGTCCACACGCCGTCGAGGTTGAGCACCGCAAGCCCGCCGAGTTTCGACATCTTGACCGCGAAGGCCGGATCGACGACGCCGTCCATCGACGACGCGATGATCGGCACCGGGAACGTCAGCTCGCCGAGCGTGAAATCGGTGCTCACCATCTCGGGGTTCGTCGTGACCGCCCCGGGGACGATCGCCACATCGTCGAAGCCGTACGCATGCTCGAGCGTCTTTCTGGCCACGCCCGCAACGTCGGTCGAGACCTGAGTTTGCGCGCTCACGACCACATCACACCCCCATAACGCAGAGACCCCTCGAATCGAGGGGTCTCACACACGCACACTCGCCCGGTGCGGGCGATAACGAAACGAGAGCAGCGGACCTCGCATGGGCTCCCCGCCTAGGCAGCGCCGGAGGATTTCCAACCATGGTAGGACGGGCTCGGCGCCATGGTCAACGCGAACCGATCACGTTCTTGAACACATGCGTCGAGCGCGGTTCTGAATCGGCCTGCCGGCCCTCCGGGCCGGGCACTCACGCTCGACGTGCCCTGCGCTGCCGGCACGCCCGACCGTGCGGCGTAGGTCCCGCCCGGGCCCCATGCTAGGATTCGTGGCCATGTCGCCAGCGGAGCCGTCGTCGAACACCTCGGGGGAGGCGCCGCGCGCGATCCTCGTCGCCGTTGCGTGGCCGTACGCGAACAGCCCGCTGCACGCCGGCCAGATCGCCGGCGCCTACCTCCCGGCCGACGTCTTCGCGCGCTACCAGCGCATGCGTGGCCAGCGCGTGCTCATGGTCTCCGGATCGGACGCGCACGGCACCCCCGTCACGATTCGCGCCGAGCAGGAAGGCGTGACCCCGACGGAGGTCCTCGCGCGTTTCCACGCGAGCTTCCTCGATACCTTCGCGCGCTTCGGCATCTCGTTCGATCTCTTCACGTCGACCGACACCGAGAACCACGTCGCGGTCGCCCAGGACATGTTCCTCAAGCTCCACGAGCACGGGTATCTCTACGAGGCCGAGCAGGAGCTGCTGTTCGACCCGATCGTCGGGCGGTTTCTTCCCGATCGTTACGTCGAAGGCGTCTGCCCGCGCTGCGGGTTCGACGGCGCGCGCGGAGACCAGTGCGACAACTGCCAGTCCACGCTCGACGCGCTCGAGCTGATCAACCCGCGCTCTCGCCTCTCGGACGCGACGCCCGAGCCGCGGAAGTCCACGCACTTCTTTTTCAAGCTCTCCGCGTTCACCGAGCCCCTGCGCGAGTGGGTCGAGCGACAGGATCACTGGCGGCTCAACGTGCGCAACTTCACGCTCGGGTGGCTGCGCGAAGGGTTGATCGACCGCTCCTTCACGCGCGACATCGCCTGGGGCGTCCCGGTCCCGCTCGAGGGCTACGACGACAAGCGCATCTACGTCTGGTTCGAAGCCGTGATGGGATACCTCTCGGCGGCGAAGGAGTGGGCAGCCAGCGAGGCGAACCCCGAGGGCGATCCGGAGTCGTGGCGCAAGTGGTGGCAGGACCCGGACGCGCGGACGCTCTACTTCATCGGCAAGGACAACATCCCCTTCCACACGGTGATCTGGCCGGCGCTGCTCATGGGCTACGGCGAGCTGAACCTCCCCTCCGACGTGCCGGCGAACCAGTACCTCACGATGTCCGGGATGAAGGCATCGTCGAGCCGGAACTGGGCGCTGTGGATGCCCGATTACCTGGACCGGCACGACCCCGATCCGCTCCGTTACACGCTGACCGCGACGATGCCTGAGACGTCGGACTCCGACTTCACGTGGGTGGAGTTCGTGCGCCGCAACAACGACGAGCTGCTCGCGCGCTGGGGGAACCTCGTGAACCGCGTGGTCACCTTCGCGCGCCGCAACTTCGACGAGCGCGTGCCGGAGCCGCCGCACTCGCTCGCGGCCGAGTCGCAGGCGCTGCTCGACCGCGTGGACGCCGCGTTCGCGGCGGTCGGCGAGAGCATCGACCACGTGAACCTGCGCCGCGCGCTCGGCGACGCGATGAGCGTCGCCCAGGACACGAACCGCTATCTCGACGACCGCGCGCCGTGGACGGCGATCAAGACGGACCGGGCACACGCCGCCGAGACGGTGTTCAGCGCGGTCAACGCGATCAGCGGCATCGCCTCCATGCTCCAGCCGTTCCTGCCGTTCACCTCGCCCGAGGCCTGGGCCTTCGTGGGGAACGTCGGGGAGATCCAGGCGGCCGGCTGGCAGCGCTCGCCGGTCGCCGCCGGCACGCCGCTGCCGGAGCCGCGCCCGCTCTTCCGCAAGCTCGACGAGTCGATCATCGCGGAAGAGGAAGCCCGGATCGGGCAGTAGGCGCGCGATGTCCCTTTCGCCTCCGCGCCCCGTCGACCCGCTCCCCGGCGTGATCGACGCGCACGCCCACACCTGGTCGCGCGAGTTCGAGCACGACTACGACGCGACGATGACACGTGCCTGGGACGCCGGCCTCGCCGGCGTCGTCGAGGTGGGCGTGAACACCGACACCAGCCTGCGCTGCCTCGAGCTCGCGCGCCGCGACGACCGCATACACGCGGTCGCCGGGCTCCACCCGCACGAGGCCTCGCGCCTGGACGCCGAGCGCGCGGGGCTGAGCGTGTTGATCGCCGGCGGCGGCTTCGCCGCCGTGGGAGAGATCGGGCTCGACTTCTACCGCAACCTGTCGCCGCCCGAGGCGCAGTACGCCGCCTTCGAATGGCAGCTCGAGTTCGCGCGCGAGGTCGCGCTGCCGGTGGTGATCCACTCGCGGAACGCGGACGAGGAGTGCTTCGAGGTGCTCGCCCGCTGGGCGGACCGGATGGGCCGCTATCTGGGGCCGGACCGGGAGATCGGCATGATGCACTGCTACGCCGGGGACGCGGCGCTCGCGGCGCGTTACGTCGCCCTCGGCTTCGTGATCTCGATCCCGGGCACCGTGACGTACGCGAACAACGCGCGCGGCCGTGAGGTCGCGTGTACGATCCCGCTCACGGCTGCAGTGCTCGAAACCGACTGCCCGTACCTCACGCCGGTCCCGCGCCGCGGCACGCGGAACGAGCCGGCGTACGTCGCGGAAACGGCGCGGTTCGTCGCCGCGGAGCGCGGGTGTTCAGCGGAGGAGCTCGCGCACGCGACCTCCGCGAACGCGGCGCGACTCTTCGGGTTCGCAGCGCCGGGCGCACACGGGAGCGAGCGATGACGCTGGCGACGACTCGCGATCTCGACCGCGGCATGATCGGCGGCGTGTGCGCCGGCATCTCCGCGCGCTACCGCTTCCCGCTGCGCGCAGTGCGCGCGGCGGCCGTCGCGCTCTCGGTCGCCACCGCCGGCATCGGTGGGCTCGCGTACGTCGCGCTCTGGCGGCTGCTCCCCGCGACGTCCGGCGGCGGCTCGCCTGTCGCGGGGACGACGCCCGCGCGCGCCGACGCCGGCGCGGATGCCGCGATCGACGCGATCGGCGTCGCGGCACGGACCGCGCACCTGGCGCCCTCCGTGGTCGCCCGCGCGCGTCCCCGCACGGTCGCGCCGCCGAATGCGCCCGAGCTCTACGGCCCCGTCGCCGCCGACCTGCCGCTCGTGCGCGAGCAGATGCTCGCCGTCGCCTCGAACGTCGAGTTCGAGTTCCTCCGCAAGATGCTCGAGCAGGCGCTGTCGGGGACCGGCAAGATGATGCGGCCGGCGATCGCGCTGCTCGCCGGCCGGATCGGGAACGACTACCCGATCGAGCGGCTGGTGCCGCTCGCCGCGAGCGTCGAGCTGCTGCACACCGCCACGCTCGTCCACGATGACGTGATCGACGAGGCCGCCGAGCGTCGCGGCAAGCCGACGTCGGCGGCGCTCTTCGGCAATGCGGCTTCAGTCATGCTGGGCGACTACATGTTCGCGCACGCCGCCGACTTCATCGCGCGCACCGACGACACCGTCGTCGTCCGCAAGTTCGCGCAGACGCTCATGCTCATGGCGAACGGCGAGCTGACGCAGGACATGACGGTCTTCGAGTACTCGGAGGACGTGCAGCGCTACCTCGACCGCATCATCGGCAAGACCGCATCGCTCTTTGGCACTGCGGCAGAGGGCGGCGCGATCGTCGGCGGCGCCACGCCCGAGCAGTGCGAGGCGATGCGCCTCTTCGGACTCCGGCTCGGCATCGCGTTCCAGATCGTGGACGACATCCTCGATTTCACCGGCGACGCCGAGGTGATGGGCAAGCCGGTCGGCTCCGACCTGCAGAGCGGCACGCTCACGCTCCCGGCGATCCTCTACATGCGTCGCAACCCGGAGGACAACCCGGTGAAGAAGGCGTTCGAGGGCATCCGCCCCCGCGCGAACTTCGAACGCGCAATCCGCGACATCCAGCAGTCCGACGTGCTCGGCGAGAGCATGGCGACCGCGCGGAACTTCGCCGGCGAGGCGAAGCAGGCGCTCGCCGTGCTCCCCGCGGGCGAGGTGCGCACGACGCTCGAGGGCCTCGTCGACTACGTGCTCGCGCGCGAGTCATAGCGGCGCGCGGCCCGCCGGCTCGACGCAAGCGGCACCCGACAGGGTGCCGATCACGCGCCACGACCACGGTTGAGTTCCGCGTCAAGCGGGCTGCCCGGCCCGAACGGGACGCCCGGCTCAGAGCGGGCCGAAGGCGACCTCTTGCTCGTCGAGGTCCACGTCCGCTCTGGTGTCCGCCACCCGTGTCGCGGCGCGACGCGCGGTCGCGACGAACTGTGCCGTCTTGATTTCGCGCTCGGACACCGCCTGCATCAGCTCGTGCATGACGTGCTCGATGCGTCCGCCCAGGTCCGGCTCGAGGCGAATGCGCGCGGCCTCTTCGTACGGCAGCGCCTGGTAGGCGCGCAGCACGCGCAACACGCGCGAGTCGATGGGCACGACCCCGCCACGCGCCGCGCGGCAGTTCGCGCAAAACACCCCTCCGCTCACCGCCGACCACGCGGCGTCGTCCGCCGCGACCGGCGCGGTGCACGACAGGCACTGCGACCACTCCGGACGAAAGCCCGTGGCTTCGAGCAGACGCAGCTCGAACGTGCGCGCGACGAGCTGGAGGCCGTCGCCGCGCGCGAGGCGCACGAGCGCGGCGTGCAGCAGGTCGTAGACGATGTGGAGGTCCGCCTCCTCGAACGTCAGGCGGTCGGCGGCCTCGAGCAGGTACATGCCCGTGCTGAGACGGTCGAGGTCGAGATGAAGCGCGGCGAACGCATCGACGGTCTGCGCCTGCGTGACGATGTCCATCGATCGGCCGTGGGCGAGCACGACCTCGGTGAGCGTGAGCGGCTCGAGGTGTCCGGCCATGCGGCTGCGCGATCGCAGCGCGCCTTTCGCCACGACGTCGATCTTGCCGCGGGTGGGCGTGAGCAGCGTGACGATGCGGTCCGCCTCGCCGAGCCGGCGGTGGCGGAGCACGATCGCTTCGGTCTTCGTGACGCGGGGGATGCGGCCGGGCATGTGGCGATCGTAGTCCGGGGAGGCGTCGGCGCGCGCCGGCCGGTGCGCGTCCCTCCGCGCTCAGCGCGGCGGACGGCGCTCACGCAGCCGGTCGCGGAGCCGCATCGTGGAGCCCGCGGCTGCGGCCCAGAGCAGGGCGCTGAAGAAGGAGAGGAGCGGGTCTTCGAATAAGAGCCCGAACAGCGCCGTCCAGAGGATGCCGATGAGAAAGCCGAAGACCGCCGCCTTCCAGGGACGGGCGAGTCCGCGCCACCAGTACTCCGGGCTGAACTTCACCCCACTTCCTGTCGGAACTCGAGCGCGCGGCCGAGCGTGACGTCGTCCGCATACTCGAGGTCGGCGCCGGCAGGGAGGCCGCGCGCCAGCCGCGTGACGCGGATCCCGAGGGGGCGCAGCAGGCGCCCGAGGTACATCGCGGTCGCCTCGCCTTCCAGGTTCGGATTCGTGGCGACGATCACCTCGCCGACGTCGGTGTCGACGTCGTGAATGCGCGCGAGCAGCTCCTGGATCTTGAGATCCTCGGGACCGATGCCGTCCGCGGGCGAGATCACGCCGTGGAGCACGTGATAGAGCCCGTGGAAGCCGCCGGTGCGCTCGACGGCGCGCACGTCGAGCGGCTCCTCCACGACGCAGATCGTCGTGCGCTCACGCGCGCGATCCGAGCAGATGCCGCACGGCGATTGCGTGGTCAGATCCTGGCAGCGCTCGCAGAGCACCACCGAGCGCTTCACCTCGAGCAGCGCGTCGGCGAGTTGCGCAGCCTCCTGCTCGGGCGCGCGCAGGATGTGGTACGCGAGGCGCTGGGCGGACTTCGGACCGATGCCGGGCAGGCGGTGAAACGCCTCCACCAGGCGCGTGATCGGCGACTCGGTGCGCGAGCGGTCCTGTGAGTTCACTCGGCGGGCTTAGTCGTCGACAGGTACGGCGCCGAGTTTGCGCGCTTCGTCCACGAGGTGCCCTCCGCTGGTCTGTCGTACCGGCGCCGGAGCGCCGTTCTGGAGCTCCTCCCAGAGCACGGGCTCCACGCGTACCGTCCTGCCGATGGCGGTGGACACCGCCTCGCCGATCGCCGCCAGCACCCGACCACCCTCCGCCTCGCGCACCATGTCCACGTGGTTCGGGAAGCGGAAGCCGAGCACGACCTGGTCGCCTTCGATCGTCTTCGGGTAGGCGGTGTTGAGCAGGGCGGCCGCGCGGAAGTGCAGCTTCCGCGCCTGGTCACGGATCTCATCCCAGCGGGCGCGCAGCGCCTGGAGCTCCTCGGTCGCCTCGCCGGCGTCCGGCGGGACGAACGCGGCGCGCGCGGGCACGCCGGCAGCTGTGCGCAGCGGGCGGTCGCGTTGCGGCGGCCGCTCGGGTGCGCGCGGGGTGCGCGACGGGGGCGCCGACGCC
>JBBDXH010000032.1:0-8527 GCA_040902395.1 Dehalococcoidia bacterium
CCGCCGCCCGCCGCGTTGCCGGCGGTCGACCTCGAGCGGCGGCTCGCCGCGAGCTTCAAGGCGAGCGCGTTCGACATCGCCACGGCGATCGCGCCGCCCGGCCCCACGGACCCTCTGGCGGACGAGCCGGCGGCGTGGCTGCTGCTGACGTCGGCCGTCGGCGTGCGCCGCGTGCCCGTGCTCGGGCGCCCGATTCGCATCGGCAGCGCCCGCGACTGCGATCTCGTGCTGCCTGCGCGCGAGGGCGTCGCACCAGAGCACGCGATGATCTGGCGTCGCGGCGACGCGGTGATCCTGCACGTCATCGACCCGCAGGCGCTCTGTCTCGTCAACGGCGAGGACGTCTCATGGGCGAGCCTCGACGACGGCGACGCGCTCGCGATCGGCGACGTGATCCTGCGCGTAGAGGCGGCATCGCGCTCCTCCTGAGCGAGTGCGCGACACCCTCGCGCGATCCTCACGATTCTTGACGATTGTCCAATCATTCACCGCCGATTCCTCCCTGTTCCGCCACATTCCCGCTTGTACGGTGTGTGCCGTCAGTCGACGTCGCGCGCACGCGCGGCGCGGCGGACACGGGGGGAGGCGGCGACGGAGGAGCGTATCCGGAGGGCGCAGGACGGCGCACAGCGGGGACGCCGGCCCGAACTCAGTCACCCACCCGCACCGGCCAGATCTAGTTGAGGAGTGACCACATGACCGCAGCCATCCGCATGATGCGCGACTACCTGGACGCCCGGCTCGGCGGCCGCGAAGAGGGCCAGGGCATGGTCGAGTACACGCTGATCCTGGGCACGATTTCGATCGTGATCGTCGCCGCGTTCCTGACCACGGGCATCACCGCGGCGATCGGCGGCCTCGCTTCCGACATCGGCACCGCGATCAACCCTGCTCCGTAACGCGTGGAGGAGGCGTGCAGGGCGAGGACGTAGGGATGAACGTGCGGGCATCATCGGGCGAGAGCGGCCAGGCGGTCGTCGAGTTCGTGCTGTTGTTTCCCGTCGTCCTCGTCCTGCTCCTCATGATCGTGGAGTTCGGATTCGCGCTCCACACCTACGTGACCGTCAACAATGCCGCCGCCGAGGCCGCGCGCTACGCGGCCGTCGGCAGCCGGCCCAACGGCGGTGGCGGCTGTGAGAGCGATCCCGCCGACCCCTCGATCGAGGGCCGCGCCGTGATCGTCAGCGTCGGCGAGGTGAGCTGCGCCGACGTGAACGTGACCTATCGCAAGTTGATGCCGGGCAGCGGCTACCTGCGCGGCGACAGCGTGACCGTGGCCATTACTCACGAATACGTGCCGATCACGCCCCTCGGGGAGCTGATGGCGGCGTTCTCGTTCGGCACGCTTCCGGAGACGTTGACCATGTACGCCTGCGCCGACTCGCGGCTCGAGCGCGCGCCGGCAAGCCAGGCCGGGCTCGTGCCGGGCACGGGCTGCTCGTAAGACAGGCCACGGCGGGGACAGGGCGCGCCGCGATCGCGAACCCGCGGTGACGCGTGCCGGAACAGGCGAACGAGGAGACAGGGATGCGACTGCTACGGATCGTCGGATCGGGAAGCACGCTGCTGCTGCTCGCCGTCCTGCTCGGGCTCGCGACCACGGCCGCGACGTACGGCTGGCTATCGAGCCGCGCACAGGCGGACCCGGCGGCGACCGAGCGCGCCGCCGCCGCAGGCGATGTGCAGACGAGCCCGGTCGTCGTGGTGCGCGAGGGCGTTGCCGCGGGCACGCGCCTGCCTGCGGCGGTGCTCGAGCTGCGCGCCGTGCCCCACCGGGAGCTCCTGCCAGGCGCGCTGTCGACGGTCGAACAGGCCGCCGACCGCGTGACGCGCTACCCGATGGTCGCGGGCGAGCAGGTGCTCGACTCGCGCCTGGTGGGCGCGGACGCCACCGGCCGCGGGCTCGCGTTCTCCGTGCCGAAGGGCATGCGAGCCGTCTCCGTGCCGGTGTCCGAGGTCAGCGCCGCCGGTGGCCTCATGGTCCCCGGCGACCGCATCGACGTGCTCGTGGCGACCGCGTACGAGCGGCTGTTCGACCCGCAGACCGACGTGAGCGAGACCGCGCGCCGCGCGACCGCGGTCGTCACCGTGCTCCAGGACGTGCTCGTGCTCGCGGTCGGCCAGGAGTCGACGCCGCCCGTCGACAGCGGGCGGGACCCCGAGACGCTGCGGCCCGCGGACGCCGAGCCTCAGCCCTCCGCGCGTTCCGTGACCGTCGCGGTCACGCCGGAGCAGGCGCAGCTGCTCTTCATGGCCGCGCACGACGGCACGATCGGCCTCGCGGTGCGGCCCTTCGGGGACGACGCGCGGTCGACCCTCCTGCCGATCGCCAGCCTCCAGGCGGTGGGGGACACGGACCGCGTGAATCGCGCGCCGTAGGCGCGTCCAACCGGCGCCATCCGGCGCCCCGGGAAAGAAGGACCCATGGCGCGCAATCTGTCTGCCCTGATCGTCGATCCGAACCTCGACAGCCGGCTCGAGATCGTGAAGCTGCTGGAGGCGGTCGGGCTGGACTCGGCCGGCGAGGCCGCGTACGGCGTCGAGGCCACCTACCTCGCGGCGGACCGGCACCCGAACATCGTGCTGCTCGCGCTCGAGGAGCCGCCGATGCGCGGCCTGAGCACGGCCGAGGCGCTCCAGCAGCAGCTGCCCGACACCCCGCTGCTCGTCTACTCGTCGTCGCCGGGGCCGGCGTTGATGCGCCAGGCGATGCGCGCCGGCGCCCGCGACTTCCTCGCGAAGCCGCTCAGCGCGCGCGAGCTGCGCACCGCGATCCACTCGGTGCTTGCGCAGGAGGAGCAGCGCCAGCTCGCGCGCTGGGCGGAGCAGAGCGCGCACACCGCGCGCGGCACCGTGCTCACGGTCGCCGGGGCAAAGGGCGGCACGGGCAAGACCACGATCGCGGCCAACCTCGCCGTCGCGCTGCGCCAGATCACCGGCCAGGAGGTCGCAATCGTCGACGGCGACGCGCAGTTCGGCGACGTCGCCGTGATGCTCACGCTCGAGGTCGAGCGCAGCGTCGCCGATCTCGCGCGCAACGAGGCGGAGATCACACGCCACACGATCCAGCCGTACCTCGTGCGCCACGACTCCGGCGTGAACGCGCTCACGGCGGCGTCCGAGCCGGAAGACTGGCGCGCGCTCCAGGCCGACCACATCAGCGCCATCGCGCAGGCGCTCTCCCAGTCGCACGAGTGGGTGGTGCTCGACACGCCGGGCACGATGAGCGAGGTCGTGGCGGCCTCGCTCAACGAGGCCGCGATCGTGCTGCTCGTGAGCTCGCTCGACGTCTCCAGCATCAAGGACACGAAGACTGCGCTGCGCATCCTCGAGTCCTGGGCGCTGCCCCCCGATCGCGTCCGGCTGGTGGTGAACGACATCACGCGCGCCGCCGCGGTCACGCCCGAGGACGTCGAGCGCGCCACCGGCATGGAGATCACCCGCCTGATCCTGCACGACGCGCAGGTCGGCCTTTCCGTGCAGACCGGCATCCCGATCGTGCAGTCGAACCCGCGTAGCCGCTTCGCCCGCGAGATCGTCGCGCTCGCCGAGGGCATCGCCGGGCTGACCGAGGAGCGCTCGACGCGCGCGCCGCTCGCGCGCATCCCACTGCTCGGAAGGAGGATCTAGGTGAGCGACACCGGCCACCTGGTGCGCACGATCGGTCGCGAGCCGGCGCCGCAGCGCGACGGCCTCGCCGGCCGCGTCGTCGAGCGCCTCGTCGACGACCTGGACGTGCGCGCCCTCGATCGGCTCGCGCCCGACGAACGCCGCGCGCACGTGGAGGGCGCGGTGGCGAGGGTGCTCGCCGAGATCGACCCCGGCGTCGCCGGCCTGCTGCGCCAGGAGGTGATCGCCGAAGTCGTCGACGAGGTGCTCGGGTTCGGCCCGATCCAGCCGCTGCTCAACGATCCAGACATCACCGAGATCATGGTCAACGGACCGTCCGAGGTGTTCTACGAGCGCGAAGGCATGCTCTACGTGAGCGCCGTCCGCTTTCGCGACGCGGAGCACATCCGCCGCATCGCGGACCGCATCACCGGACCGCTGGGCCGCCGCCTCGACGAGAGCTCGCCGATGGTCGACGCGCGCCTCCCGGACGGCTCGCGCGTGAACGTGGTGCTGCCGCCGGTCGCCGTGCACAGCCCCACGATCACCATTCGCAAGTTCCGCACCGACCGCTACGACGTCGAGGACCTGGTCAAGATCGGCACGATCACCCGCGAGGTCGCCGGGTTCCTCCGCGCGTGCGTGGTGTCGAAGGTGAACATCGTGATCTCGGGCGGCACCGGCACCGGTAAGACCACGTTCCTCAACGCGCTCTCCGCCTTCATCCCGCGCCAGGAGCGCGTGGTCACGATCGAGGATCCGATGGAGATCCGGCTGCGCCAGCCGCACGTGGTCACGCTCGAGGCGCGGCCGCCGGCGGGCGAGGGGCGCGGCGAGGTCACGCAGCGCGACCTCGTGCGCAACGCGCTGCGCATGCGCCCCGACCGCATCATCGTGGGCGAGGTCCGCAGCGCGGAAGCCTTCGACATGATGCAGGCGATGAACACGGGCCATGAAGGCTCCGTGACCACGGTGCACGCCAACTCGCCGCGCGACGCGCTCTCGCGCATCGAGAACATGGTGCTGATGGCCGGCTTCGAGCTGCCGGCGCTTGCGATCCGCCAGCAGATGGCCTCCGCGCTGCACATGATCGTGCAGATCTCGCGCATGGTTGATGGCACGCGCCGCGTGACGGCGGTGACCGAAGTCGTCGGCCTCGAAGGCGACATCGTCGCGATCCAGGACGTCTTCAAGTTCACCGGCCAGGCGCTCGATCACGACGGTCGCGTGACCGGCCGGCTGGAGCCGACGGGCGTGCGTCCGCGCTTCGCCGACCGCTTCCGCGCGTTCGGGGTCTCCGAGGACTGGATCGAGCCGCCGCGCATCGCGGCCGGCGTGGGGGTGGCGTTGTGACCGGCGCGGTGCTGATCGCCGCCGGGGCGGGGGCGAGCGTGATGCTCGCGCTCGTCGCGCTGGCGCGCATCGCCCGCGCGCCCCGGGTGCTCGTCGCGGAGCGGCTCGCGTCGCTCCAGGCGCGCGCGCCTTACGCGCCGGCGGTCGACGTGCTGCGCGACCGCCGCGCGTCGCGGGTGCGTTTGCTGGATCTCGCGCTCGGCGGACGCGCGTGGTCGAACGAGCTGCGCCGCACGCTCGACCGCGCCGGGCTTCAGCTGCGCGTCGCCGAGTACCTCGCGCTGCGGCTCGTGTTCGCCGTGCTGCTCGCCGTGAGTGCCGCGACGATCGTGAGCGCCGCCGCGCCGGGCCTGGCGCTGCTCGGCGCGATCGGGGGCCTGGCGTTCGGCGGCTTCGCGCCGTCGTTGTGGATGCGCCGCCGCGTCGCGCGTCGCCGCCGAGCGATCGAGACCGAGCTCGTCGAGCTGTGCGAGCTGATGGCGTCCATGCTCCAATCGGGCTTCGGCTACCTCCAGGCGCTGGCGATGGCGGCCGAGCAGCTCCAGCCGCCGCTCGCCACGGAGCTCGCGCAGATGCGCGATGCCGTGCGCCTCGGCGCCGGCGTCGACGAGGCGCTCGATCAGCTCAACGAGCGTCTCGGCAGCCGCGACTTCGACATGATGGCGACGGCGATCGCGATCCAGCGGCGCAGCGGCGGCAGCCTCGCCGGCATCCTGCGCAACGTCGCGCAGACCGTGCGCGAGCGGCAGCTCTTCCGGCTCGAGGTCGCCGCGCTCACCTCGCGCGAGCGCTACTCGGCGGTGATCGTCGCCGGCTTCCCGCTGCTGCTGCTGCTCGCGCTGACGGCGATGGTGCCGAGCACGTTCGGCCGGCTGTTCACGGATCCGATGGGCCACGTGGTGCTGGCGATCGCGCTCGCATCGGATGCGCTCGGCTACCTGGCGATCCGGCGCGTGACGCGGCTGGAGGTGTAGGCGGTGGACGCACCATTGCTGATCGCCGGCGGCGCCGGCCTCTCGGCCACGCTGCTCATGCTCGGACTCGTGCGCCCGAACCCACGCGCGCTCGTGCGCCGCCGGCTGTTCGAGGTGCGCGGCGCGCGCGAGCATCAGCCCGGTGCGTCATTCGCCGAGCGCGTGCTGCTGCCGGTCGTGGCGGCGTTCGGGCGTACGGCGGCGTCGTTCATGCCCGGCGGCATCCAGCGGCGGATCGCTGCGCGCCTCGAGCAGGCAGGCGTGCGGGTGCCGACCTCGCGCTTCATCACCTGGTGGTTCGCGATCGGCACGCTGCTGCCGCTGACGGTCTTCCTGCTCTCGGTGGCGGTGCGCGGCGAGCCGGCGCCGCGCTCGTTGCTCGCGCTCGCGGCATGGATCGTCGCGGGCACGGCGCTGCCGTGGCTCTGGCTGCGCCGTCGCGGCTACCGCCGCACATTCGAGATCGACCGCGGCCTGTCGGACGCGATGGATCTGATCGTGACGAACGTCGAGTCGGGCGTCGGCCTCCAGGCCGCGATGATCAACGTCGCCCAGAAGTACCCCGGCCCGATCGGCCGCGAGTTCAGCCGCACGATCCGCGAGATCAGCCTCGGCCGCTCGAGCCAGGAAGCGCTCGACGCGATGGCGCGCCGCAGCGCTTCGCGCGAGCTCGCGCTCTTCGCGCGCGCGATCTCGCAGGCGGAGCGCAACGGCCTGCCCGTCGCGCGCGTGCTCCGCGCGCAGGCCGAGGAACTGCGCGAGCGTCGCCGCCAGCTCGCGCGCGAGCGCGCGAACACCTTCCCGCTGCGCATTACGCTGCTCACGGTCGTCTTCATCTTCCCCACGCTGTTCCTGCTGATCCTCGGCCCGGTGGCGCTCGGCGTCGCGGAGCACTTCGGTGGGTAGCGCGCCCGGACGGCTGACGCGCCTGCGGCGCGCGCTTGCCGGCGACTGCGGCCAGGCCCTGCCGCTGATGCTCTGCGCCGTGATGCTGTGCACGCTCTTCGGCGTGCTCGTGATCGACCTCGGACTGATGTTCTCCGAGCGTCGCGCTGCCCAGAGCGCCGCGGACCTCGCCGCGCTCGCCGCGGCGCAGGACCTGCCGGTGCGCGCGAACGATCCGCAGTTCGAAGCGCGCATCGAGACCGCGCAGGCGACCGCGCTCGCCTTCCTGGCGGCCAACGGCTACGAGGGCAGCGTCGAGGGCACCGACGTCGCCGTCACCACGCAGTACGCGGACGACCCCGCGAAGATCGAAGTCACGGCCGGACGCAGCGTGCACTGGCTGCTCGGACGGCTGATCGGGCTGCCCGATCAGCGCGTCGACGCGCGCGCGGTCGCGGCCGCGAACGCGCAGCCCCGCGACGTCACGCTCGTGCTCGATCGCTCGGGGTCGATGTGCATCGACACCCACGGCGGCCCGATCCTGACGTGCCCGAACCCGCCGGGCGACCCCGACGGCAACGGTCAGGCCGACTGGGAGCCGTTCGACACGATGCGCGACGCGGCCAACGACTTCGGCGCGATGCTCATGCCGACCGCGAGCGGCGACGTGCTCGACCGCCTCGCGCTCGTCTCGTTCTCGACGGACGCGGCGCTCAACCTCGCCCTGACCAACGACTTCCTTCCCGGCTCGCCATACACGAGCGCGATCGGCGGAATGGTGCCGGCGGGGTACACGAACACGGGCGCCGCGATGCTGAAGGCACGTCAACAGCTCGAACTGAACGGACGAAACGAAGCAGCCAGGATCATCGTTCTGCTCTCGGACGGGTACGCGAACCGCTACCGAAGCGGCGGCAGCGACATCAACCCGACGTACACCACATGCGCCAACACCAACGGCTGTGCAGCAGCGGACAACGACGTGCTGACGGAGGCCCACCTGTCGGCGGCGGAGGGTTTCCAGATCTACACGATCGGCTACACAAACAATGCCGGCGCGGCCCTGCTCCAGGCGGTCGCCGACATCGGCGCGAACGAGGGTGGCGGCGGCCAGTTCTTCGCCGTGAGCGACCCGCAGCAGCTCCGCGACACCTTCGAGGCGATCTCGCAGCTGACGAGCGTCGCGCTCATTGAGTAGGCACGGCCGGCGTGATCTGCGCAATCGCAGTGTTCGGCGAGGTGGGCGATGAGCGACGACGAGGGCCCCGGCGGACGATCAGCCGTGACGTTTCTGGTCGCCGGGCACGAGCCGGTGATCGCGTCGCGCGCCGACGACTGGTGGGGGCGAGCGCGAGGGCTGCTCTTCCGTCCGCCGCTGGCCCGCGGCCAGGGGCTGCTGATCAGCCCGTGCAGCTCGGTGCACACGTTCCTGATGCGCCAGACGATTGACGTCGTCTATCTCAGCGAGGACCTGCGCGTCTTGAAGACGGCGTCGCGCGTGCGGCCGTGGCGGTTCAGCCTCTGCCGGCGTGGCGCGCGGCACACGCTCGAGCTCGCGGCGGGCGAGATCGAACGACTCGAGCTGGAGCCCGGTGCGCGGTTGTCCGTGCACCGCGCGCCGGAGCTCGCCCGATGACGCGCGCGGACGCGCTCGCCGCGGCCGGCGGCGCGTGCGCCGGAGTGATCGCCGGCAGCGCGCTCGGCCG
>JBBDXH010000033.1:0-6673 GCA_040902395.1 Dehalococcoidia bacterium
AGCCGAGTCGCCCATCCCGCCGCAAGCGGCAGCGCGGGGCGACTCGGGTGCGACGGGGCGCGGGAACTGAGCATCGGCACACGCAGCCGTCGCATAAGATTCCGCGCGATACGCGTTCGCCCGGTCGCCGGGGGACGCCGGGGACGCCGGCAGCTGGAAAGGGGAGCGTCGATGCCCGCACTCGACGGCATGCGAGTCCTGGACATGACCCAGTACGAGGCCGGCACGTCCGGCACGCAGTATCTCGCGTGGCTCGGCGCCGACGTCGTGAAGGTCGAGGGGCCAACGGGCGATCCCGGCCGCCAGACCGGCCGGCAGCTGGGCAGAGTGCTCGGCGACCCGCAGTACTTCATGAACTACAACGGCAACAAGCGGAGCGTCGTGATCGACCTCAAGAAGCCCGAAGGTCGAGCGCTGCTGCTCGAGCTCGTGCCGCATTTCGATGTGTTCGTCGAGAACTATGGGCCCGGCGTGATCGAAGCGCTGGACCTCGGCTACGAGGTGATGAAGGCGCGCAACCCCGGGCTGATCTACGCCCGCATCAAAGGGTTCGGGCTGTCCGGCCCATACAGCGGCTACAAGTCGTACGACTGGGTCGCGCAGGCGTCTGCGGGCACCTTCTCGGTGACCGGCGAGCCGGACGGCCCGCCGATGCGTCCGGCGCCCACGATCGGCGACAGCGGCACCGGCATCCAGATGGCGCTCGGCATCACGGCGGCCTACGTGCAGAAGCAGCGCACGGGCGAAGGCCAGTTCATCGAGATCTCGATGCAGGAAGCCGCGACGATGTTCATGCGCACGATGGGCCTCGCCACGTGGGGCGACTCGCCGGCGCCGCGCACCGGCATCCGCCAGGGCGGGACGGTAACGAGCACCTACCCCTGCAAGGGCGACGCGCCGAACGACTGGGTCTTCATCATGATCACGACGACCCGGATGTGGGACACGTTCTGTGCCACGACCGCGATCCCGGAGCTGTTCTCGGACGAGCGCTTCGCGACCCCTGAGAGCCGCATCGAGCACAAGGAGCCGTTGTACGACCTCGTCGCATCGTGGACGCGACAGCGCACGAAGCGCGACGTCATGCGCATCCTCGGTTCGGCCGGCGTGCCGTGCAGCTACATCTTCGACACGCACGATCTCTTCACGGACGAGCACCTCGTCGGCCGTGACTTCATCCAGATGGTCGATCACCCGGTGAACGGGCCGGTGAAGATCATGCGCAACCCGCTGCGCATGTCCGGATCGGACGTGCCGTTCCGGCACGCGCCGTTGCTCGCCCAGCACACGGCCGAGGTGCTCAAGTCCGATCTCGCCCTGGACGACGAGCGGCTGGCCGCGCTCCAGGCGGCGGGCATCGTGCGCTGCGCCGAGTAGCGACGACAGGGGGGGAAGCGGCGATGGCCACGTTGCGTTACATCGTTGACGACGTCGACGAGGCGCTGGCGTTCTACGTCGCACAGCTCGGCTTCGAGCTCGTCGAGCGGTGGGGTCCGCCGTTCGCGATTGTCGCGCGCGACGACCTGCGGCTCTGGCTGAGCGGACCGGGGAGCTCGGCGCGTCGCGCAATGCCCGACGGCGCGATGCCGGTGCCCGGCGGCTGGAGCCGGCTGGTGATCGAGGTCGACGAGCTCGCGGTCCGCGTCACCGCGATGCGCGCGGCCGGCGTGCGCTTCCGCAACGAGATCGTCACCGGTCCCGGCGGATCGCAAATCCTCGCCGAGGATCCCTCGGGCAACCCGGTGGAGCTGTTCCAGGCGGCGTCCTGATCCGTGCGCGCCCGCGCGCCGGCGCGTTCCTACGTCCCGAGCAGCCCCATCACTTCGCCGTCGATGAGGTCGATGTCGTAGGCGTTGGGCCGCGGGGGCAGCCCCGGCAGCGTCATGACGTCCCCGGCGAGCACGATCACCTGGCGCGCGCCGGCGGCGATCCGCAGCTCCGTCACGGGGAAGAGGTGTCCCTCCGGGGCGCCGCGTAGCCGCGGGTTTGCGGAGATCGACAGGTGCGTCTTGGCGATGCACACCGGGAAGTCCCAGCCGTTGTCCTCGAAGCGGCGAGCGGTTGTGCGCGTGCGCGGGCCCCACGTCACCTCGGACGCCATGAACAGCTTCGTCGCGAGCGCCTCGACCTTCTTCGTGATCGGCGCCTCGTCCTCGTAGAGCAGCTTGACGTTCGCCGTGCCGCCCTGCACTGCGGCGACCGCGGCCTCCGCGAGCTCGATCATGCCGTCGCCACCCTCGGCGAAGCCCTTCGCTTCGACCGCCGCGGCGGCGCCTGCCTCGAGCGCGGCGCGCCTGACCTCCGCCACCTCATCCGCGGTGTCCTGCGGGAAGCGGTTGATCGCGACGACCGCGGGGAGCCCGTATCGGCGCACGATGCCGATCGCATGACGGAGGTTCGCGCTGCCGGCGTGCACGGCGGCCACGCTCTCCTTCGCCATGTCCTTCATCTCGACGCCGCCGTGCCACTTCAGCCCGCGTACCGTCGCGACCACGACGGCGGCGGCGGGGGCCGCCCCGCCCTGGCGCACCTTGATGTCCATGAACTTCTCGAAGCCGAGGTCGGCGCCGAAGCCGGCCTCGGTCACCACGTAGTCAGCGCACGCCTGCGCGAGGCGGTCGGCCACGATCGACGAGCAGCCGTGGGCGATGTTGCCGAACGGTCCGATGTGGACGAGCGCGGGAGTGCCCTCGTGCGTCTGCACGAGATTCGGCTTCAGCGCGTCCTTCAGCAGCACCATCATCGAACCCACGGCGCGCAGGTCTGCGGCCGTCACCGGCCGCGCATCGCCGGCCCAGCCCACGACGATGTCGCTCAGGCGCTGCCGGAGGTCGTCGTAGTCGCCGGCGAGCGCGAGGATCGCCATGATCTCTGAGGCCGCCGAGATGTCGAACCCGGTCTCGCGCAGCGGCCCATCCGCCCGGCCGCCGACGCCCGTGACCACGCGGCGCAATGCGCGGTCCTCGGCATCGGTGACGCGCCGCCAGCTGATGTCCTCGCCGCCAAAGCCGTCGATATCGCCGGCATGCGCGGCGTGATCCGCCATCGCGGCCAGGAAGTTGTGCGCCGATTCGATCGCGTGAAAGTCACCGTTGAAGTGCAGGTTGATGTCGTTCGCGGGCTGCGCCGTCGCCCGCCCGCCCCCTGTGCCGCCGCCCTTACGCCCAAAGAGCGGGCCGAGCGAGGGCTGGCGAATCGTGAGCACCGGGCGCTTCCCGATCTTCGCCAGCCCGTCCACGAGCCCGATTGATGTCGTGGTCTTGCCTTCGCCTGCGGGCGTTGGCGTGATCGCCGTGACCACGATCAGCGGTGCCGGATTGACCGCCGTCGGGAAGACCTCCAGGGGGACTTTCGCCTTGTCGCGACCGTACGGTTCAAGCTGGTCGAAGGAGAGACCCATCGTCTCGGCGACTTCGGCGATCGGACGCATGCATCTGCCTTTCGGCCCGACCTTCCCGGCGGCCGACCGGCTGGCACGCGGAAGGCGGAGGGGTTTCCGGCGGAGTATAACCCTGACTTATGCGTGAACGAATCACGGTTTTGGGTGAGTCGCGCGCGCGTAGGAGCCTGTCCCGGCACACCGCGCGCCTGCTTCGCGCCGCCTTCCTGCTGGCGGCCGTCGTCATGGTCACCGGTTGCGCGCCGACCGCGGAGCCCGGCTCCGTGCACGTGCTGGCTGCTACGGGCCCCGTCGACCGCGCAATGGAGCGCTACGTCGAGCGTGCGCTCGCGCAGGCCGAAGACGACGATGCGGCCGCGGTGCTGCTGCGGATCGATACGCCGGGCGGCGAGATCGGCGCGATGAAGCGCATCGTCGGGCGCATCGAGCGCGCGCACGTGCCGGTGATCACGTGGGTGGGCCCGACCGGAGCCGAGGCCGCTTCGGCGGGAACGTTCATCGCGATGGCCGGTCACCTGGCGGCGATGGCGCCGAACACCACGATCGGGGCCGCCGCGCCCGTGGGCGCCGGCGGCGAGGACATCACGGGCACGCTCGGCAAGAAGGTGGAGAACGATACGGTGGCGTTCGCGCGCGGCGTTGCGGAGCTGCGCGGGCGCAACGCGGACTGGGCCGAGCGTGCGGTACGGGAGGCCGCCTCCGCCACGCCCGACGAGGCGGTGGCCCTGGGCGTGGTCGACCTCGTCTCCCCGGCCGTCGCCGACCTGCTCACGACGGCGGAAGGCCGGTCGGTGACGCTGCTGAACGGCCTGGCCGTGCGGCTCGCCGTCGCGACCGCGCCGCGCGTCGACGTCCCGCCGAACCTGTACGAGCGGTTGTTGAGCATCGTCAGCGATCCCCTGATCGTGTCGTTGCTGCTGCTCGCCGGCATGATCGGCATCGCCGCCGAGATGTTTCTCCCGGGCACGTTCGTCCCGATCACCGTCGGGGTGATCGCGCTGCTGCTGGCGTTCCTCGGGCTCGGCACGCTGCTTCCGGGCGAGGCGGCGGTGGCGTTGATTCTCGTGGGGCTGGCGTTGTTCGCGATGGAGTTCTTCGTCCCCAGCGGCGGCGTGCTCGGTGCAGGCGCCGCGATTGCGATCGTGCTCGGCCTCAGCATCGTGCTCGGCCAGACGTCGACCGCGCTCACGTTGCGCGGCGTGCTCACGATCTTCGTGCTCGTGGCCGGCGCGCTCAGCCTGCTGGCTGCGGCGGCGTTCATCGTGATCGCGCGCGGGTACATCTCGCGCTCCGAGGAGAGCGGCGGACGCCTGCTCTAGCCCGCCGCCCGCGAGTGGGTGGTCAGCGGCCCGGCCGCTCTGGTTGCGGCGCCGGCGCGCCACCGCCCCCGGCGTCCCCGTTTCGTCCGAAGCCGGCGAGCGCGTCGCCAATCGGCCCGGCCATCGCCGACAGGTCCATCGGGATGATCCACTTGGTGGAGGCGCCCTGGCCGAGCTGCTTCATCATCTCGAGGTACTGGAGCCCCATCGTGTTCTTATCCACACGCGCCGCGACGGCGAAGATCCGATCGAGGCCCATGGCGTAGCCCTCGGCGTTCAGGATCGCGGCCTGGCGGCTGCCCTCGGCGCGGAGGATCTGCGCTTCGCGCGCGCCTTCCGCTTCGAGGATCGTCGCCTGCTTCGCGCCTTCGGCGCGGTTGATCGCCGCCTGGCGGTCGCCCTCGGATTCCGTGATCAACGCACGCTTGGTGCGGTCGGCGGTGAGCAGGCGCGTCATCGCCTGCTGGATGTCGTGCTGCGGCGTGATCTCGCGGATCTCGACCGCCTTGACCTCGACGCCCCAGCGCACCGTCTCCGCCGACAGCTTCTGTTGGAGCACGGTGTTGATGCGGTCGCGTTGCGAGAGCACCTCCTCGACGGTGATGTCTCCGATCACCGAACGCAGCGTGGTCGTCGCCAGGTTCCTCACGGCGCGCGTGAAGTCCTGGACGTTGATCACCGCCGCCTCGGCGTCGACCACGCGCATGTAGACCACGTAGTCGATGTCGACCAGCGCGTTGTCCTGTGTGATCGAAGATTGCGCCGGTTCGTCGAGCACGCGCTCGCGCATGTCCACGCGCACACCGCGGTCGATGAACGGGATCAGGAGGGTGAGGCCGGGGCCCCGTGTCCCCGCGTAGCGGCCCAGTCGGAAGATCACCGCGCGCTCGTACTGCTTGATCACGCTGATGAAGAACATCGGCAACCTCCCGCACCTCGGCCCGGTGCAAGGGCAGTATAAACACGGCCGGCGCGCGTTCCGGCCTCTCGGGCGTTCGCCCGGGTCCGGCGAGCGCGCAGACCGAGCGCCCGCCGCGGTGCGCTCGCCGTCACGAAGGAAGGAACGCCATGGACCACAGCTCTTGACGATGCGCGTCACGACGCGCTCGTCACGCGGCTCTTCGATGCGTCGATCGCGATGCTGGAAGCGTTCGCGGCTGACCTCGGCGACCGGCTCGGGCTACGGGTATACGCGCACGAGGCCGCCTTCTCGGCGGTCGAGACCCTGCCGACCGAGAGCGACCGCTTCTGGTCCTATCGCCTGCACGCCTGACAGGAGGCACACCATGGTCGAGATCCGCCCCGCACGCGCCGACGAAATGCCGGAGGTGTCCCAGCAGGCGGCGCGACAGCTCGGCCTCCCCGCTGCCATGTTCCAGGGCATGAGCCCCGACTGGACGCTGTGCGCGTTCGAGGACGGCCGGGTGGCGACCACGTTCGCGGCCTGGCCGCTCCAGATTCGCTTCAACGGTCCGCCGGCGCGGATCGCCGGCGTGACATGGGTGTCCACGCACCCCGCGTATCGCCGCCGCGGCTACCTGCGATCGATCGTGCGACAGCACTTCGAGCGGCTGCACGAGCAGCGCGAGGTCGCGATGGCCGGCCTCCACCCCGCATGGATGGCGATCTACCAGCGGTACGGCTACGGCACCGTGAACATCCGCCACGCGTACCGCGTCGACCCGCGCCAGATCGTCTTCGCCCACCCGCTCGATGTCCCGGGCGCGCTGCGTGAGGTCGACGTCGCCGAGGAGTTCGGGCTGCTGGTTGACGTCTATCGCCGCTTCCGCGAGGAGCGAAACGGCCTCGTGCACCGCGGTCGCGCGATGTGGGACGCGGGCCCGCTCTCGGATCCGCCGGCTCGACATCAGCGGACGGTGCTCGCCTATGAGGAAGCCGGCGAACCGCTCGGTTATGTCATTTATCACGCGGGGCCGGGGGACTTCGCAACGCC
>JBBDXH010000033.1:6683-8445 GCA_040902395.1 Dehalococcoidia bacterium
CCCCCCCCCCCGGCCAGTACGTCGAGGTCATGGATCTCTTCGCGCTGACGCCGGCCGCGCATCGCGCGCTGTGGGGTGCGCTCGCGGCGTACGACAACGCCCGTGAGATTCGCTGGGACAACGCGCCGGTCGATGACCCGCTGCCGAACATGATCGTCGAACCGCGCATGCTCGATGTGCGTGCGCGCGACGGCATCATGGCCCGGCTCGTCACCGTCGAGGACGCGCTGACGCAGCGCCCCTATCCCGAGCGCGAGCGCCTGCGCTTCGCACTGCGCGACGAGCTCTGCCCGTGGAACGACGGGCGCTGGCAGCTCGAGACCGATCTCGAGCTGAGCGCGGTCACACGTATCGATGGCGGGGACGTCGATCTGGCGCTCACGCCGGACACGCTCGCCTCGCTCGTGTGGGGTCGCATCAGCGCGAGCGACGCCGCGCGCGCCGGGCTGATCGAGGTGCACGACGACCGCGCGCTGGCCCGATGGGATGCCGCGCTGCGAACGAAGTACGCGCCGTACGAGGCGGAGCATACCTGGTAGGGCCAGCACATCCCGCGCACCTGACCGGGTGCCGCCTGCCGGCGGCGGCATCGCCGCAGCAGCTGCCGTCTCCCTCGCGGTGATCCGGATGCACGTGCCCTCCGAGTAAGTCCCGAACCGAAGCTCGTACAGAGGGAGGGACGATGACGGAGGCACGACACGCAGGGGCCGGACGCGTGCTGCGACGCACGCGCGGAGCGGCCGCGGCCGCGGCGGCCGTACTCGCGGTGGCGCTGGTCGCGAGCCTGGCGCTCGCGCCGGCGGCGACGCGCGCGCAAACGGCCGAGACCGTCGCGGTCGGGAGTACCGCGGCGCTCGGCGACGTGCTCGTCGCGGCGAACGGCATGACGCTGTACCTGTTTGCACGCGACACGCCCGGCGTCAGCAATTGCACGGGGCAGTGTGAGCAGGCGTGGCCGCCGCTGACCGTCGACGCCGGGGTCGACGCGACGGCGGTCGCGGCCCTCACCGGGACACTCGGCGTGACGGTGCGCGCCGACAGCAGCCGCCAGGTCACCTACAACGGCTGGCCGCTCTACTACTACTCGGCCGACAGCGCCGTCGGCGAGACCAGGGGCGAGAAGGTCGGCGGGGTGTGGTTCGCGATCCCGACCGACGCGGCGAACCAGCTCTCGTACCTTACCGCGCAGGATCAGCCGTTGCCGACGGCCAACCAGGTGTCGGTGCGCGTGGCCTCGCACAGCGCGCCCTTCTACGTCGTGATCCACGAGGGCGGCGCAGACGCCTTCGGCGCAGTGATCGGGTCGAGCGCGCTGATGCCTGCCGGGCTGTACGCCAACGTCGTGGTGCCGGTCAGCCGGTCGCTCGCGAACGGCGAGTACCTCTGGCCGATGCTGCACACCGAGGACAACGGCAACACTACCTACGATGGCGTCGCGATCGACGCGCCGCTGATCGCGGGCGCGACCGGCAATCCAGACTTTGGCGGGATGTCGGTGTCCCGCGTGCTGATCGGTGAGGCGCCCGCGCCCGCGCCCGCGCCGGTTGCGGCCGCGACGGGCAACGCCGGCCTCGCGGGCACGTCGGGCGTGCGCGTGGCTTGGCTCGCTGCCGCGCTCGCGCTCACGGTGGCGATTGTCGGCGGCGCTCGTGCCGTCTCGAACAGGCGTTAGCCGACCGGCAGGCTACGGCTCCGGCGCGGGCTTCGTCGCCCGTCGAAGCCGTGGCCGCGAAGCGATCGAAGCGGGGCAGGCCGGCAGCCT
>JBBDXH010000034.1:0-8440 GCA_040902395.1 Dehalococcoidia bacterium
GACGATGCCCTCAACAGGTTCGCGCGACCATGCAACCGACGTAAGTCCGGCTTAGGGACTCGCGGCCCCGGAGGGAGCCGCGCCGGCAGGACAGGCTGGTGTGACACGGGGATGGCCACGCTCCGTGACGGCGCGGTGCGTATCCCACGCCGGGCGATCGGCTCACTCGACCGATGCCGGCGCGGTGCTCACCGCAGTCCCAGAGCCGAACACGTGTTCTTGTAATAGAACGCGTGTTCGCATACCATTCCGACACCTCTTGGCGGGGGTACGACATGACGGTTGCCTGTCTGCTGGTTCCTTCGCTGGCGCTTGCCTGCGAACTCGCGCGCCGGCCCGCACTCGTCGGGCAGCCGGTGGTGCTCACGGACGCGGCCGGTCTGCGCGTCGCGGACGCGACGCCGGAGGCGGCGGCGCGGGGCGTGCGTGCCGGGCAGACGCTGCGCGAAGCCGCGGGCTACTGCCCGACACTCACCGCGCTCGAGCCGCGCCCGGCGCGCGTCGCGCGTGCGCTGGAGCGGCTGGCGGCGGCGCTCGGCGTGGTGAGCCCGCTGGTCGAGACGCCACCGGCCGCATCGGCCGGCATCGGCGTCGATGCGCTGTACGCCGATCTGCGCGGCACCGAGGCGCTCTTCCCTCGCCCCGGCGATCTCGAGCGCGCCGTGCTCGGCGCGCTCACCGGGAGTTCGTCGCCGACCCGTTCGCCTCACGCTGCTCCCCCGCGGGGAGGTACGGGGAGTCGGGGTGCTCTGCGACGCGAACCGGCATCGACTCCGCGACCGGCCCCCCCGCTCGTGAGTCGTGCCGCCCCGATCGCGTCTGGCGCTCCGGCTCCCCCTCTTCCCGACCGCACCGCACACAGCGCGAGCATGGCGAATGGGTTCGTACCGCGGCTGGGCATCGCCGACCGGCGGTTCACGGCGTTCGCGGCGGCGCGCACCGCAGCGCCGGGGACCGCGCGGCGCGTCGCGGGGGACGAGGCGACGGCGTTTCTCGCGAGCCTGCCGGCCGAGTGGCTGCCGCTGTCCGACGACGCACTCACGCATCTCCGGCTGCTCGGGCTACGCACGCTCGGGGCGTTCGCGGCGCTACCGAGGCACGCCGTCGAGGCGCAGTTCGGGTTCGAAGGCGGCCGAGCCTGGCTCGCCGCGCGCGGCGAGGATCCCGCGCCGGTGCGCGCGGATCCGGTTGCGCGTGAACGCGTGATCGAGCACGCGCAATCGCAGCCGCCGCTGGTCAGCCGCGAAGCGGTGACCGGCGTGGTCGAGCAATTGCTCGGTCGCGCGCTCCGGCATCCCCGCGTCCGCCGGCGCTTCGTGCGTGCGCTGCGCCTGCGTGCAATCACCGAGGACGACCGGCTGTGGGAACGCGTGCACACGATGAAGGAGCCAACGGGCGATCGCGCGCGGCTCTGGCTCGCCATCCGTCCCCTGCTCGAGTACGCGGATTACCCCGGGCCGATCGCCGAGCTCGAGCTGGAGCTGAGCGGCCTCACCACCGAGAGTGGCCGGCAGGTAGGGCTCTTCGTCGACCGCACGCGTCGGCGCGAACAGCTCGACGAGATGGTGCGGCATCTCAAGCTGCGCTACGGCCAGTCGCCCGTCGCGCGCGTGGTGGACGTGGAGCCGTGGAGTCGCGTACCGGAACGCCGCCACGCGCTCATGGACTACGAGCCGTGAACACGAACCTGCGGCCGCTCGGGCTGCCGCGACCGGCGCGCGTGCGCGTGGACGAGTACGGCCTGCCGGGGGAGGTCGCGGTGGGGGGCGCGCGGCGAGGCGCGGCGACCGCCGCGTTGCGGACGGTCGTGCAGGTGGACGAAGCGTGGCGCATCGCCGAGGAGTGGTGGCGGCCTTCCCCGTCCGGGGAAGGCATGGCGCGCACGTATTACCGCGTGATCCTCGACGACGGCAGCGCGCTCACGCTCTATCGCGATGACGAGGACGGGCAGTGGTACGCGCAGAGCTATTAGCGCGCCGGCGCGGCGGGCGGCTACGTGGTCGCGGGCAGCCACTCGACGCGCACGAGGTGCTCGAGTCGGCGGAAGTCGGCGTCGCCGGTGACGACCGCCGCGTCGAGCCGCTGCGCGAGCGCGGCGGCGATGCAGTCGGCGAAGGCGATCGGGTGATCGGCCTTGATCCGCGCGCTGGCCTGGGCCAGGTCGAGATCGATGGCGACCAAAGCGATCGGGTAGGCCTCGAAGTCGGCCATCAAGACGGTGGCCTGCTCGCGCCCCCGGTCACGAATCGATCGGTAGAGGACCTCGCCATAGTTGATGACCGACATCACCAGCTGGATCTGGCGTTCAATCGCACGACGAAGCAATTCCTGCACCATCGGGCCACCCGCTTCGTGTTACGCGAAGGCGAGCAACGCGTAGCTGTCGAGCACGAATCGCGGCGAGTTCGTAGTCATCAGTCACGCTCTTGGGGCGGCGGCAAGCCTCGCTCCTCTTGTTCGAGTTCACGACGTCGATCTTCGAGCAGCCCCGCTGTCATCGACGGGCCGCCCTTGAACATCCCGAGCCCGCGCTCGATCGGATCGCCGGGCGGGACCACGTACAGGGTGATCGTCTTGCCGACACCGATGTCGATGAGCCGAATCTCCTGGCCCTTCTTGATGCTGTGCTTCTCGCGGATCTCCTTCGGCAGCGTGATCGTGCCTTCGTCGTCGGCCACGGTGACGGTCAGGATCGGCATGGGAGGCTCCTCTACCTCGCAGGATAACGAGCGCGAGGTCGCCCACCAGACCCTCCTGCAGGTTTGCGGGTCATGACCCGAGACGCGCGGGCAACATGGCTACGACGTCGGCAGCCACTCGACGCGCACGAGGTGCTCGAGCCGGCGGAAATCGGCGTCGCCGGTGACGACCGCCGCGTCGAGCCGCTGCGCGAGCGCGGCGGCGATGCAGTCGGCGTACGAGAGCGGGTGCTCACCTTTGATGGCCGCTCCCGCCAGCGCCAGGGCGCGATCGACATCGATCAGCTGGATGGGAAGCTGACTGATGCTGGCAAGCACCGCTCGTGCTCGCTCGCGGTCGAAACGGCGAACTGTGCGGTAGACCACTTCTCCCAGGTTCACGGTCGCCATCGCGATCATGATCTCTTCGCCACGAAGCCGCGCCAGCAATGCCCGCACCTGCCCGGCAGCAGGCTCCCCCTGGAACAAGGCGAGAAGCGCGAAGCTATCGAAGACGTAGCGCTCAGGAGAGGTGGTCACGGCACCGTCTTCGGCTCAGGCGACCTGGGCGGAGGCAGATCGCGCTCCTCTTCGTCACGCTCGCGGTGCTTCTCCTCCAGCAGTTCCTGCGCGGTCCAGCCTTTGAGCAGCCCGTATCCCCACTCGATTGGGTCGCCCGGCGGGATCTTCACGAGGGTGATCTGCCCTCCCCAGTCGAGCACATGCACTTTGTCGCCCGGGCAGATGCCGTATCGCTCCCGGATCTCCTTCGGGATGACGATGGCGCCCTTCTCCGAGACGGTGACGGTGTTCCCAGCCATGAGGTACCTCCAGTGGAATCAGGGTAACGAACTCGGCATCGGTGGTAACAGATACGCCGGCAGTATTACCGGTTTTGCTCAAGGGGTACTCGCTTGAGTCGCGGCACGCGTGGCGAGGGCCGCCCGGGCTTCATGGAGACCTGGTCGCACTTCGAGGCCAGGCGCGCCGAGGTGGAGACCGCCGTCGAGCGCGACACGCCACGCTCGATGGCGCCGCGCTCGCCGACTGAGCCCGTACCGCTCGCGGTGCTCGACGACGCGCCGTACGTCGAGTTGCACGCGCACTCGCACTACTCGTTGCTCGACGGCGCGTCGAGCAGCGACGAGCTGCTCGCGGCCGCGAGCGCGCAGGGGCATCGCGCGCTCGCGCTGACCGATCACGAGGGGCTGTTCGGCGCCATGGAGTTCGCGCGCGCCGCGCAGGAGTGGGGCCTGCGCCCGATCACCGGGCTCGAGCTCACGATCGCCGAGGACGACGGCACGCGCTCGCACCTGACGCTGCTCGCGGAGTCACGCCGCGGCTACGCGAACCTGTGCCGGCTCTCGAGCATCGCCTTCGGGCTGCGCGCGGCGGACGCCGCGGCGAAGGAAGAGCGGCGGCTCGACCCGTGCCTGCCGGCGGCGGAGCTGGCGGCGCACAGCGAGGGGCTGATCGTGCTCACCGGCTGCCGCGACGGCCGCATCCCGCGGCTCGTCGCCGCGGGAGACACCTCAACGGCGACCGCCGCGCTCGACGCTCTCGTCGCGCTCTACGCGCGGGACAACGTCTTCGTCGAGCTACAGGACAACCTCGTCTTCGGCGATCGGCCGCGCAACCGCGCGCTCGTCGCGCTCGCCGAGCGCGCCGGTGTGGGCGTGGTGGGCACGGGCAACGTCCACTACCACGCGCGCGACCGGCACCGCCTCCAGGACGTGCTCGTCTCGATCCGCCACCGCCGCACGCTCGAGGAGAGCCACCGCGAACGGCGGCCGAACGCGGAGTTCTACCTGCGCTCGCCGGAGGAGCAGGCGCGACGCTTCGCGGCGTACCACCCGGACGCGGCGACAAACAGCGTGCGCATCGCGCGGCGGTGCATCTTCAACCTGACCGCGGATCTCGAGTACCGGCTGCCGTCCCCGCCGGTCTCGGCGGGGAACACCCCGCTCGGGGAGCTGGAGCAGATCTGTCGCGAGCGGCTCGCGCGTCGCTACCCGCCCGCGCAGCGGGCGGACGCGGAGGCGCGGCTCGTGCAGGAGCTGTCGCTGATCGCGAAGCACGATCTCGCCGGCTTCTTCCTGATCTATCACGAGGTCTTCCGGCTCGCCGAGGAGGTCGCGCGCGAGGTGCGCGGGCCGAGCCCTGCGCGCAGCGTGACCGAGCTGCCGCCCGGGCGCGGTCGCGGTTCGTCGGTGTCTTCGATCGTCTGCTACCTGATCGGACTCTCGCACATCGATCCGCTGCGCACGAAGCTCTTCGTCGGCCGCTTCCTCAACGACGAGATGCACTCGCTGCCGGACATCGACCTCGACTTCCCGCGCGACATCCGCGAGCGGCTGATCGAGCGCGTGTATGAGCGCTGGGGCAAGGAGCACGCCGCGCTCGTCGCGATCTTCCCCACGTACCGCATGCGCAGTGCGGTGCGCGACGTCGGCAAGGTGCTCGGCCTGCCGGCGACCGAGCTCGACCGGCTGGCGAAGCGCGGCGGCTCCTTCGCGCGCGCGACCGAGGTCGGCGACGAGCTCGCGCTGTGGGAGGACGGCGTGGACCGCGTGCACGCGCGCGGCTGGCGTCAGCTGGCCGAGCTCTCGGCGCAGCTCGCCGGCTTCCCGCGCCACCTCTCGCAGCACGTGGGCGGGATGGTGATCTCGTCCGATCCGCTGATCGACTACGTGCCGTGCCAGCCGGCGGCGTGGCCGAACCGCTACCTCTGCCACTGGGACAAGGACTCGATCGACGACGCGCGCATGGTGAAGATCGACTTCCTCGCGCTGGGCATGCTCTCCGCGGTCGAGGAGACCGTGGACCTGATCGCCCGCGAGCGCGGGCGGTTGATCGACCTCTCGCGCATCGATTTCGAAGACGCAGCCGTCTACGACGGCATCTGTCGCGGCGACACCGTGGGCGTGTTCCAGATCGAGTCGCGCGCGCAGATCGCGATGTTGCCACGCACGCAACCGCGCAATCTCGAGGACCTCGCCGTCCAGGTCTCGATCGTGCGGCCGGGTCCGATCGTGGGCGGGGCGGTGAACCCGTACGTGCGCCGGCGCGAGCAGCAGCGCCAGAACCCCCACTACCAGCCGGAGATGCCGCATCCCTGCGTACGGGAGGCGCTCGAGGAGACGCTGGGCGTCGTGATCTTCCAGGAGCAGGTGCTCCAGGTCGCGCAGGCGATGGGCGGCTTCACGGCCGGCGAGGCCGATCAGTTCCGGCGCGCGATGAGCCGCAAGCGCTCGCTCGACGCCATGGAGCGCCACCGCGATCACTTCATGGCGGGTGCGGACGAGCGCGGCGTTCCGCGCTCGGTGGCCGAGCACGTCTTCGACAACCTGCTCGGCTTCGCGGAGTTCGGCTTTCCGAAGAGCCATGGCGCGGCGTTCGCGCTGCTCGCCTACCAGTCGACATGGCTGAAGTACTACTACGGGGCCGAGTTCACGGCCGCGCTCTTCAACCAGCAGCCGATGGGTTTCTATCCCCCGCACGTGCTCACCAACGACGCCAAGCGGCACGGCATCGAGGTGCGGCGGCCGGACGTGAATGTGAGCCGCGCGCTGTGCACGCCCGAAGGACCGGAGGCCGTGCGTGTCGGGCTCGGCTACGTGCAGAGCGTGGGCGAGGCCGGGGGCACGCGTGTCGAAGCGGCGCGCCGTTCCACGACAGGCGGGGAGATGCCGTTCCGGTCGCTGTTCGACTTCATGCAGCGCACGGGGCTCAGCCGCCGGGCGACCACCAACCTCGTGCGCGTGGGCGCCTTCGACACCTTCGGGCTCAACCGCCGTGAGCTGATCTGGCAACTCGGGCTCTTCGGCGGCGGGCTCGCGCAGGCGCGGCTGAGCCGTCCGCGCGAGCGGCAGCTCAGCCTGGCGCTCACGACGGAGCAGGACGAGGTCGCGCTCGCGGACTTCGACGCGTACCAGCGCATGGCCGCCGATTACGAGCTGCTCTCGCTCTCGCCGGACAGCCACCCCATGCAGTTCCTCCGCCCGACGCTCGGCGAGGGTGTGGCCTCGAGCCTCCACCTGCGCGCGTTGCCGGGCGGACGGGTCGTGGACGTGGCGGGCCTGGTCGTCTGCCGGCAGCGACCGCTGACCGCGAAGGGGATCATCTTCTTGCTGCTGGAGGACGAATTCGGACTCGTCAACGTGCTCGTCAGCCGCGAGCTGACCGAGCGCTTCCGGGACGAAGTGCGCACGTCCGCCTTTGTACGTGTGCGCGGCGTGCTGGAGCAGCGCGCGGGCGAACAGCGCACGCTGATCGCGGAGGCAGTGAGCGAGCTCGTCCCCGCCGAGGCGCTGCGTACCCCGAGCGGCAAGTCATGGTCGTGAGCGCGTTCGAACGCACTCCCTCGAAGCCACGCACGCTCCAGCCACACCGGCCTTGCCGAGTCACTCCAGGGGTGAACTATCGAGCCCGGTACGAAGAGCCGGCGCCACTGATTGCGCCCGCCGGAGCCCGGATCACTTCAGCGGGCACGCATCGACCATCCAATCCGCCGGCCGCCGGCGTCTCGAGGGGACAGCGCTGCGGTACCGGCACACGCGAATGATCGGCTAAGGTCGCTGCACGGTCGCACCCGCGGCCCGTCGGCTCGAACGGCCGGGCCGGCACCAGCTACAGGAGGCACGGTTGGAAACGAAACGAACACTCCGCTTCGCGATCCTCGCAGTCGCGGCGCTGGGACTGATCGCCCTCGCCTGCACCGGCGACGATGAAGGCGACGGCGGCGGCAATCTGCTGCAGACCGTGATCGACCGTGACGCGCTGCGGTGCGGCGTCAACGACGCGGTGCCCGGCTTCGGCTTCCTACAGCCCGATGGCTCGTTCGCGGGCTTCGACGTCGACTTCTGCCGCGCGATTGCGGCCGCCGTGTTCGGTGACGCCTCGAAGGTCGAGTACGTCCCGCTGACCGCGGCCGCCCGCTTCGAGGCGCTCAGCGCCGGTGAGATCGACGTGCTGATCCGCAACACCACCTGGACCGCCAGCCGTGACGGCGAACTCGGTTCCGCATTCACGATCACGACCTTCTATGACGGCCAGGGCATGATGGTGCGCGCCGACTCCGGCATCCAGACGCTGGCAGATATGGCGAACTCCACGATCTGCGTGCTCCAGGGCACGACCACGGAGCTGAACCTCGAAGACCGCTTCACCTCCGGCGGCATCTCGTACACGCCGCTCACCTTCGAAGACAACGAGACGCTCGAGCAGGCGTTCAGCCAGGACCGCTGCGACGGCTGGACCTCAGACAAGTCGCAGCTCGCCTCGCGACGCAGCGCATACCCGGCAGAGGCCGGCGGTCCCGACTCGCTGACCATCCTGCCGGAGACCTTCTCGAAGGAGCCGCTCGGCCCGGCCACGCGCGACGGCGACAGCGACTGGTTCGACGTCGTGAACTGGGTGGTGATCGGCATGATCACTGCCGATGAGCTCGGCGTGACCAGTCAAAACGTCGCGGCGATGGCTGCGAACCCACCGAATCCGGACGTGGCGCGTCTGCTCGGTGTGGCCGTGGGTGACTCACCCGCCACGAACTTCGGCCTCGGCATCGACGCCGACTTCATGCAGACGGTGCTGGCGGAAGTCGGCAACTACGACGAGGTGTACCAGCGGAATCTCGCGCCGATCGGCCTTTCGCGCGAAGGCACGCTGAACGCCCTGTGGCGTGACGGCGGCGTGATGTACGCACCGCCGATGCGCTAGTCGGCTTCACAGCCATCGCGCATTGACGGCGGCCCGGCCCGCGG
>JBBDXH010000035.1:0-1294 GCA_040902395.1 Dehalococcoidia bacterium
TCGGTGTGGCCGGGAAGGACGCGCACCTCCGGCGGCAGCGTCATCAGGACGTCCATGACCGAGTGCCGGATCGGCGCCACATCGGGCCCGCCGCCGACCGCGTCCTTGAAGAGGATGTCGGCGGTGAAGCACACGGTGTCGTTGGCGACGAACGCGAGGTGGTCGTCGGCGTGGCCGGGCGTCGCGAGCGCCTGGATCCGGAGACCGCCCACCTCGAGCGGCCCTTTCACGATCTCGACCCCGTAGCGCTCGACGAGCTCCGCATCGCCGGCGACGTGATCCGGATGCGAGTGCGTCGTCAGCAAATGCGTGACCGTCAGCCCTTCCCGCTCGATGATCTCGTGCAGCGGCTCGAGCGGCGCGCCGCTGTCGATGAAGACCGCCGTGCCGCCCGGCTCATCCGCCAGGAGGTACGCGTTCGAGAGCCATTGCGGATGCATGCTTCGGTCGATCAGCACAGCTTCACCCTACGTTTCGGCGCGACGCTTCGCCGCCTTCAACCAGCTGCGGCGCGTCAGCCCACTGAACGGCCGGATCACGAGCCAGTAGGCGCGGAAGCGGCGCTGCGCGTACGGGTCGGTCAGGAACACGCGCGTCTCGGTCGCGAGGCGGGCGCCGCCGCCCTCCGGGACGGCGATCATGTCGACCGCCATCTTCGCGTAGCGCGGCTCGTCGAACGCCGCGAAGTCCTGCACGTCCGGCCGCCGGCCGCCTGTAATCCGCCACGGCCGCCCGATGAGGGTCAGCGTCTCCTCACCCCCGGCCCGGAACCCGTTCCTGCCCATCGCCTCCCAGAGGCTTCCCCGCGGCGGGGTGCCGAGCCCGCGCAGCCGGAAGAGCGTGCGGAGCAGGGGCACGTCGGCGAGCGTGATGCTCTTGGCGGCTGCGACCGCGTCGGCGGGGCTCGCCTCAACGTGGATCGAATGGTGCTCGCGGTGGTGGTAGACGGGCAGTGCGTCGGCGACGCTCACGTCACGCCATCGTCGCAGACGCGAGAATCGGCGCGTGCGCCTCGTCCTCGCCGTCTCGTTGCTGCTCGCAGCCGTGCCGAGCCACGCACACGCTGCGCTGGGGCTCGTCACCGAGGACGGCCGCCGCACGCCGATCACGGCTCCAGGCGAGTCGGGGCTCCTGACCTCGGACTCGACGCGGATCGACGGCCTGGTGACGCCGGAGGACGTCGCGTCAGGACGGCTGCGGATCGTCCCCGACGACGACCCGGCCGCGGCTCTGCGAACCCTCGACCGGCGGATCGAGCGGAACGAGCGCTGGCACCTGCCGCTGACGATCGGGC
>JBBDXH010000036.1:0-8377 GCA_040902395.1 Dehalococcoidia bacterium
CGTGTCGCGCTGATCGCCGGGCCGGTGTGCGTCGCGCACCGCGTGCGGCGATCGCCCGGCGCCGGTGCGTGGCGGCGCCGGCGCGGGACGGAGCGCGCGATCGCATGGCCGGTGCGCGGCGCGCGGAGACGGCCGGTCAACTGGCGCAGTGGGAGGGGGCACGGGTGACCACGAAGCAGCCGAACGTCGGCGACGAGGCGACCGGGAGCGTGATGGTGGCGCCGGAGCACTTCGCGACGCGCATCGTCGCGGGCACGCCCGAGGTGTTCAGCACCCCGGCGCTGGGCGCGCTGGTCGAGAAGACGGCCGCCGAGTGGCTGCATGGCTTCGTGGGCGCTGACCAGGTGAGCGTGGGCTCCCAGATCACGATCAACCACACGGCCGCGACTCCCGAAGGGAAGCGCGTCACGGTGACCGTCCGGCTCGAGGCGGCGGAGCCACCGCGTTACGACTTCAGCTGGTCTGCGCGCGACGAGGCGGAAGACGTCGGCTCGGGTACGCATCAGCGCTTCGTCGTCGAGCGCGAGCGATTCATGCGCCGGCTCGAGCGCAAGCGCTAGCCAGGGCTCTCGCCGCCCGCGGCCCGCGGGTTGCGGGACGGGCCGATCACTTGGGCGGTGTCGATGTCGGGCTCTCCGCAGCGGCGGCGTCCTGCGCCTGCCACTCCGCGAACGTCGTCGGGCACGCTTCGTCGGCCGGGATGTCGGCGGCGGCCGGCTGGCGCTGCGCGGACAGCACGCCGAACGCACGTCCGTCCGTGCGCTCGACCTGGAAGGCAATGTCGGCCGCCTTGACCTCGATGTCGCGCGTGACGAGCGCGGCCTTGATCAGTACGTCGAACGGCGCGCGCAACGTCGTCAGTCCGATCGCGTGGATCGCATCGCGGCAGGCGAGCGCCGCCTCATCGACTGCCTGGGTGGCCTTCGCGATGTCGGCCGTCGCCTGCTCTGCCTCGACCGCTGACTGCTGTGCGAGCGCCGCCTCGAGGTCTTCGGGCGAAACGGCGGTCGCCGGCTCGCCACCGTCCTCACCGGCGCTGGCCTCGAGCTGTGCATCCACGTCGCTGCGCAGGCCCTGAAGGTTCTGGAGCGTGACCGTGACCGCGCTGTACTTGGCGTTGGCGTCCAGCACGACCCGGGCGGCGAGGCTCGACGCGTCCTGCTGGAGCGCGGCAACGGTGTCCGCGGTCAGCGGGTAGTTCGGATTCGGGCACTCGGGCAAGGGCTCCGCGAGGTTCGCGCAGTAGGCCGCGAAGGCGTCGGCCAGGCCCGTGAGCGCACTTCGGCTCAACTCGAGCGCGTCGAGCTGCGCGTCCAGGAGTTTCTCGCTCAGTGCCGTGAGGAACTCGGTGGGTGGCGCATCGGCCGCGGGGGGGATGGTGCCCGTCGCCTGGTCGACCAGCTGCTGCGTGGCGAGCGCTTCCTTCGCGACCACGGCTTCGCGCAGCGTCACCTGGCGCGCGTTCACCTCGAGCCGCGCGAAGGTCTCATCGAGCTTCGCGAGCGGCGCGCCGGTGAGCACCGTGCCGCCCTCGCGTGCGAAGACCTCCTGCACCTCGCCGTCCACACCGAACGTGAGATCGCCGGTGAGCACCGGCGCCTCCACCGGCGGGCGGATGATGAACGCCGCCGCGAGAATCGCGAGCACGGGCAGCAGGACGGCAAAGACCATGAGGATGCCGCTGCTGATCCACGGGCGCTGGTTGAAGATGCCGTTTGCCCGTGCCGGTTCGCCAAACGGCACCGGCTCCACGTCGAGCTCGGCGGCGCGGTCGGCGACCGTCGCGGCGACCGAGAAGGCGCGCTGCGCGGTGCGACCGATCAGCGGGCGGCGACCGGCGACCTCGAGCCGGATGAACTGCTCGGTGTCGAGCGGAAGATCGACCTCGCGCTGCCCGAACTTGAAGGTGAGCGCGTTCGCGGGATCGTCCGCCCCGAGCACGAGGTGCAGCGGACTGTTGCCGGTATTGCGGACCTGGACCTCCAGTTCGGCCGTGCGGCCGCCGTTCAGCGTCTCGGGCTCGAGGTGCATGTACATCGAAGGCTGCGAGGCCACCGCGATCGTGATCTCGCCAATCACCGCCTGCTGGCGTTCCGTGGTCGAGTACGCCCGCACGCCGAGCCGGTGCGCACCGGCGGCGAAGAGGCTGCCCGCAGGCGCGAGCAGGGTGATCGCGATCGAACCCGTGGCGTCGGGGAAGAGCGGGAGGGCCACAGGCGCTGCCGCGATCCAGTCGGGCTGGAGCGGGTCGTACGTCGGGCCGAGCAGTTCTACGGCGAACTCGTCGACGATCGGCGATCCGTTGAAGATCTGCACCTCGATCGCGACGGGCTCCCCGAGGCGCAGCGCTACGCGCTCCGGCTGGACGTGCACCTGGAGGCTGGTGGAGGTCGTCACGGTCGGCGGCGCCTCGGTGCTGATCGGCGTGCCCGGATGGTGCGCCGCGCACGCGCTGCGTGGTCGCGGGCGGCATCACGATGCCACACTCCGCGTCCGGTCGATAGCCGCTCATGGCGTTTCACGGGGCGTCCGCGGTGGCGAGACGCGTCAGCCGGGTGGTCTGCGCGCTCGGTCGAACGCCACGGGATGATCTCGTAGCATGACCGCCCCTGCCGGGCCGGTCGCGGCGGGTGAGACAAGGCACGCCGTGTCGCGCTGGTTGCCCCGCCCGTTCGCCCCGACGCTGCTGCTGCTCGCGATGGCCGCCGTCTTGCTCGGGGCCTGCTCCTCGAACGCAGCGGAACTGCCCCCGGATGTCACCCAGCCTGTGACGATCCGCATCGCGGCGTTCGCGGGGCCGGAGACGCGTGCGCTCTTCCGCATCATCCCCGAGTGGGAGCATCTCACCGGCAACCACGTTGAGCTCGGGATCGTGCGGCAGGGGAGCGCGCGGGCCGTCACGAACGACTACGTGGAGTACCGCCAGGCGATCGTGGACAACGCTCGCGCGCACTCCGGCGACTATGACGTGATCATCATCGACGACCCGTGGATGCCGTTCCTGGCGGGCAACGGCTACCTCACCGCGCTCGCGCCGTTCGGGTACGAATCTGGTCCTGACGTGATCGGGCGTTCGGCCGTGCTCGGCGTGTGGCCGCCGCCGTTCGGCCCCCAGCCGCCCGATGCGCGCAATGTCGCGCGGGGCGCGGAAACGTACGCCATCCCGCTCGTCGGGAACGTGATGCTGTTGTGGTACCGCGAGGACGTGATCAGCCGACCCGACAGCCTGGACGATCTGATCGACGAGCTCGCGCATCCCGATCCCGCGTTCACGATGGCCGCCGGGCTGGCGCCAACATCCAACCCACACGGCTTCCTGAGCTGGCTGTACGCCCGCGGCGGCGAGTTCTTCGACCGCGACTGGCGTGCCTCGCCGCTGCGGACACAGGTCGCGACCGACGCGCTCGCCGAGTACCTCCACGAGGTGACACGCCTCGGCGTGCCGTTCGACGTCTATCAGAGTGAGCGCTACTCCCCCGAGACACGGATCCTCGATGGCACCGCGACGGCCGCCGTCGCCTGGGCGGCGGATGCGCAGAAGCTGCTCACCTCCGCCGTATCGGACCAGATCCGGGTGACGCAGTTCCCCTTCGGTCGACGCCAGACGGCGCTCACCGGCAACTGGCTGCTCGGGTTGCCGAGTGACAGCAGGCACCAGGCCGTCGCCTACGACTTCATCACCTGGGCCACCTCGCACGACGTGATGAAGACGAGCGCGCTGCTCGGCGTGCCGCCGGTGCGTCGCTCGCTCTTCGAGGACCGCGAACTGATCTCCACGTTCCCATGGCTCCCCGCGCTCGCGGACTCGCTCTCGCAAGCCTTCGCGCGCCCACGTGTGCCGGCGTGGGATTACCTCGAGGGCGTGCTCTCGTGCTCGCTCGATGAGGCGCTCCGCAGCGCGGAGCAGGTCCCGAGCGGCTCGATTGCCGGTGACTACGCAGAGATCGCTCGCCGGGCGCTGAGCGAGACCGCCGATCGTGTCGAGGCGACGATGGCGGAGTGGGGGTACTACCAGCCGAGCGAATACTGGTCGGCCGACCCTGCGCGTCACCCGCCCGGCGACCCGACGCAGGAGTACACCTGCCCGGGAGGCGGGTCGTGATCCCCGGTCAGGTGGGGACGCCCCTGCGGTGGACCCGGTCGGGACTCTCGCAGGTCGCCCGCGTCGTCCGCTGGACCGGCATCGCGGATCGCACGCTCTTCGACTACCTGCAGATGATCGGCGTGCCGGTGGTGTTGCTGCTTGCCGGGACGTTTGTCAGCCAGGCCGTGAACGCGGCGTCCGACCGGCAGGCGGCGGAGCAGGCGCAGGAGAACCGGCTCAAGGACTATCTGTCGCAGATGACGACGCTCGTGCTCGACCGGAAGCTGCTCGGCGTCGCCGAGAGCACGCCGGTGGATTCGCGGGTGGTGCGCGAGGTCGCGCGGGCACAGACCATCACGGCGCTCAATGGCATGGACGGCCCGCGCAAGCGCTTCGTTGTGACGTTCCTCTACGAGCAGGGACTGATCAACGGGCTCGACGCGCTCGTCTCGCTGGCCACGGCCGACCTGTCGGTCGCCGAACTGAGCGGTGCCGAGCTCTTCGGCGCGAATCTGGAACGCGCGATGCTGGCGGGCGCCAACTTCCGGCGCTCGCGCCTGACGTTCGCCCGGCTCAACGGAGCCGATCTCCAGCGATCCGATCTCCGCCAGGCGCTGCTCGTGGACGCCAAGCTGAACAAGACCGATCTCCGGCTCGCGGATCTGGAGGACGCCGAACTCGCGAACGCGTCGCTCTTCGACGCCGACCTCCGCGGCGCGTCGCTCAGGGGCGCGAGCTTCGCCGGCGCGAACCTCGTCTCCGCCGACCTCCGCGGCGCCGACCTCACTCGCGCCGACCTCACACGGGCGAACCTCAGGGACGCACTGCTCAACCCGGATGCCACCGTTGAAGAGAGTGCGACGGCGGTCACGATCCTCACCGACGCGATCTGGCTGGGCACGACGTGCCCGGATGGCACGAACAGCGATGCACACGCCAGCACGTGCGTCGGGCACATGCAACCGGCGCCATGAGCGCCCGCCGGCCCGGCGCGGTCGGGTCTGCGCCCGCCCCCGCCGGCGGCCCGGGGATCGGGAACGTCTGTCACACCGCGGCTTCGGGCTCCTCGCCGTCCGGGTGAATCAGCAACACCGGGATGCCGTGCAGGTGGCGCACCACGTGATCCGCGACCGACCCCAGCACGGTGCGGCGCAGCCCGGAGCGGCCGTGCGTGGCCATCACCACGACGTCTGCGCCGATCTCCCGCGCGAGTTCGACGATCGCCGGCCCGGGGATGCCCTCGAGGATGCGCGCCTCGATCCTGGTCAGCCCGGCGCTCTCCAGCCGAGCACGGGCTGCGGCGAGATGTTCGTCCGCGGCAGCGCGCTGGGCGGCGATCACTTCGCCGACGATGTCCACACTGATCCCGGGGGCGTTCCACGCGAAGCCCGCGGGCGTGGTTTGCGCGAGGATGCGGGCGGCGCTGTCGATCACCTCGACCAGGACGACCTCTGTGCCGGCACCCGACAGGCGTGGAACCTGGGCGATCGCTGATTCGCAAAGCTCGGATCCGTCCACGGGCACCAGCACGCGTTCGAACACAGCGACCTCCGTTATGCGGACGGGCTAGCTGCCCGTCGACTTGATCTCGATCTTCTTCGGCTTCGCCGCTTCTGTCCGAGGAATACGAATCGTGAGCACGCCCTTGTCCAGCTCCGCGTGGACCTCGGCATCCGACACCACGCCGGGCAACGCAACGCGCCGGCTAACCGCGCCCACGACCCGCTCCCGGCGGTAGTAGCGATCCTGCTGCTCCTCGTGCGACTCCTCGTGTCGTGCCTTGATCGAGAGCACGCCGGCGTCGACGTGCACCTCGATCTCATTCTCCGCGAAGCCCGGGAGCGAGGCCCGGACCGTGAGTTCCTGCTCGTTCTCCGAGACGTCCACGGCGAGCGAGCCCTCTCCCCAGTCTGCGGGAACGACGGTGTGCAGCCATGTCTCGTCGAACAGGCGATTCAGGCGGTCGGTGAGCTCCTGGAGCGGAGATCGAATCGTGACGTCAGCCACTGCACAGCCTCCCTGGTGTGGGTCCGGCCGGGGAGGACCCCGGCGTCGACGAGCAGGGCGATGGTCCCGCGGGACGGATCGCGCGCCCAGTGTCGTTTGCATGCAGCGGGGTGGGACCTTCGTCCCGCCGTCGCCGGCAGCGACGGCTCGAACACGAAGTCGAGGCGCAGGCCTTCGTCTCTGTCGAGTGGTGCGGTTGCGCTCGCGACGGCGGCGGCGCGGGTCATCCGCCGGGGCGTAGCAGCAGCAACGGCGTGCCCGCGAGCCGGCGGAGCGCCGCGTTCGGGACCGAGCCGAGCAGCGAGCGGGCCATGCCGGAGCGCCCATGGGTGGTCATCGCCACCAGGTCCACGCCCCGCGTGCGCACGTAGTCCACGAGCGCGTCCTCCGGGACGCCGCCGCAGATCGCCGTGTCCACGGTACCTGCACCGAGCGCCATCGCCCGTTCGCGTGCGGCGGCGAGGTAGTCCCGCGCGCGGTCGTAGGCGGCGGTCGCCTCCCGCTCGGCGAGGCTCGTCTCGCTCTCCCCGCCTCCTGCGTCTTCGTCCGCATGTCCACGTACCGCGCGGGGGAGGGCGTCGATGACCTCGACCAGTTCGATGCGTCCGGTCGCGTCATCGCACGCGCGAACGGCGAACGGCAGCACGCGCAGCGCGAACGGCGAGCCGTCGAGTCCGACGAGCACGCGCTGGTAGCGCGCGTTCGCCGCGAGCGCGGCCGCCGCGTTCGCGGCCCACGCCGGGTCGGCCAGGACCGCTGCCTGGTCTTCCGTGGGCCGGATCAGCACCACCGGCACGTCACGCAGATGCGACACCACGTGATCGGCGACGGAGCCGAGGAGCGTACGCGCGAGCCCGGAACGGCCGTGCGTCGCCATCACCACCGCATCGCACGCCAGGTCGCGCGCACGCGCGACGATCGTCTCGCCGGGCAAGCCGACACTCACGTCGATCGAGACCTGCGCGACCCCCGTCGCGCCGAGCGCGGCGCGCAGCGCCCCGGCATGTGCGCGAGCGGCGGCGGTGAACTCGGCCGCCATAGCGTCCGTGAGGCCGGGATGGCGGGGCGCCGCCGGATCGACCGTGGCGGCCTGTGCGGGGAACTGCGGCAGCGGCTCGGAGACGGCAAGCACGACCACCTCCCCGCGCGCGCGGTCGACGAGGCGTGAGGCGTGCTCGACGGCAGCGCGGGACAGCACCGATCCGTCCGTCGTCAGCAGCACACGTTCGTACACCGTGCCTCCGCCCGCGCCGGTCCACCGTTGGCGATCACTCTAGATGTTCGCGTGGCGCCGCGCCGGTCGGACGACGGGCATCACTGGGCGCGGGCGAGGAGCGATGCGGACTACGGCTTGCCGAGGTTCTTCTCGCGCTCCCGCTCGTCCCAGCTCGAGATCAGGCCGTTGCCGATCGCGAGTGCCGAGAGCAGGCCGCCCAGGATGATTACGGTAATCAGTTCCATCGTTCGCTCCTTCCATGCAACGCGCGCGCCGGCGCGCGTTCAGCACGAGATCGGTGGCAGCAGTTCGACGGCCCCCTCGCGCCTCGGGACGTGCGTGCCCTCCCGCACCACCAGCACCGGCACGAGGGCGGTGCGGATCACCGCTTCGGCCACACTGCCCAGCAGCGCGTGGCGGACACCACCGCGGCCGCGCGTCCCCATGGCGATGCCGTTCGCTTCCAGCGCGACCGCGGTGTGCACGATCGTCTCGGCCACGTCCTTGCCGGTGACGACGTTGGCGTGCCAGTTGAAGTCCGCAGGCAGCGTGGCGCGCGCGAGCCGCTCGAGTTCGCTCAGACGCTCGGCGTGGACGCGCTCCGTGGCCTGGCCGGCGGTCTCCGCTGCGAGGTGCTGCAACATGCCGGAGGGCACCGAGCCGCCGCTGGCCGTGCCCACGTCGCGTCGCACGACCTGCACCGGGCCGCTGCCGCGAGACACCGTCTCGTGCTCCTCGGCCGGGTCGAGGACGCGCAACACATGGATCTCGTCCGATGGCGTCAGGAGCTGCGCAACCGCCGCGAGCACTTCCGCACTCACCGGGCTGCAGTCAACGGCGATCAACACGCGCATCTTCACCCTCCTCGAGCCTTTGCCGGGAGGAGCATCGCCGAGTCGCGGGCGCGGAGTGAGGGCCGATGCGCACCCGGCCGCGGTGACCTTCGTCCTCTGACCGTCGGGCCCGGCGGAGCGATAGTGCGCGGCGTCGCAGCAGTCGAGGCGCGCGGACTGTCGCGATCGTGTGTAGCGCGCTCGCCAGGTCGTGACACGGGTGCGGGTGGGGGATCG
>JBBDXH010000037.1:0-8184 GCA_040902395.1 Dehalococcoidia bacterium
CGGCGGACCGCGTGGCGCAGCGGCAGGCTGCGGAGGCGAAGCGGGCTGAGGAGCTGCGCGTCCGCGACGCGGCGCGGGCCGAGCGCGAAGCCGCAAAGGCGCGACGCGCGGACGAGCGCAGGCAGCCGCCGGCGGCGGAGACGATCCCGGCGCCCGCACCGACCCCGGCCGATGAGCCCGTCACGGTGCCTGCCGGCGAAGCGGCTTAGCCTTCGACGGCGGCCGCGCGTCGCGCGGCCGCCGCCGAGCGCGGGCGGGTTAGCGTTAGCGCGCGAGTAGCGCGTCGAGTTGGGCGATGTGCTCCGACAGGTGGTCGAGATGCGCCTGAAGCTGCTGCCGCAGTGAGCGACGGCCGTCGGTCGGATGCTGTCCCGGCCGTCCCCACGAGGCATCGGGCGTGTGCGAGAGCAGCTGCACCGTCGGTGTCGTCTCAGCGTCGAGCGCCGAAGCGAAGCGCGCCGCGTCGTAGTTGAGCCAGCCTTCCGCGGCGATCTCCGCATCCTCGTCCCACGGCGGCCGGACGGGGTCGGTCATGTTCGCGATCATGAAGATGAAGCGACCGTTGTGGCGCGCGTAACTCAACATGTGACCGAGCACCCGCGCCGGCGGCCAGCCGCCGTCGGCCGGCGCGTGCGTCAGGCTGGAGCCCGCGTGCGCGCTGAGCACCGCTTCGACCCGGTCGGGCGTCATCGCCAGCTCGTTGACGAGCGGCATGTAGCGGAGCGGTGCGCCGGTGACGAAGTCGATGCGTGCCATCAGTCGACCTCCAGGATCAGCTCGAACTCCACGGGTGAATTGACCGGTAGTGCCGCGACCCCGAGCGCGAGGCGTGAGCCGACGCCGCGTTCCTCGCCCAGTACGTCGCGCAGCAGTTCGCTCGCGCCGTTCACCACGGCAGGCTGGTCGACGAACGCGGGAGCGGACGCGACGTAGCCGACCGCCCGGACGACGCGCACGCCCTCGAGCGATCCGAGCAGCGCGTGCGCGGCGCCGAGCGCGTTGATTGCGCAGACGCGCGCGGCCTCGGCGGCCTCGGCAGTCGTGACGTCTTCGCCCGCGCGTCCCGGGTGTACGACGGCGCCGTCGCGGATCGCGACCTGCCCCGACACGAAGACGAGGTTGCCTGTACGCACGGCTGGCCGATAGAGGGCCAGCGGCGACGGACTCGGCAACGTGATTCCCATCGCGGAGAGGCGGTCCGCAACGCTCCCGGTCATGCTCACAGGGCCGTCCCGTCCAGTAGTCGCTCGAGCAGTCCGTCGAGCTCTTCGTCGCTGTAGAAGTGAATCGTGACGCTGCCGCGTCCGCTGCGCGCGCGCTTCAGCTGTACACGCGTGCCGAGCGCTCGTTGCAGGGCCTGCTCGACGCCGTCGAGCAACGCGCCTGCCCGTGCGCTCGCCGGCGGCAGCGCGATGGCGGTGCCGTTCTCGACGCCCGCCGGCGCGACGGCCGGCGCAGGCTCGCGCCACTCGCGGACGAGTCGCTCTGTCTGCCTGACGTTGAGCGCTTCGTCGCGCACGTGTTCCCACGCCTGGACGCGCGACGCCTCGGTCGGGAGACCGAGCAGCGCCCGCGCGTGCCCTTCGCTGATCTCGCCTGCGGCGAGGGAGTCGCGCAGCGGAATCGGCAGCTCGAGCAGGCGCAGGGTGTTGGCGACGGTCGTCCGTGAACGCCCGACGCGCTCCCCGACCTCGCGTTGATTCAGTCCGAACTCGTCGCAGAGCCGCTGGTACGCGTGCGCTTCCTCCAGCGGGCTCAGGTCAGCGCGCTGGACGTTTTCGACGATCGCCAGCTCGAGCAGCTCCTGGGGAGTGGTCTGACGGATCGTGACGGGGACGCGTTCGAGCCCGGCGGCGCGGGCGGCGCGGAGTCGGCGTTCGCCGGCAACGAGCTGATAGACCGTCGCGCCCGTCGCGTCGCGCTGTTCGGAGACGAGCAACGGCTGGATCACGCCATGTGCGCGGATGGACTCGGTGAGTTCGCGCAGGCGCTCCTCGTCCCACGCGACCCGCGGCTGCTCGGGGTTCGGAACGATGGCGTCGATCGGGACGTCCGCAGTCGGGATGCGGCGATCCGCGGTCGGCTCTGACTCGGGGATGAGGGCGGAGAGCCCCCGGCCGAGGACGGACCTGCGCCCCATGCGTCCCTCCCCGCCCACTACGTGCCGTGTGTCCCGCCGGGCACGGCGGAGTGAAGCTGCGCGAGCAGCTCCTCAGCGAGCTCGTCGTACGCTCGCGCCCCGGCCGACAGGGGGTCGTAGCGCTGGATCGGCTCGCCGTGACTCGGCGCTTCGGACAGGCGCACGGATCGGGGAATGACCGCGCGGAAGGTGTTCTCGAAGTGGCGGCGGACCTCGGCCTCGACGTCGCGCGACAGGTTGGTGCGCGCGTCGAACATCGTGAGCACCACGCCGCGCAGCCGCAGGCGCGTGTTCAGGTTCGTGCGCACGAGCTCAATCGTCTGCGCGAGGTGGCCGAGGCCCTCGAGCGCGAAGTATTCGCACTGCACCGGCACGATCACCTCGTCGGCGGCGCTCAGCGCGTTCACGGTCAACAGGCCGAGCGACGGCGGGCAGTCCACGAGGATCAGGTCGAAACGGTCGCGGAGCGGATCGATCGCGCGCCGCATGCGGTACTCGCGCGCCATCAGGCCGACCAGCTCCACTTCGGCGCCGGCGAGGTTCGGATCGGTCGGGATGAGGCTGAGCCCCGGCACGTTCGTGGGCCGAATCGCCCGGTCGAGCGGCGCATCCCCGACGAGCGCCGCGTAGAGCCCGTCGGAGACGCGTTCGCCGCCGAGGGCCGAGGTCGCATTCGCCTGGGGATCGGCGTCGATCACGAGCACGCGCTGGCCACGGTTCGCGAGGGCGGCGGCCAGAGATACCGCCGTCGTCGTCTTCCCGACGCCGCCCTTCTGGTTCGCGAGTGCGATCACGACCGCCACTGCGCGTCCCCTCGGCCGTCGGTCAGGCGTCGTTCCATGGTCGCTCGATCGGGAAGTGGGGCGGGGCCGACCGTTTCGACGTTCGCCGCGGCGTACGCCGAGGCCAGTCGTGCCGCGGTCTCCTCCCCCTCGTCGAGCGCCAGTATAAAGGCGGCGGCGAACACGTCGCCTGCGCCCGTCGTGTCGACGGCGTTCGCCGCGATCGGTGGGACGAAGCGCGCACCTGCGCGGTCGCGGATCTCGGCGCCACGGTTGCCGTGCGTGATCACGAGCCGTCGCGCTCGATCGGCGAGCGCGACGACGTCGTCGTCGGCCCAGCGCGCGATTTCGTCTTCCGACACGAACACCGTCGCGCGCTCGGTCGCGGCGCGGAGGAGAGCGTCCGTGGGTGCGTGGGTCGTCGCGACGACACCCATGTGATCAGGGCGACGAAGGAAGCCCTGCGCGGTCACGCCGCACTCGGTGACCGGCAGCGCGGCGAACGCGCCGGCGTCGATGTCGGACGCGAGCAGTGGTGCGATCAGGAGCAGGTCCGGCGCAGGCCAGGCCGGAGGTGCATCGGCTGGCCCGAGCGTGAGGCGAGGCTCGCAGAGGACGCGCAGGGTGCGGACGTCACCATCGAACGTATGTGCGAACGTGAGTGTGCTCGGCGCGTCCACGACACACACTTCATGCCCTTCGAGCGCCGAGAGATCCGCGTCCACGGCGGCCATAGTCAGGATGCGCGCGCGGACGCCCATCGCCGACGCGACCCGCGCTGCGAAGGACACCGTCCCCCCGGGCGACCGCCGGCCGTCGGGGAACAGGTCCCAGGTCACGGGACCGACGATCATGACCGCGCGATCGTCGGCCATCGCCCGCTACCGGCGGGCGGGCATGCGGAGCGCCGCGGCGCCGACGCCACGTGGGTGATCAGTCACGCCGGCATGATCTCGACCTGGCGGTGTTCACCGCTGCCGACGCTCTCCGTCTTCACGCCTTCCTCGTCCTGGAGGCTCAGGTGAATGATGCGTCGCTCGGACGCGGGCATCGGCTCGAGCGTGATCACGTCGCCGGTGGCGCGGACCTCGGCGGCGACCTCCCTGGCCATCTCGATGAGCTGCTGCTCGCGTCGTCGGCGGTAGCCCTCGATGTCGAGGCCGTAGATCGGTCCGTCCTTTTCGCGCCGCGAGACGACGGTGTTCAAGAGGTATTGGAGGTTGGCGAGGGTCTCTCCGCGACGTCCGATGAGCACGCCCAGCTCGTCGGCCGTCTCGTCATCCTCGCCAAAGATGTCGAACACCTGCGCAATCAGGCCGGCGCCGTCTCCGGCCGTCTCCGGGTCACGAGCGGTAATTTCGGTCGCTGAGAGGCCGAGAAGCGTCAGGATATCTCGCAGCGTGGTCCCTGCGAGGTCGAGCTGGTCCGTAGCGTCGCTTTTCGGAGCATACGGCAGATCGTCGGGTGCACCGGGGATGCGCACCTCTTCGTCTGGCGACACGCCGCCGCCGCGCGCCCGCGGCTCACCCTCTCGAGCGCGGCCGTCGGTGCGCGAGGGTCGTCCGCCGCCGGCGGGACGCGCGTACTCGGCGCGCCGGCCATCAGGGCGTACGCCCGCACGATCCGGTCCGCGATCCGGTCCGCGGCCGGGTCCGCGATCGGCTGTGTCGCGGGCACCGGGCTCGCCCGTGCCGCTGCGTCCGCGGCCGCCCCGGCGTCCACGGCTGCGTTGGCCGCCGGCCGCGTCGGGCGCGGCCGTCGGCGGTGGGCCGCGGGCGGGGTGGGGGGGGTAGGTCGGGGGGGGCCCGCCGCGGCGCGGGCGCGCCGCGGTGGTGATCACCGAGTCCTTGGCAGTGACGCGGACGATGGACTCTTCGGCGCCAATGCCGAGGAAGCCCTTGCTACCCTCGCGAATTACGTCGACGTCGACCTGTTCGCGACGAAGTCCGAGTTGGGCGAGGGCGCGACCGACTGCTTCGTCGACCGTCTTGCCGCTGGTTTCCGCTACTCTCATCATCAGACCTCGATTCGGTGTCCCCCTCGGAGCGATGGTTGGACGTGCGGCCTTCGGCCACCGCGAGCGCCGGGCGACGGCGCGACGCTGGCTGGGCAGGGAGGCCGATGCGCGCGCGAACGGCGTTCGGCACGAGCGAGCCCCAGGTGAAGTCTCCCGGCCCGACAAAGATCCACTGCAGGACGATGCCGATGATGGTGCTCGCGGCCCAGTAGAGCCCGAGGCCGGCCGGCGCGAGCAGCACGAACCACGAGAACAGTGCCGGCATCATCCACTGCATCATGGTCTGCATCTGCTGCTGCTGAGAGGCGCTTTGCGTTGTGCCGGCAGCGGAGCGCGTGGTCGAGATGCGCTGCTGCAGCCACATCGAAGCAAAGACGACTGCGGTCAGGAGCACCCCGCCGTTTGCCTGGAGATTCAGGCCCAGGAAGCTGGTGCTGAGCGGGATCGCGTGCTGGATGATGCTGACGTCGTACAGCCGGTTCGACAGGCTCACCACGCTCTCCGGCGTCGTGGCGACCGTGATCCGAATTACGGAGTAGAGGGCGAAGAAGATCGGCATCTGAACGAGCTGCGGCCCCAGGCAGCCGAGCGGGTTGATGCCGGCTTCCTTGTACAGCTTCATGGTTTCCTCGGACCGCCGGCGCGGATCCGAGTACTTCTTCTGGATCTCCTGAAGTTTTGGCTGGATCTCCTGCATGCCGCGCATCGAATGCAGCGTGCGGATCGAGAGCGGGAACAGCAGGACGCGCGAGAGCAGGGTGAAGAGCAGGATCGCGAAGCCGAAGGAGCCGAACGAGAAGGCGCTGAGCAGCACCATGAAGTTGATGAGGGGGGTCTCGAGGAACGTCTGCCAGATGAAGCCGATGGGCATGGGGGGTGGGGACTCCTTGCGTCAGCTCGCGTCGGGGATTCGCTGAGCGGTCCCCGTGTCGGCAGCGATACGGACCAGATCGCCCTTGGTCGTGATCACGAGCACGTCCGCTCCCAGCATGAGGGGGTTGGCGTCGATCGTCACGGATTCGATCAATTGTCGCCAGCGCACCGTGCCGTCGGCGCGATTCAGCCCGAAGACCTCGCCCTTGCGTGCGATGGCGATGAGCAGGTCGCCCACGACGACCGGCTGGGCGCGAAAGGCGATCCCGTCCTCGTGGAACGTCCATTGGAGCGCGCCGGTCGCGGGGTCGATGGCATAGACCGAGCCGCGGAGCGTGGCCGCGTAGATCGCGCCACGCTCGGGCACGGGCGCGGCAATGACCCACCCGTCGCCGTCGAACTGCCAGCGCTGCGCGCCGCCTGCGTTCAGGTCGAGCGCGTGGAGCGCGCGGTCCAGCGAGCCGACGAGGAGCAGGTCGTCGTCGATGCGGAGGTCTGCGACCGCTGCGCCGGCGACCGACTGCTCCCACAGCGTTTCGCCGGAGCCGCTGTCGATCGCCGTGACGAGCCGCGCGTCCATGTTTCCGAGGTAGATGACGCCCGCCCTCAGGGCCAGGGCCGACCAGACGCGACCGTTGCCACCGCCGTAGAGCCGCGTCGCCGCGCCGTTGGTCGAGTCGACGCTGAAGAGATCACCCTGTTCGGTCGCGACGAAGAGCCGTGAGCCGTCGAAGACGGGAGTGGCGACGACGCGCGCGCCCAGCTGAACCGGAGCGGCACCCCATGCGGGGAGCGGTCGCCCGTCGATCGTGTTGAGCGCGACGACGTCGCCCTTGTGAGAGACCACGTATACGACGGAGTTCGCAGTGATCGGGGTGGCGTAAATCGCGTCAAAATCGAGGTCGTCGTCTTCTGTCGGGTAGCGCCAGGCGCGGCTGATCGTCGTCCCGTCGATCGTGATGGCCCAGAGCACGCCGCGATCGAGCTGGACGTACAGCCGGTTTTCGTCACCCACCGGAGCGGCCCAGCCTTCCGGAGCCGCGACCTGGGCGCAGCCGGCTGCGGCGAGGGAGAACAGCAGGAGCACACTCAGCACAGCGAGGTTCTGAGTTCGACGTGCGTGTTTCACGTGGAACACATCGACGACGTTCACCGCTGCGGTGGCGAGCACGGTGACCAGATTCGGGCGGGCAGGGTCAGGCGGCATGAGGCGATCCACTCTCAGTCGACTCTGTCGCCCGAGGGGTCGAAGGAACATCGCGGGATACGGGGTCGAAGCCGCCGGTAACCCCGGGACGGCAACGCGCGAGCCGTCTCGCGGCGAGCCAACAGCCGCGGAACACGCCGAAGCGCGCGATCGCCTCGTAGGCGTAGGCGGAACAGGTTGGCTCGTACCGACATCGCGGGCCAAGACTCGGTGAAATGCCCGCCTGGTAGGCGCGGATCAGCGCGAGAGCGATCCGCTTGGAGGCTGGGCTCATGCATCTTCCGATCGAAGGGCACCCGTGCGGTTCAGGCAGTGCGTGGCCGCCTGTCGCAGCGCGTCGTATGTCGCCAGCGCCGCGCCCTCGTGCGCCACGGTCACCACATCGAACCCGGCTCGAACGGGAAGCTCTCGCATGATCGCTCTCAGCCGCCGCTTCACGCGATTGCGTGTGACGGCCTTCCCGACGCGCTTGCCGACCGAGAACCCGAATCGGCTCTGCGGGAGGCCGTTGCCACGAACGGCGACGTGTAGCAGGGCATGGCGTGAACGCCTTCCCGAACCCATCGCCGTTCTGAAGTCTTGACTGCGCCTGAGCCGCCCGGCCCGGCGCTCGGTCCCCTCACGCCCCTCAGGCCGCACCACGGGGTCGAGATCTAGAGGGCGAGCCGCTTCCGGCCACGCTCTCGCCGACGCGCCAGCACTTCGCGTCCGCCCTTCGTCGCCATGCGCGCGCGGAACCCGTGCTTTCGCTTCCGGGGAATGCGCTTCGGCTGCCACGTCCGCTTCGGCACGGAACCTCTCCGATCGCTTGGGCAACCGAGTATAGGTAGCGATGCCAGTGCGGGCAATCGCGACGGGAGCACCTTGGCTGCCGTCGCGGGACCGGCCTACTACCTACTCACGGAAGTGACCGACGCTTCACAGCCCCGCTCATCCTGAGCCCGTCGAAGGACGTGGGGCATGGGCGGCCCTACGCGCGCTGCGGGCTGGCGCCCACCGCCGGACGGCGCTCTGGATGCATGCGCGTCCTTCGACGGGCTCAGGATGAGCGGGCGGGGACCGGGCGCCGGCCTTGCTGGGGACCGGTCCCCGCCATCGCCTGCCGAACGGACAACTCGGTCGAGCGGCTCCCGGCGCTGTCCCAGCGCGCTTGCCATACAGCGCT
>JBBDXH010000038.1:0-7696 GCA_040902395.1 Dehalococcoidia bacterium
CGATCTCGTCATCGACCGGCATGAGGAGCTCGCGCCGGCGGAGATCGTGCGCGTGCTGCGCCCGGGCGGTTGGGCGATCACGCAGCAGGTGGGCATGCATCACTGGCAGGAGGCGCGGGCATGCTTCCCGCGCTGGATCGACTATGGCGATCACCGCACGCGCTACGCCGACGAGTTCCGCGCAGCGGGCTGCACAGTCGAATCGCGGGAGCACGAGCGCCGGCTCGCATACCCGTCGCTCGGTGAGTTCGCGTACATGCTGCTGACCGCGCCGTGGTATGTCCCCGACCTGGACATCGAGCGCGACCTCGACGCGCTGCTCGCGATCGAGCGCACGTGCACGACGCCGGACGGCCTCGTGCTCACCGACTGCCGTTACCTCCTGACCGCGCGGAAGCCGGGGTGAGGGTCCCGGGTCAGCGGGGCCGGGGTGAGGGTCCCTTCCGGCTCGCGACGAGCATGGGTCGGCGGTCAGGCAGGTCGAAGCACGAGCGCGGCGAAGAGGAAGAGCGCGACACCCGCGGTGATGAGCGTGCCGGTGAGGCGCAGGTTCATGGGGCGCCCGCGTTGCCGCCGGATCGCCCAGAGCACGTCGCCGGCGACGAAGAGCGCCAGGCCTGCGAACGCGACGACCAGCGTGAGCGCGTCGCGCATGTAGTGACCCCGCTACGTGATCTTGAGCGGGACGCCCTCGCGGCAGAGCGGGCAGTCGCCGGCGTCGTACGTCTGCATGTCGACCTCGGTCGCCGCGAAGAACGGCAGCCCGAAGTCGGTCGCGCCGCGCGAGCGGTCGACCATCACCGCGACGCCCACCGGCTCGCCGGCGGCGGCGCGCACCGCGTCGATGGTGTCGCGCACCGAACCGCCGGAGGTGAGCACGTCGTCCACGACGAGCACGCGTTCGCCCGGCTCGAGGTGAAAGTCGCGCTGGAAGGAGCGACCGCCGCCTTCGTCACGCTCGCAGAAGATGCCGCGCACACCGAGCTGGCGACCCACCTCGTACGCGAGCAGGATGCCGCCGGTGGTCGGGCCGGCGACGGTCTGCGGCTCGAGGCGGCGCGAGGCCTCCGCCATCTTGCGGCAGACCAGCTCGGTGTACCGCGGCCACTGGAGCAGGTTGAACTTCTCGAGGTAGCGGTCGGAGTGGCGGCCGGAGGCGAGCTGGAAGTGTCCTTCCAGGAACGCTCCGGCCGCGGTCAGGATCGCGATCATCTCGGGGTCGACGGCTATGGCAGGGCTCCTGCACTGCGGGGAGCAGCGGTGTCGGTGAGCGCGAGCTCGGCCATCGGCTCGTCGTGGGTGATCCGGCCGATCTCGGACATCGGCCAGTAGCGCAGGTCCGCGCGGCCGATCACGAGGCTCTGGTCGAGCATGCCCCACGAGTGCGAGTCGTACGAGTTGTTGCGGTTGTCGCCGAGGACGAAGAGCTGCCCGGCGGGTACGGTCTCCGGCCCAAACTCATACGCAGGCAGATCCGAGATGTACGGCTCCGTGAGCGCCTGGCCGTCGACGTACACCGTCCCGCCGCGGACCTCCACCGTCTGACCGGGCAGGGCGACGACACGCTTGATGAAGTCGCGACTGGGGTCGCGCGGGAACTTGAACACGATCACGTCGCCGATCTCGGCCTGCCCGAAGGGCTGCCACTCGTCCAGCCCGGCACCCGGGATCCACGACAGGTCGAACGTGCGATAGGCGAGGCGGTTCACGATCAGCAGCTCGCCGTTGTGGAACGAGGGAACCATCGACGCGCCGTCGACGATGAAGTTCTGCGCGACCGCGCGCACGGCAACGAACATCACGATTGCGAGCGCGATCACTTCCAGGGTCTCCGAGACCTGCGCGAGTCCCCACGGCCAGAGCGCCCGCAGCCACGAGCGGCCGCGCGGTGGCGCCCACGGATCGAGGTCCGAGAGCCCTTCGTGGGTGGAGATCGGAAGGGGTTGGAACAACGGCTCGTCCGGAGCGCGTTCGGGTGCGGAGATCAGATCCGTCATTCCATGAAGTATAGGCACCACGTGCGCTTGCCGCGCCCGGCCGCACGCGGTGACCGGTGCGCGGAAGCGTCACGCGCGCAGTGCGGCGCCGAGCAGGTCGATGCGGTCGGCGGCGGCCTGGGCAACGGCCTCGCGGCCGGCGCGCAGCGCCGGGCGCGGGTCGGTGCCGGACGCCCCCTGGAGCGCGCGCGCGAAGGCGGCGTGAATCTCGGTCGAGATGTTCACCTTGCGGATGCCGGCCGAAACCGCCGCGCGCAACTGACGCGGGGAGACGCCCGAGCCGCCGTGCAGCACGAGCGGGCGCCCGTACGTTGCGACGCGGAGCTCCGTGACCAGCGCGAGGTTGACGTCTCCGGCCATGCCGTGCGCAGTGCCCACGGATACGGCGAGCGAGTCGACCTGCGTTTCGTCGATGAAGCGACGGGCGGCCGCCGGCTCCGTGAGCACCGCCTCGGACGTGACCACCCCCGGCTCGCGCCCGCCCACGTGGCCGAGCTCGGCCTCGAGCGCGACGTCCGCCGCGATCGCCACCACGTACGCCTCGCGCGTCTCGCGCAGGTTGCGCTCGAGCGGGAACGTCGACCCATCGAACATCAGCGACGTGAACCCCACGCCGACCGCCGCGCGCAGCGTCTCGATGTCCGGTCCGTGATCGAGATGCAGCGCGACCGGTACGCGCGCGCGGATGGCCGCGAGCCGCCCCAGCGCCGACGCGAACTCGATGCCGCCCACGTGCCGCAGGTTCGCCGGATTGAACTGGAGAAAGATCGGCGCGCGCTTCGCCTCCGCCGCATCGATCACGCCCTGGAGGATCTCCAGGTTCGACACGTTGAAGCCGGGCACGGCGTACCCGCCGCGTTCCGCCGCAGCGAGCAGCTCGCGACCGTTCGCCAGGGACATCGCCCGGCCGCTCTTGCCTCAGCCCGCGACCGAGAGGGACGCGCCCGCGACCACGTAGCGCTCGATGAAGAGCGACATCGTCTCGACGCAGATCCGTGAGAAGCGACCGTTGGCGTCGAAGCCGTGAGGCTGCTCTGCGAACAGGTGGAGCTCGACCGGCACGCCGGCCGCGGTCAGCGCGTCGTACATCTCCGTGCTGTGCGCGGGCGGGACGAGCTCGTCGCGGGTGCCGTGGATGAGCAGCGTCGGCGGGAAGCCGGCGGAGACGTGCGAGAGCGGAGCGGCGGCGCGGGCAACCCCGAGGTCGGGCGTTTCGCCGAAGAGGAAGCTGCCGATCGTGGGCCGGCCGGCCGCGTCGACGAAACGGACGACCGGGTAGAACGCGACCGTGGCCGCGACGGCGCTGGAGGCGCCGGCGTGACCGCCCTCACCTTCGAACGCCGGGTCGCCCGCCGTTCCCGCGGCGAGCAGCGACAGGTGCCCACCCGCGGAGTTGCCGGTGATGGTGATGCGGTCAGGGTCGACGCCGAGCGAGGCGGCGTTCGCGCGCATCCAGCGGATGGCGGCCTTCACGTCGTGAATCTGTGCCGGCCACGGCGCCTCGGGCAACAGACGGTACTCGATCGCGGCGCATACGCAGCCCCGGCGCGCGAGCTGGATGCCGTAGCTGCGCAGCTGCGTGCGGTCGCCTTCGCGCCAGCCGCCGCCGTGCACGATCACCACGCCGGGCGCAGCGCCTGGAGCGCCGCCGGGCGGCGTGAACACGTCCGCGCGCAGCGGGCGACCGCCGCCGTCGCCGAAGACGACGCCTTCGTCGATCGTCACCTGCCCGGGGATGAGCTCAGCCATCGATCGTGCCCTTCTCGTGCCTGGCGCCGCGAACGCGGGACACCCTAGCAGAGCGACGATCGGCGGGCTCGTGTCCCGTTCGCCCCCGGCTACGCGCTCGCGCGCGGCCGCTCCATGAGCCGCACGCCGGTGACCAGGATCGCGAACACCACGATGGCGATCGCATCGACGATGAAGAACGTCCGACTGACGCCGAGTGCGAGCGCGCCGGTGATCAGCAGGTACGCGAACATCAGCGCGACGACCACGGGCCACCGCGAGGCGAGCGTCCCCGGCACGAGATCCGGATCGCGTACGGGCAGCACCGCAGGCGGGGGCGGCGGGATCGGCACCGCGCCGAGGGGCGTGGTGCGCCCGACCCATGCGTCGTCGCCGCCCTCGCAGACGTGGATCACCGGCAGCGCGAGCTTGCGCTCGACGCGGTGGTGCACGTCCAGCTCCAGCCACTTCGAGGCGCCCGGGCGGAGCGTCGAGATGACGATCGCGTCGTAGTCGGCGCGCCGGCGCAACTCGTCCGCGATCGCCGTCAGTGGAGAGGGATCGCCAACCTCGACGCGATCGAGCGGCAGACCCGCCGCGCGCAGCACGCGCTCGGCCTCCGCGACCACCGCACGAGCGGCTTCGCGCGACTCGACCACGTCCTCCAGGAGCAGGTGCGCGATCGGGGTCTCGGGGACAACGAGCGTGAAGTGCGCAGCGTCGTCCCGTTCGGCGATCTCGCGCAGGCGGTTCACCAACTGCGGGCTGGTCGCGGTCTGGTGCGCGACGACCAGGTAGCGGGCCATGTCTCTTCCTCCGTCGAGTCTCCTCGAGCGCGGCGCTCGCGACCCGGCGCGTCGGAGGATGATCCGGCGTGCGCCGGGGCGTCCCATCCAGTCACGCTCGTCACCTTGCGCACGTCAACATCGCGCTTGTTCGCACAGGAACGAAGCCGGACCGCGCGCATCCGCGTCTCGCGCCGAAGCGCAGCGGCGCCGGTGCTCCCCGACTCAACGCTCCCGGCCCGGTACGATCGGGTGATGTCATCACCGCAGAGCATGAGCCCGGAGCTCGACGTGCTGATCGCGCGTGCGCAGGGCGGCGATCTGCCCGCGTTCAACCAGCTGGTTCTGAGCCACCAGAACGCGCTCTACAGCCTGGCGCTGCGCATGCTCGGCTCGCGTGAGGCGGCCGAGGACGCCACACAGGAGGCGTTCATCCGCGCGTATCGCCGGCTCGAGACCTTCCGCGGCGGCAACTTCCGGTCATGGCTGTTCAGCATCGTGGCGAACGTGTCGCGTGATGAGTTGCGCCGCCGCAAGCGGCGGCCGCAGCTCTCGCTCGACTACGCGCGCGACGATCCAGATCGCGCAGACCTCGATCCTGCGGACGCCGATCCGCTCCCCGAAGCGCGCGCAGAACAGGCGGACCTGCGCCGTGTGCTCGAAGCCGCGCTCCGCGCACTGCCCGACGAGTGGCGCGAGCTGGTCGTGCTCGTGGACGTCGGGGGGCTCGCCTACGACGAGGCCGCGCGCGCGACGGGACTGCCGGTCGGCACGGTCAAGTCTCGACTCAGCCGCGCGCGCGGGCGCCTGCGCGACCTCCTGCGCGACTCCGGGGAACTTCCCGGTGTCGCACGTCGTCAGGAGGACTAGGTGGTGAATCGCATGCGCTGGCTTGGGAAGATCCTCGGACGCAACGGGGGCGCCTCGGCGCCCGCCACGGCCGCGGAGCTTCGCGACGAGCGGCTGTCGGCCTACCTCGACGGTGAGTTCGCGGCGGCCGCCGCGGCCGCGCTCGAGCGCGAACTCGCCGCCGACGCTGCGTTGCGCGCTGAGCTCGAGGCGCTGCGCGAGGTTCGGCTCGCGTTGCGGTCGCTGGGGGAGGTGCGCGCGCCGCGATCGTTCGCGCTCGCGGCGCCGCCCGCCGCGGAGGGCCGGCGGCTGATCGGCATCCAGCTGCTCACGCCGCTCGCCACCGTCGCTGCGGGGCTGGCGCTGCTCGTGGTGCTCGTTGCCCCCGGGGGCGAGCAGATCACGTCGAAAGCCCCCGAGACCGCGTCCCTGTCGGCGGCGCCCGAGGCGGCCGCGGCGACGCGAGCGGCGCCGGAGCCGGCACAGGGCGCGCCGCTCGCCGCGCCCGCCGCGAGTCCTGCCGCAGAAGACGCAAGCGCGGCCGCGCCAGCGGCCGCCAACGCCGACGGCACCGCGAGCGCCGCCGCCCCCGCAGCCGCGCCGCCCACGGCGCTGACCACGCAGGCCGAGGCGGCGCCGGAGGTGGCCACCGGGTCTGCCGCCGCGGACGGCCGCCGCCCGCAGGCGATCGGGCTCGCCGTGCTGACCGCAGTGCTCGCCGTGCTGTCGCTCCGCCAGTGGAGGGCACGCAGGCAGGGAGCAGCAAACCGCTGAGGCGCGTGGGCGTGACCACGGAAGCCAACGAGATCAACGAGATCAACGGGATCGCGCAGCGTGTCATGCGTCGCGCGAACGCCAGGAGAACATCGCAGCCGCGCGCGAGCGCGGAAGGAAAGGCAACCAGACAGATGAAGGACTTCACTCGCCGCTGGCACATCGCGGCTCTCGGGGCGCTCGCCCTGGTCGTGCTCGGGGCCGTCGCCTGCACGCCCGAGACGAGCGTCACCGTCGCCTCCCCGAGCGGACAGACCGGCATCAGCGTCTCCGGGGAGGGCGCGGTCTCCGTGCCGCCCGACATCGCGGTGCTCGCGCTCGGAGCGAGCGCGACGGAGCAGTCCGTTGCGGCGGCGCGCGACCGCGCGGCGGTGGCCATGCAGGCGATCGTCGACGCGGCGAAGGGGAACGGTGTCGACGAGAAGGACATCCGGACGACGTCGTTCAACATCTACCCGCAGTACAGCTACAGCGAAGACAAGGGCCAGCAGATCACCGGGTACCAGGTGACCAACCTCGCCTCCATCATCGTGCGCGACATCGACCAGGTGTCGGCTGTGCTCGACGCGGTGGCAACGGCGGGAGGCGACCTCGTGCGCGTCGACAACGTCACCTTCACGGTCGAGAACCCCGACCAGTTCCTGAGCGACGCGCGGACGCAGGCGCTGGAGAACGCGCGTGCGCACGCCGACGAGCTGGCTGCCGCGGCGGGCGTCACACTCGGCAAGCCGCTGTCGATCGTCGAGTCGAGCGGCGGGTTCCCGCCGCCGCAGCCGATGTTCGCGGAGGGCGGCGCCGCCGCTCGCGATCAGGCCACGCCGGTCTCGCCGGGCGAGCAGAAGCTCACAGTCATGGTGTCGGTGGTCTACGCCATCGAGCAGTAGCGGGCCGTCGCCCGCGGCAGGGCTGCCGTCGCCCCTCCCGCGGGCGGCGGCAGCACCGTGTGATCTCAGATGCGCCTGGCCCGCACCTGGACCGGCCGCCGATGAGCGCCGGGTCACCCCGGCCCGACAGGTGCTACGCTCCGAATCCGGAGACGGTGTGCCCCCGCGGCTGGTCCTACTACCCCCTGTCTCGAGGTACTGCGTTGGTACTGCCGGTACTGAGCGACCATTCGATCGCCGAGGCGCTCGCGTCAGGTCGACCGTTGACCCACTCCAGCGTCCAACGCGCGCGCCAAACCCCGACGACGCCGGCCGACCGGCCGTACGGTCACCCCGCTCTGAACTCGCGCGACGAACGGCAGAGCGTTCGGACGGCGAGCCGGCTGCACCGCGGCTCCAAGTCGCGCGGCGACGCCGGCGCGCGGTGACGGTCCCGTCGTGACGTCTGAGTTCATGCGGCTCGCGATCGCGGAAGCGCGCCGGGCGCTCGGCCGCAGCTCGCCCAACCCCGCGGTCGGCGCGGTTGTCGTGCGCGAGGGGCGCGTGGTTGGGAGCGGGCACACACAGCCGCCGGGTGACGCGCACGCCGAGGTGATGGCGCTCCGCGACGCCGGCGACGCCGCGCGCGGCGCAATCGTCTACTGCACGCTCGAGCCGTGCGCCCATCTCGGGCGCACGC
>JBBDXH010000038.1:7706-8165 GCA_040902395.1 Dehalococcoidia bacterium
GATCCCGACGGCCAGGGCGGCGGCCGCGGCCGCCGTGCGCTCGAGACGGCCGGCATCGCGGTGACCGTTGGGGATGGCGCGGACGAAGTGAACGCCGTGCTGGCGGGGTACCTGAAGCATCGGCGCACCGGGCTGCCGCTCGTGGTGGTGAAGTTCGCCGCCTCGCTCGATGGCCGCATCGCCGCGGCGTCGGGCGACTCGCGCTGGGTATCCGGTCCCCAGACGCTCGCCTGGGCCCATCGCGAGCGCCAGTACCTCGACGCCATCGTCGTCGGTTCCGGCACCGTCGTCGTCGACGACCCAACGCTGACCGCGCGGCCGGGCGGCACGACCGAGGGCGTGCACCAGCCGCTGCGCGTGGTCGTCGACTCGCGTGGGCGGACGCCGGAGCACGCCAGCGTGCTCACCGGTCCCTCGCCGACGTTGATCGCGACCGGGGATCGCTCTCCGCCGGCCTGG
>JBBDXH010000039.1:0-8132 GCA_040902395.1 Dehalococcoidia bacterium
CGATGCGCTCGGCGGCACTGCGCGTCGACATCGCGGCGCGGCCGCTGCTCGACACGGCGGGCACCGGCGGCTCACGCAAGAAGAAGTTCAACGCGTCGACCGCCGCGGCCTTCGTCGCCGCCGCCGCCGGCGCCACAGTGGCCAAGCACGGCAACCGCGCGGCGTCTTCGCAGTCCGGGTCCGCCGATCTGCTCGAGGCCCTCGGCGCGACGATCACGCTCAGCCCGGCACAGGTCGCCGAGTGCGTGCGCCGTTGCGGCATCGGCTTCATGTTCGCGCAGACCATGCATCCGGCGATGAAGTTCGCCGGCCCGCTGCGGCCGCAACTCGGCATTCGCACGGTGTTCAACATCCTCGGCCCGCTCACCAATCCCGCCGGCGCGAACTGCCACGTCATGGGTGTGGCCGACCCGGCGCTCGCCGAGAAGCTCGCGGGCGTCATGGCGCGGCTCGAGATGCGGCACGCGCTCGTGGTCTGCGGTTCGGACGGGCTCGACGACATCACGGTGACCGGGCCGACGGATGTGTGGGAGGTGCGCGCGAGCGGCGTGACGCACTCGACGGTGACCCCGGCCTCGCTCGGGGTCGGCACGTACGCCCCGGACGAGATCGTGGGCGGGACGCCGCAGGAGAACGCGAAGCTGCTGCGCGAGGTCTTCGGCGGCGCGGGCCCGCCGGCGGTGCGCGACCTCGTGGCCGCCAACGCGGGCGCGGCGCTGTACGTCACCGGACTCGCTTCCTCCATCCGCCAGGGTGTGGAGCTGGCGTTCGAGACCATCCGCAGCGGAGACGCCGCCGCCCGCGTGGGCGCGTTCGTCGAGGCCACGCGCCGCGTGGCCGCGGAGGTGCCGGCGCGGTAGGCCCCGCGTTGGCCGGCGGCTCATGCCGGCGGCGCGGGGACCGCACGCTCCCCGGCCCTGCGCTCATCCGGAACCTATCTCCAGCCCGCAGAGTGCCACCGGCCTCGCCGACCGCGAGGTCATGATTGGGGCGCCGGTCGATGGCGCGCGCGTTGTGCCGCACAATGTGACGAGCGGGCGACGAGGAGCACGATGACCGAGACGCGCGACACGGGCACCGTCCTCGACCGCATCGTGGCGAGGCGGCGGGAGCGGCTCGCCGCGGCCAGGGCCGCGGTCGACGCCGGCGTGCTGGCGGCGCGCGCGGAGCGCGCCGCGCCCGCGATCGACTTCGCCGCGCGCCTGCGTGACGGCCGGCGGGCGTCGCCCGCCGGGGCGCGCGTCCGGCTGATCGCCGAGATCAAGCGCGCCTCGCCGAGCAAGGGCATCTTCGACGCCGACCTCGACGCGGGCCGTCAGGCCGCGACGTACGCGGCTGCCGGCGCCTCGGCGATCTCCGTGCTCACCGAGCCCGACTTCTTCCGCGGGAGCCTCGCCGACCTCGAGGCCGCGCGCGCGGCCCTCGGCGACGACGCCGATCGGCCGGCGCTGCTGCGCAAGGACTTCCTCTTCGACCAGTACCAGTTGCTCGAGGCACGCGCGGCGGGCGCGGACGCACTGCTGCTGATCGTTGCGATGCTCGAGCCCGCGACGCTGGGCGCGCTGATCGCGGCTACGCGGGCGCTCGGCATGGAGCCGCTGGTCGAGGTGCACGACGAGGCCGAGCTGCGGATCGCGGTCGAAGCGGGCGCGCGCGTGCTCGGCGTGAACAACCGCGATCTCCGCACCTTCGACGAGGACCTCGCGGTCTTCGAGCGCCTGTCGCCGTTGATGCCGCGCGAGGCCACGCGCGTTGCCGAGTCCGCCATCCGCGTGCGGGCCGATGCCGAGCGCATGGCCGCCGCCGGAGCGCACGCCGTGCTCGTGGGCGAAGCGCTCGTGTCCGGCGGCGACATCGCGGCGAAGGCAGCGGAGCTGATGTGCGTCCCGGTGGAGTCGAGCGCGGCGGGCGGCGGCCGCGCGTGACGCTCGTGAAGATCTGCGGGAACCGCACGCCGGCGGACGTGCTGGCGGCGGCGGACGCCGGCGCCGACTTCGTCGGCATGATGTTCGCGCGCTCGTCGCGGCAGGTGGACGCGCAGGAGGCGTCCGCGATGGTGCGGGCGCTCGGGCGCCCGCTCGCGGAGTACGAGATGAACCTGCCGCCGCCCGCGCAGCCACACGTGCGCGAAGAGGTCGGGCCGTGGTTTCGCCACGGCGCAGACGTCATTCACGCCTATCTCGAGGTGAAGCGCCCGCTCACCGTGGGCGTCTTCGCCGATCAGCCGATCGACGAGGTGAACGAGCTGGCGGAGGAGGCGGGCGTCGATCTCGTCCAGCTCTCCGGCGACGAGAGCTGGGAGGACTGCCTGCTGGTCACCAGGCAGGTCATCCAGGTCGTCCACATCTCGCCGCTCGACTCGCCATCCGATCCGATGGCGTTCGTCCAGCCGGGCTTCGCGCTCGCGCTCATGCTCGACGCCGCGCACGGCCCGTACCGCGGGGGCGGCGGGCGCCCCTTCGACTGGGAGGTGGCGCGGCTCGTCGCCGCGCGGGTGCCGATGATGCTCGCCGGCGGGCTCACGCCCGAGAACGTCGGCGAGGCGATCGCACGCGTGCTGCCGTGGGCGGTCGACGTGTCGACCGGCACCGAGCGCGACGGACGCAAGGACCACAGCCGGGTGCGAGCGTTCGTCGACGCGGTGTACGCGCGGGACGAGACGAACGGAGAGGCAAGCACGTGACATCGACCGATCAGCTGCCCGACCAGGTGGGACACTTCGGCCAGTTTGGCGGGCAGTACGTGCCCGAGACGCTGATGCCGGCGCTCGCCGAGCTCGAGATCGCCTACCACGAGGCGATGGCCGATCCCGTCTTCAAGCAACGGCTGGACGACTTGCTGCGTGACTACGTGGGACGGCCGACGCCGCTGACGTTCGCGGAGCGCCTCTCCGAGCGCGTGGGCTTTCGTGTCTACCTGAAGCGCGAGGACCTCAACCACACCGGCGCCCACAAGATCAACGCGGCGCTCGCGCAGGGGCTGCTCGCTCAACGCATGGGCAAGCGCCGCGTCATCGCCGAGACCGGAGCCGGCCAGCACGGCGTGGCGACCGCGACCGTGTGCGCGTTGCTCGGCCTCGAGTGCGTCGTCTACATGGGCACCGAGGACGTTCGCCGGCAGTCGCTCAACGTCTTTCGCATGAAGCTGCTCGGCGCCGAGGTGCGCCCGGTCGCGTCCGGGTCACGCACGCTCAAGGACGCCACCAACGAGGCGATTCGCGACTGGGTCACCAACGTGCGCTCGACCTACTACATCATCGGGAGCGTGGTCGGGCCGCATCCGTACCCACGGATGGTGCGCGACCTGCAATCCGTGATCGGCATCGAAGCGCGCGCGCAGATCCTCGAGAAGGAAGGCCGGCTGCCCGACGTGCTCGTGGCGTGCGTGGGCGGCGGGTCCAATGCGATCGGCCTCTTCCATCCGTTCCTCGATGACCCCGTGCGCATGATCGGTGTCGAAGCGGCGGGCGAAGGACTGCAGGCACGCCACGCGGCGACGCTGAGCGCCGGCCGGCCCGGTGTGCTCCACGGCGCGCGCTCGTATCTGCTGCAGGACCAGTGGGGGCAGGTGACGGAGGCGCATTCGATCTCGGCCGGGCTGGATTACCCGGGCGTTGGCCCTGAGCATTCGTGGCTCAAGGTCACCGAGCGCGCGGAGTACCGTTCGGTGACGGATGCTGAGGCGCTCGAGGGCTTCCAGCTGCTCACGCTCACCGAGGGCATCATTCCGGCGCTGGAGTCGTCGCACGCGATCGCGTACCTGTCGAAGCTGACCGGCGAGCTCTCGCCGGGCGACATCGTGCTGCTGAACCTGAGCGGTCGCGGCGACAAGGACATGAACACGGTCGCCGATGCGCTCGGTGTGACGATCTAGCGAGCCCGTCGCCGCCTGCCGTGACGGCGTGCGACGGTGGTCGGACATTGCCCGATCGGGATCGCCGCGGCGTAGCCGCGTCGTCGACCACCCGCCATCGACCGCGGTCCCGGCCGTCGGCAGAGCCGCCCGAACGGCCGGCCACGACGACGTCGTGGCCGGCCGTTGCGTTACGCGCGGAGCGACGCCGATACGCGGTGCAGGTGACCGAAGATCGCGCGCAGCGCGCCGAGCACGCTCGTGTCGGCGTAGCTCAGGCCGCGCTCCTCGCAGAACGCGCGCACGATCGGCTGCGCGCGGTGGAGGTTATTGCGCGGCATCGTTGGGAAGAGGTGGTGCTCGATCTGGTAGTTGAGCCCGCCGTACGCGAAGTCCGTGAGTGGGTGGCCGTGCACATTGCGGCTCGTGAGGACCTGCAGGCTGAGGAAGTCGACCTCGTCGTCGCGGGCGAACGTAGGCATGCCCTTGTGGTTCGGCGCGAAGACGAGCCCGTTGTAGATCCCGGAGGTGGCCTGGCTGATCGCGAAGAACACGAGCGCAATCGGCCACCCGAACGTTGCAAACACGAGCCCGAAGAGCGCGTAGTGCCCGACGAGCGTCACGCGCTCGAGCCAGGGATGGTTGGGGCGCCCGAAGACCACGTGCCGTACCGCCTCGACGCGCATGTTCAGCGCATGGAAGGCCGTGAGCACGAAGAACAGGCGTGCCTGGTGCGCGATCACGGGCCGGAGGAAGCGCGGCTTCTCGACGATCTGCTCTTCCGCGAACACGAGCATCGGGAACTCGATGTCGGGGTCGGCGCCCAGCTGGTTTGGGCTGCCGTGGTGGGCGTTGTGCTTGCCCGCCCACCACGATGCGCTGACGCCGATCAGCAGGTTGCCGAGGGCGACGCCGCCGTACGTGAGGAGGTTGCGGCGGCGCACGATCTGGCGGTGCTGAAAGTCGTGCCCGAGGAGGCCGAGCTGCGTGAACATCACGCCGACGGGTGCGGCGACGACGAGCCGGAGCCAGCCATCGGCGAGCATGGCGAAGGCGAACAGCGCGGCGAACACCGCGAGCATCACGGCCGTCTTCAGTGCGTAGTAACGGGGTTGGAGTTCGAGCAGGCCGGCGGCGCGTACGCGCTGTTTCAGGTCGGCGTAGTCGGCACGGCGGCGCGCCGCCGTGGACTCGGTAGCCGGGAGTACGAGGGTTGCAGTCGTCATCTGGCGTCCGTTCGAGCGAGTCGCGGGCACGCGGATGCGAGCCCGTCCTCAGATGGGCGTTGAATGATGTCGAAGCCCTGACGGGGGTCGCGCACGGGCGGCCGGGCGCACGCGCGAGCGGGCTGAGTGTGCTGTTCCGGGGTCGATGGATTGCCTTTCCGCCGGACCGCACCCAGCGGCGCCCGGGAGGCCGGGTGCCTGGCGCGTGGGCTCTGTCCGGCGTGTCGGCGCCGAGCATCGCGCGTGTGGAGACTTCGAGTGTAGCCCGTGCGCGCGGCTGTGTTCGCCGCCCGCGCGCAGAGTCGAGCGCGCCGCGTACCCTCGCTGCGTGTTCGCCGAATGGCCCATCGAGACCTCGCGCGCCGACCACTGCGCGCTCGAACCGCGCGTGTGGACGGTGTTCGACCTGGTCGTGGGTCTCGCCATCCTCGCGCTCGGCTTCGTCTCGTTGATCGCGATTCAGGTGCTGCTCGTCGGGCTCGGTGCCTCCACCAATCCGAACGCGATCGACGTCCCGCGCGCCCTGCTCAGCCTGGCGTTCGAGGCCCTGCTTGCCGTCGTCGCGTGGTTGCTCGCGGTGCGGCGGGGCCTTTCGCTGCGCGCGCTCGGGCTGCGGCTCCCGCGGCGGTGGGGGTTCCTGCCCGTCGCGCTCGTGGGCGCGTATCTCGCGCTCGTCGCCTACCACCTCCTGCTGCAGCTCATCGCGCGGCTCGGGGTGGATACGTCCGGCCTGATGGAGGGCAACACGCTCCCGGTAGGCGATGGGGTGTCGTTGGCGACGTGGATCGTGCTCGGGATCGCCGTGGTGGTCGTCGCGCCGTTCGCCGAGGAGCTGTTCTTCCGCGGCCTGATCTTCCGGGCGCTGGTGGGGCGCGTTCCCCTCCCCGTCGCCTACGCGGTCAGCGGCCTCGTGTTTGCCGGCTTCCACCTGAACGTGGCCGTGCTGGTGCCGTTCGCGCTGATCGGCGTGATCTTCGCGTGGGCCTTCTGGAACTCGGGCTCGCTCTGGACGACGATAGGGGCGCACGCGGCGGTAAACGGCCTGAGTTTCGCGTTTGCAGTGGCTGGGACGGTGCCTTGAGCGATCGAATCGCCGAGATGTTCGCGCGGACGCGCGCCGAGGGCCGGCCCGCGGTGATCGTCTTCGCGCCCGCCGGCTGGCCCGAGTTCGACGCCACGGTGGGGATTGTGGAGGCCGCCGTTGCGGCCGGCGCCGACGCCTTCGAACTGGGCATGCCCTTCAGCGATCCACTGGCGGACGGGGTCACCAACCAGGAGGCATACCAGCAGGCGCTCGCGCTGGGGACCACGCCGGTCACGCTGCTCGCGAACGTGCGTGAGCTGCGTGCGCGCGGCGTGCGCGTGCCGCTGCTGATCATGGGCTACTTCAACCCGGTGCTTGCGTACGGCGTGGACCGGTTCGTGGCGGATGCGGCCGCGGCCGGCATCGACGGGCTGATCATCGTGGACCTGCCGCCGGGCGAGGCGGCCGAACTCGAGCAGCCCGCACGCGCCGCCGGCCTCAGCATCGTCTTCTTGCTCGCACCGACCTCGACCGACGAGCGCATTCGCGCCGTCGCCGAGCACGCGAGTGGGTTCATCTACTGCGTGAGCGTGACCGGCGTGACGGGTGCGCGCGACGAGCTCCCGGAAGAGCTCGCGGCGTTCATGCTCCGCGTGCGCGCCGCCTCGGATCTGCCGCTCGCGGTGGGTTTCGGCATCTCGACGCGACGTCACGTCGAGAAGGTCGCCGCCATCGCCGACGGCGCCGTGATCGGGAGCGCCTTCGTGCGGACGATCGCGGACGGGCCCGCAGCGGAGCGCGCGGACCGCATTCGGCGGTTCCTCGGGGAGCTCAGCGGCCGTGAGGTCGGGCGTGCCCCGGTCGCCGACTGAGCGTCGATCGCGCGGAGGCGCCGCGTGCGGCCGGCTCGCAGGGGGGATCGTACGTTGGGGCGCGAGCCGCCGGCGAGCGCATGCGAACGGAGCGTCGGGAGATGGATGCGCGGTCCAGGGGTTCACCGGCGCATGCGACGCGGATGCACGCCGACCGTGTAGCCGGCGAGATCAAGCGTGCATACGCGCACGATGCGCGGGTGCTGCGCGGTAGCCTCGTAGCAGACGCCCGATCGGAGGTCCGACCGTGATCGTGATCATGAAGCTCGACCACGACCCTGAGCAGCGGGACGCGGTGGTTCGCCGCATCGAGGAGCTCGGCCTGAGCGCTCAGCCGATCCACGGCGAGAGCCGCACGGTGATCGCCGTGCTCGGCCAGGTGATGCCCGAGCTGCGCGACGAGCTGGCGACGATCGATGGCGTGGATGAAGTCATCCGCATCTCGAAGCCATACAAGCTCTCGAACCGCGAGGTCCATCGCGGGGACACCGTGATCGACGTCGGGCGCGGGGTGCGCATCGGCGGCGGGCATCCGGTGTTCATGGCGGGACCGTGCTCGATCGAGTCGATGCCGCAGCTGCGCGCCGCCGCCGAGGGGGTGCGCGCGGCGGGGGCGCACGTGCTGCGGGGCGGCGCCTTCAAGCCGCGCTCGTCGCCGTACGCGTTCCAGGGACTCGGCGTCGCCGGCCTCGAGATGCTGCAGGAAGTGGCCGCCGACGTCGGCATGCCGACCATCACCGAGTTGCTGTCCGTGCGCGACGTGGACGTCGTCGCCCGGCACGCCGACATCCTCCAGATCGGCGCGCGCAACATGGCCAACTTCGTGCTGCTGGCCGAGGCCGGCAGGACCGGTAAGCCGGTGATGCTCAAGCGTGGTCTCGCCGCCACGATTGAGGAGTGGCTGCTCGCCGCCGACTACATCCTCAACGAAGGCAATCCAAACGTGATCCTGTGTGAGCGAGGCATCCGCACGTTTGAAACCGCAACCCGCAACACGCTGGACCTGAACGCGGTGGCGCTGGTGAAGCGGCTGAGTCATCTGCCCGTCATCGCCGACCCGTCTCACGGCACCGGCAAGTGGTACCTCGTACGGCCGATGTCGATGGGCGCGATCGCGGTTGGCGCGGACGGCGTGATGATCGAGGTGCACCCGAACCC
>JBBDXH010000040.1:0-1257 GCA_040902395.1 Dehalococcoidia bacterium
GGCGCATCCGGATCGAGGACAACACCATCGAGCACAACCGCGGCGCGTCGGCGGTAGGTCTGGCGCTGAAGGGGTGCGACGACTCGATGGTGCGCGGCAACCGGCTGTCGGACAACGTGCGCGGGCTGCAGCTGGACGGCTCGTCGCGGAACACCTTCGTGGACAACCGGCTCCTCTACAACGACACTGCGGTGCAGCTCGTCGCGAGTGCCGAGCAGAACGTGTTTTCGGGCAACCTCTTCGACGCTAACTGGAGCGACGTGGTCGTCAGCGGCCGCGGCGCGGCAACGGTGTGGAGCCGCGCGGGCCGCGGCAATCAGTGGAGCGGCTATCGCGGCTTCGATTTCGACGGCGACGGCATCGGCGAACAGGCGCATCCGCTGCTGACGCCGTTCGCGGCGATCGAAGGCGCCAATCCAATCGCGCGGCTGTTCCTCGGAACGCCCGCAGCGGCCGGACTCGAGCTTGCCGCTCGCGCCGGCCTTACGGCCGGCCGAGGCGATTCTGATCCACACCCGGTCGTCGGTGGCGTGGGCGCCGCTCGGGACGGTGCCCCTGGCGGGCAACCGGCCGGTGCCCTGACGCTGATGCTGCTCGCGTTCGCGGTCGTCGGCGTGCGCGAGGTGTTGCCATGATCGAGCTGCTCGGCCTGGAGAAAACCTACGGCGCGCGCACCGTCCTCGCGGGCGCCAACCTCGTGGTGAACCCTGGCGAGGTCGTCGCGCTCGTCGGCGGTAATGGCTCCGGAAAGACCACCACGCTGAGGTGCATCGCGGGGCTCTCGCGGCCGGATCGCGGACGCGTGCGCGTGGACGGCGTCGATGTGCTGACAGAGACACGCCAGGCGCTCGGTCGGCTCAGCTACTTGCCGCAGCGTCCCGCATTTCCGAACACACTTACGGTGCGCGAAGTGATCAGCGTCGCGGCCCGACTGCGGCGGCAGCCGTTGCGCGCGGTGGATTGCGAAATCGAGCGGTGCGGCCTCGCCCATGTGGCGGACGGCTTCGTCGCACAGCTCTCGGGCGGCGAGCGCCAGCGACTCGGGTTGGCGGTAACCTTCGTCGCGGATGTGCCCGTCTTCATCTTCGACGAGCCGTCGGCAAGCCTGGACCCGACCGCGACACGCATGCTGATTGATCGCGCCCGCGAGCTCGGTCGCAATGGGCGCGCGGTGCTCTACACTACGCACGTGGCCGCCGATATCGACGCACTCGCCACGCGCGTCGCGCTGCTGCGAGACGGACGGATCGAGGTGCT
>JBBDXH010000041.1:0-8110 GCA_040902395.1 Dehalococcoidia bacterium
CCCGCGATCTCGCCGTGCAGCGCGCACGTCTCGAGGTGCGCGGCCACGGCCGCGCGCTCGTCCGGCGTCAGCGCGTCGAGCGCGTACTCACCGGCCAGCGCGTTGACGTCTTCGCAGTTCATTGCCCCGACCACTCGATGCCGATCGTCTCGCGTAGCCGGGCGAGACCCAGGCGCACGCGACTCTTCACCGTCCCCAGCGGGGCGTCCACCGCCGAGGCGATCTCCGCCATCGTCAGCCCGCCGAAATACGCCAGCTCGATCGCACGGCGCTGGTCGCCGGCCAGCGCCGTCAGCGCCTCCTCGATCGCCTCGCGCGACAGCGTGCGCACGGCCGCTTCGTAGAGATCGGCGGCGTCCTCGTCGATCGGATCGAAGTCAGGCGCGACCGGTTCGGCGTGGTCCGAGCGGCGACGGCGTGCACGCACGGCGTCCACGGCGCGACGGTGCACGATCGTCAGCACGAGGCCCTCGACCGCGCCGCGGCGCGCGTCCAGGCGATCGACCTGCTCCCACAGCGAGAGAAACGCGTCATGCACCACGTCCTCTGCGAGCGCCGGCTCGCCGAGCACGCGATAGGCGAGGCCGAAGGCTCGTCCGGACATGCGATCGTACAGCTCGGCGAACGCCGCCTGGTCGCGCCCGCGCAGACGCGTGATGAGCGCGTCATTGTCCGTACTGGTCGTTCGACCGGGCGTGTCCGTTGGATCACCTCTCCGCGCGGTGAGCATCCGCATCCCCGCCGCGCCGCACTGCGAGTCTATCGGCGGCGCGACGGCGTGCTACCGCTCGAGGCGCCGCGCGATCTCGGCGCGGCGGCGCTCGCGGCGGAGTGCCGAGATCTCATTGTTCTCCACGTCCAGCGGCGCGGAGCGATCACCGCGCACGAGGCCGGTCAGCAGCCCGGCAACGCCGCCGCGCTTGCCCGCTCCGGGCGCGGCCGTGGGCTCGTCGTCGTACCAGCCGTGGGTGACGCGCGGCCACTCGGCTGCCATCTCCGCGCCCAGCAGCAGCACGCTCGCGCTGAGGTAGACGAAGAAGAGGAACGCGATGGCCGCGCCGAGCGAGCCGTACACGGCGTCGTAGTTGCCGAAGTAGCGCAGATAGATCGCGAAGCCGTTCTTCACGAGCTCGAAGAGGACGGCCGCGAGCAGTGCGCCCGGCCACACGTGCGCGATGCGCGTGCGCACGCTTGGGACCACGGTGAAGACGACGAGGAAGGTCACAAACGAGAGCAGCAGCGGTACGAACACGGCCACGAGCTCGACGCCGAACGTCGCGCCGGAGCCGAGGGGACCGAGCCAGCTCGAGAGCTCGTCACTCACGCGCCGCGCGACCTGCATGAGCACGGTCGCGGCGATCGAAGCCGCGAGCAGCGCGCCGACCCCGAGCACCATCAGCAGGTCCATGGCCTTCGCAATCAGGAACGGGCGGCTGTAGTCCGTATCCCACACCTGGTTCAACGCGAAGCGCAGTGCCCCCATCATCCCGGACGCGGACCACAGCAGGCCGCCCAGGCCGACGGCCGCCGCGATCGAGAAGCCGCTCCCGAGCCCGACCAGGACCTGCTCGATGTCCGCGCGCGCCTCGGCCTCCGAGAGCGGGAGCGCGCCCACGATGCTGTCGAGCAGGTCGCCGCGCACCGCGTCGTTGCGAAGCACGAGGCCGCTCACGCCCGCGAGGAAGAACGCGAGCGGGAAGACCGAGAACAGCACGTAGTAAGAGATCCCGGCCGCCAGCTGGGTGCAGTGATCGTCGCGGAAGTCCTTGAACGTGCGCTTGAACAGCAGCAACACGTCGCGCAGCGCCCAGCGTGAGCGCACCGCCGTCGCCACCCGCCACCGCGTCACGCGTCCCAGCGGCATCGCGCATCCCCCATCCCATCGTCGCCGGCCGCCCGCCGCGCCGGCACACACGCGACGGGCCGGGTCACCGCGTCCGGCGGCGGCCGTACGTGCGCTCCAGGCACCGTATCCGCGTAGCCGCGGGGACGCCCGCACGCGGGGTCCCCTCGCCCGTCGAGCGAGGCGCCGAGACGGCCCGCCACGGGCGAATCGCGGTGCCCCACGGCGGAACGAAGCGGCCGCTCGAGGAAGGATTGGCGATGGCCCAGACCGCGGTCGCGGCGACGGCCGGTAGGGCGGCCCCTCGCATCTTCAACGGCACAGGAAGCTGTCCTACCTCGCAATCCCCGAGGTCGACCCGCGCCCGTCGGCCGCCTTCTGCGAGCGCGTCTTCGGCTGGAGTTCGCGCGCTCGCGGATGCGGCACGCGATGTCACGCATCCAACCCCGCCCCTACGATGCGCGGCGTGGCTCGCGAGACGACCCTGCCGCCGCTGCGCATCCCGAGGCGCCTCCTGCGCGTGACCGCCGCACGCGTCGCCGGTCTGCTGGTCATCGTCGGCGTGGTGTCGCTCATCGGCGCCGCGGTGCTCCGGGCCGAGCGCGGCGACCATCGGCGAGCGCGGGAGGCGGACGCCCAGGCCGTTGCCACCGGACAGGCCGCCGGCGCCGCGCAGGCGATCGGGGCGCTGCTCATCGAAGCACAGCAAACCGGCGACGACATCGTGCGCCGGCTCAACTCCGGCGAGATCGCGCCGGAGAGCGAGCCCGAGGTGCTCCGCACCACGCTCGAAGCTCACCCGCTGTTCTGGGGCCTCGGCATCACATACGACCCGCGTCCGGCCACCGCGCCGGCGGAGCCGAACCACTACGACACGCTGCCCGGCGGTCAGATCAACGAGGGCCGCATCACCTACGACTACACCGATCCGGCCGACCCGCGCAGTCACTGGTGGCGCCGCGGCTACGACGTCGGTAGCACGTGGGTCCCGCCCTATCTCGGCGGCACCACGCGCAAGATGGTCGCGCTGTACGTGTCGCGCTTCTACGGCCCGAACGCGCCACCGGACGGCTCGCCTGCGGGCGTGATCCTCGTCTCGATCCAGCTCGACACGTTCAATCGCGAGGTCGGCTGGTCCGAGCTCGGCGCCTCCGGGTACGGCTTCATCGTCTCGCGCAGCGGGTCGTACGCGTATCACCCGTCGGGCGGACGCGATGGCGGCTTCGTCGCGCATCCCGAGAAGGCGTACTGGCGCGGGGCAAACGCACCGACGTTCTTCGAAGTCGTGCAGGCGAACGGCAACGCCCAGGCCGAACGCGCGCTCGATCCGAACGTCGGGGGCATCCGTGGCTTCGTCGATTACCGCGACGAGATCACCGGCCGCGACGCGTGGCTCTTCTACGAGCCGATCCCCTCCGCGGATTGGGTGCTCGGCTCCGTCGTGATCAAGGAGGTCGTGCTCGGCGGCGACGCGACCGACTTCCACTTTCTCGTGTGGATCGGGCTGCTGATCATCAACGGCCTCGCGGCGATCGGGGCGGCCTGCGCGATCGTCCTGCTGCGCGGACAAAGGCGGCTGTGGACCACGGTGACCGTGGTCACCCTCGCGCCCGCGCTCGGCATGGGCCTGATCTGGCTGATCGTCGCCCAGCGTGCGAGCGAGCCCGCCGTCGACATCGACGGCGTGAGCCTGCGCGAAGCCGCCGCCAACTACAGCCAGTACGTTTCCACCGTCGCGTCTGACCTGGCACCCGAGACCGTGCTCGCCGGCATCTTCACGCAGGCGATCGAACCCGCCGACCGCGGCGACTGGCGGGTGTCGGGTACCGTCTGGCAGCGTTATGTCAATGGCGTGCCCGACGGCGTGGAGCCAGGCTTCATCTTTCCGGACGCGGTGACACCGCCGGCCTTCGACCTCTCCCATGACGTGACGGACGGTGCGGTGCGCACCGTGGGCTGGCGCTTCTCCGCGACGATCCGGCCCGAGTACAACTTCTCGCGCTACCCGCTCGACGAGGCGCTGCTCACGATCCGCATGGCCCACCGCCAGATCGACAAGCCGATCGTGCTCCTGCCCGATGTCGGCGAGTACGACCTGATCGTGCCCACCTCCCGCCCGGGCCTCGCGCCCGGGATCGACGTCGGCGGCTTCACGCTCCGCGACAGCTACTTCGGCTACCGCGCGGAGGACCTCAACTCCACGCTCGGCATCCCGAACTTCTCGCGACAGACCGGTGCGCCGGAACTGACGTTCACCGCACGCATGGAGCGCGGCTTCGTCAGCCCGTTCCTCTCGCAGATGCTCCCGCTGATCGTGGTCTCCGGGTTGCTCTTCGCGGTGCATCTGATGATGACCAGCCACGGCGAGCGACAGCGCGCCTGGGGCGCCACGACGACCTCGACGGTGGGAGCCGTGGGCGGACTGCTGTTCGTCAGCATCCTCTCGCACAACGGCCTGCGCGCGGCGCTCGGTGCGTCCGACATCATCTATCTCGAGTACGCGTACTTCATCGTCTACGGCGCGCTGCTGGCCGTGGCGCTGAACTCGATCCTCTTCGCGGCCGGCCGTGGCGGTCCGCTCATCCTCTGGCACGACAACGTGATCCCGAAGCTCGCCTACTGGCCGTTGATCACCACCGCGATGTTCGTGGTCACACTCGCGGTCTTCTACTAGCCAGACCCGACGGTCTACAGCCCAACCTTGTCGACCGCGCCGAGGAAGTACGCAGCGCGGAAGCGATCGTCACCCACCCGCGCAAGGATGGCCTTCGCGCGCACGGCCGCGTCTCCGTAGCTCTCCGTGACCGAGCCGAGGTCGGGGATGGCGCCGAGATCGATGCCGCCGTCGATGCGTGCCTTGAACGGGTCGCTGACGCCGGCCTTCGTCAGAATCGCCTTGAACAACTGCACGCCGAGGACCTCGGTGAAGCCCTCCTTGATCACCTGTCCGAACGAGACATGCGCGGCCCTGGCGTCCATTATCGGATGGCACATCACGTGCATCAGCTCGTGACAGATCGTCTGGAGCCGCGCCCAGTGCGCCTTGCGCTTCGCCACGTCCGTGGAGTCCGCGAGCTTCTGGTATGTACTCGTGAGGCCGACCGAGCCGCCGTGCCCCGCGCGGCCCGTGACGTGGAGCTGGCGGTCGACCATGTCTGCGACATTGCTGTTCTTGACCAGGTTCTCGATGTGCCCCTCCATGAGCAGACCGTCCTCCGGCCGCTTGCCGCTGAAGTGCACCTCGTCCAGCAGCGGCAGTTGTTCCGCGCGGTTGCGGATGTAGTTCTTCCTGAGGTCGTCGTTGATCACGTTTCCTGCCACGTCGTAGATGCGCGACGAGTACCGGAAGTCTGTGACCGCGATGCTCGCCTTCGCGGACGGCGCGTACGGCGCGAAGAACGCGACCGCCTCCGCCTGCACCACGTCGGCGATGCCCTTGGCCGGCTGGATGGGAAGCTGGATCGACTCGAAGTTCGCCGGATCGTGGGCGTCCAGCAGAAGGATCAGGTCGCTCGAGAAGCGTGCATCGAAGCGCTTCTGATCGAGTGGCGGGATGACGCCGGTGTCGGGCGCGGCGGGGCGCTCGTACTGTGGACCGACGGCTGCCAGGTCCGGAAGACCCAGCGCGGGCAGCGTCTTTGGCAACTCGCGCTCGACCCAGCCGCTCCTGGTCAGCACGAATCGGCCGAACGCCTCGGGATCGTCGGGCGCGGGCGATCCGGCCGCGAGCGCGAGCGCTCTCATCGCCTTGAACTCGGCCAGGTACCCATCGTCGTAGACGTCCGACAGCACCTCGGTGGCGTAGTAGAACCACTTCACCTGCGGCGTCGTCATCGGCTCGAGCCAGTTCAGCTCGACCGCATTCCACTGCGGTTCGCCTGCAAGTTCGTCGAGGAAGAGCGCCTTGAACGCGGCGACCATCGCGGGACGCGCCGTGGTCAGGCCGTCGATGTCGAAGTTGACCGCGAGCGCGCCGATCGAGAACGCGGTCGCGCGCTGCACGCGGTCCGCCGCCGCCGCGCCGCGCGCCGGCACCGCGGACCGCAGCGCGGGCGCCGCGACCCCGGTGGGCGGGCGGTCGCGGTCGATCAGCCGTTGAAGCGTGCGGTTGCCGGCCGCGCGCTGCAGCGCGGCGAAGGCCTGAGCGCGGGATGCAGCCCCCGCGCCCGCGGCCGGCGACGCGCGCGGGCTACGCGCCGGCAACGCGGCGCGCTTGCGAGGGCCGGCGTCCGGATCAGGAGTCGGCCCTCGTGACCGGCTCTGCATACCGCTCCCCGTCCAGGCCCTCGCATCGAACGTAGGCGTGCGACCGGCGATGGCGCGCGGCCTGATCGGGCCAGCATCGCGGTCCGATCGGGCCAACCTGGCCCGGCCCGTCACAGTGCCCGCACGAGCGCGGTCGCCGCGGCCATCACCGCGATCAGCGGCGCGCGCGCCACGACCAGTGCCACGGCCACGGCGAGCCCGAGCGCGCGCTCGTCCAGCACCAGCGCCCGGCCCTCCGAGAACGTCTGCACGACCGCGAGCGCGGGCAGCAGCGCGGCCGGGAACAGCCCGACCGCGCGCTCGAGGCGCCGCGGCACGATCAGGCCGGCGCCGAACACGCCGGCGAGCTTGAATGCGTACGCACCTGCCGCGAGCACGAAGATCGCCGTCCAGCTCATGCGGCCGCCCGCCGGGACGAACGCAGCCCGACGACCACGGCGGCCGCGGCGGCGGCGATCACCGGCACGCCCGCGGGCACGAACGGCACGCATACGAGCGCGATCGCGACGCCGAGCGCGGCTGCGGTGCGCGCGCCGGCGCGGCGCAGCTGCGGCGCGACGAGCGCAATGAACGCGGCCGGGAAGGCCACGTCCAGCCCGAGCCGCTCCGGATCGCCGAAGCGCTGCGCCCCGAGCGCGCCGATCAGCGTGCCGGCGTTCCAGAGCGAGAACAGCAGCGCGGCCGTCAGCCAGAACGCACGCCGGCGCCGGTCGGGACTCGGCTGCGTGAGCGCCATCGCGGCCGTCTCGTCGACCACGAGGTGGGCGGCGAGCGCGCGGCGGCCCGTGCCACCGCCCAGCGTTGCCGCGAGCGCGAGCCCGTACGCGGTGTTGCGCATCGCGAGCAGCAGCGCGCTGCCCACGGCGGCGCTCAGCGCACCGCCGGCCGCGACGACGGAGACCGCGGCGAACTGCGACGCCCCGGTGAAGACCAGCAGCGACATCGCCATCGCCTGCGCAACCGACAGCTCGGCGCTCGTGGCGAGCACGCCGAACGACACGCCGAAGGCCCCCACGGCAACGCTGATCGCGATCGCGTTACGGATCAACGCGTCTCCGATGGCGCGCCGCGCGCGCGGCGCGGCTCGCAGCCCGGATCGTGGATCTCCCGCCGGCGTACTCGCCCTGTCAGGCTCACTTCCTCCGCAGGCGCTCGTTCTCCGCGCTGCGCGCGCGGACGAGCTTCCTGACCGGCGCCGCCGGAAGCGGACGTCGCGGTGCGAACCGGATGGAGCCCTTTCCCAGCGCGTACCCCTCGAGCTCCGCCGCGTGCGCTTCGATCACGGCGGTGCTCATCACGTGGAACGTGCAATGGTTCCTGGCGGCCGCGAAGCCCACGAGCGAACCGTAGTGCCGGAATGTCGGGACCTGGTAGCTGATGACGTCGGTCGCCTGCGGGGCTACCGACCGGAATCGTGGAGCGGAGCCGTTCGAGTGCCTCGCGCACGTCGTCCGGCTGAGCTGCGAGGTACGCATCCACGCCAGCCTGCGCATCGCTTCGGTTCGCTGCTGCGCGCCTGCCTGGCTCTGCCATCGCCGTGCCCTCCACGCCCAGCGCCGCGCCCGGGACGCAACCGAGACCGCGCGTATTCGTATCCGATCTCGCGCTCACGCGGGCGCGTCGAATGGTCCAGGGGCGGTTCGCGCGGGCATACGCGCGCTCGGGTTCGCCGCGCGCGAGTCGTACGATGCCGGGGCGTACGCCGCGCATGCCCGAGCGAAGGAGCCGCCCGTGTCCGATCTCTACCACGAGGGTCATCGCCAGCTACAGGATCACTTCGACACGCGCCGCCTTGCCGACCGCCTCGACGGAATCGTCCACGACACGATCACGGAGAGCGATCGCGAGTTCATCGAGCGCATGCCGATGTTCTTCCTGGCGACCGTCGACGCGCGCGGTCACGCGAACTGCTCGTACAAGGGCGGGGAGCCGGGCTTCGTGCGCGCCGTCGACGAGCGCACGCTGGCGTTCCCGAGCTTCGACGGGAACGGCATGTTCCTC
>JBBDXH010000042.1:0-8031 GCA_040902395.1 Dehalococcoidia bacterium
AGGATACGCACAAATGATCTATCGATCTATCCGTTTTTCAGCAGCCTGCTAGTGCCTCGCCAGCAAGTGAGCGCTGTAGGGCAAGCGCGCTGGGACAGTGCCGGAGCCGCTCGGCCGAGTTGTCCGTTCCGCAGGCGATGGAGGGACCGGTCTCCAAGCAAGACCGGCGCCTGGTCCCCTCCCGCTCACCTGAGCCCCTCGCTTTCGCTCGGGACAGGCTCTGGCGAAGGACACGCCTGCACCCAGGGGCGCCGTCCAGCGTGGGCGCCAGCCCGCAGCGGCGCGTAGGGTTGCCCCACGCCCCGCGTCCTTCGACGGGCTCAGGATGAGGGGCGCTGTGAGGCGTCGGTCACTTCCGTGAGTAGGTATTAGCCAGTCGGATGCGCCGGCAGATGCTCCGAGAGCCAGCCCAGCTGACGCATCCGCTCATGCTCGCGCGCGTGCCCGACCACGTCGTAGAGGTAGTCGCCGCACTCCGCACAGCACATGGGCGGCCGTGCCACGCGGTCGGCGACAGGCGGTTCCCCGCGCAGCCTGCCCGCCGGAATGCCGTGTTCACACGCCCAGTAGCAGCCCTCGGGGCAGAAGTCGATGGAGCCGTCGCGTCCGTCGGCGCGTGCGTTCATCGTCGTCCCTCCGCCGCACTGATCGCCCCCGTCGCGATCGTACGCGCGTGCTCGACGACGGCGCGCTGGCGCTCGTCGAGCAGCGTGGCGGTCGCATCTGCCGCGTGCACGTAGAGCGTGAGCGCCGCCGAAGCGGCGACCGCGAGCGGCTCGCCGTCGAGCGCGAACGCGACCGACTGGGCCGCATGCCAGTGCTCGCCCTCTGCCTCCGCGACCAGATCCCAGAGCACGTTCTCCGTGTCGTAGAGGATGCGCCGGTGCACGGACAGCACCGGCGCAAACCGCGTCGCGAGCACGTCGCGCTGCACGGCGACGCGAAAGCGCGCGCCGGCCTCGAGTGCGCCGACGAGCTTATGCACCTCTTCGGCGTAGCCGGTCACCTGCTCGGCCACCCAGTCGTCGGCACGCTCGCTCACGTCTTGCCAGCGCCAGGCGATCGCCTCGGCGCGGAGCGCCGCGGCGATGCCGTCCGGGTCGTGGAGCGCGACCGCTCGGCGCCAGCCCGGCACGGCCGCGCCGAGCACGGCCGGGTTCGCGAACGACGCGCGCGTCGCGTCGCCCGTGGTCCACGAGACGGAGACGAGGTGATCGCCTGCGCGCTCGAGGCGGTAGCCCGGGCCCATGCCCGCGCGCTCCACGATCACCCCGAGGTCGATGTCCGAGTGGCGATGCGCCTCGAAACGAGCGTGGCTCCCGGCGAGCCAGACGGCGCGCGCGCCGGCCGCGACGAGGCCGGCGACGAGCGGTGCGATCACGTCGGGCGGGACCGAGTGCGCGGCCCGCTCGGGCATGGGCAGGCGCCCCGGACCCCGGCCGCCTACACCACGTTGAGCGCGGCGGAGACGCGCTCGCGCTCCTGCGCGAGTCGCTCCTTCTGCGTCGTGTCCCCGTCGACCTTCATGCGCACGAGTTCGGCGATCTTGTGCCGGCAGTCGCCATCGAGCGTCTGCATGCCGCAGACGTTGCAGGGGTCGCGCTTGCAGTCGAGCGTGATCTCCTCGTTCAGCGTCTTCAACCATTCGCCCCTGAGGTAGCTCGGCTCGGTGCCGCCATGGATGTGCGACCACGGGAGCACCTCCCAGAGATCGCGCGTGCGATAGGCGTAAAACGCCGGATCGACGCCGTGCGCATAGAAGGCGTCCTGCCAGATCGACCAGTCGTGGTGCTCGGACCACGAGTCGAACTTCGCGCCGTTGCGCCACGCCGTTTCGATCACGTCGGCGACGCGGCGGTCGCCACGCGACAGCACCGCCTCGAGCAGCGACTTCTCCGGGTCCTCCCACGTGAACTGCACGCCGATGCGACGGCAGCCCTCGCGGAGGATCTGGTGACGGCGGCGTAGCGTCTCCGGGTCGGCCTGGCCGAGCCACTGGTACGGCGTGTGCGCTTTGGGGATGAAGTTGCTCGTCGACACGCGCACGCGTGCTCGCCCACCGATGTGCGCGCGGCCGATGCGCTTCACCTCGCCCGCCAGCCGCACGATCTCTTCGACGTCGAAGTCCGTCTCGGTCGGCTGGCCGACCATGAAGTACATCTTCACGGAGGTCCAGCCGTTGGCGAAGGCGTTCTCGGCGGCCGTGAGCAGATCCTGCTCGCTCACGAGCTTGTTGATCGTGTTCCTCAGCCGCTGCGATCCGGCCTCGGGCGCAAGGGTCAGCGTGTGCTTCTTGCCGCGGGCCACCGCGTTCGCCACGCCCACGGAGAACGAGTCGACACGCGTGGACGGGATGCTGATCTTCAGACCCTGATCGCCGTACGTGTCCATCAGCGCGTGCACCATCGGCACGATCTCGCGGTGATCGGTCGTGGAGAGCGACATCAGCGAGATCTCGTCGTAGCCCGTGTTGGCGAGCAGTTCGCCGGCGGCGCGTACGACCTCCTCTACGGAGCGCTCGCGGGTGGGGCGGTAGATCATGCCGGCCTGGCAGAAGCGGCAGCCCTGCGTGCAGCCGCGCTGAATCTCGATCGTCGCACGGTCGTGAACGACCTCCATGAACGGCACGATCGGCTTCGTCAGCGGCGGCTCGAGCACCTCGACCACGCGGCGCGTGACGCGCCCCGGCGCGCTGTCGTCGATCGGGACGACGCGCTTCACGCGACCGTCGTCGTGGTACTCGACGTCGTAGAGCGCCGGCACGTAGAGGCCCGCGACGCGCGCGAGCCGCCGGTGCAGATCGCGCCGGGTGAGTTCGCGGTCGGCCGACCGGTCGCGCTTCCACTGCGCCACCACGTCCACGATCTCGCGCATCAGCTCCTCGCCCTCGCCGAGCGCGAACGCGTCGACAAAGGGCGCGAGCGGCTCCGGCTCGAGCGCGCCGGAGCCGCCCGCCACGACGATCGTGTCGTCGACGGCACGGTCCGCGGCACGCACCGCGATCTGCGCGAGGTCGAGCATGTTGAGCACGTTCGTGTACGAGGCCTCGTACTGGAGCGAGATGCCGAGCACATCGAACTCGTGCACCGCGTGCCGGGATTCGAGCGAGCGCAGGGGCTCGCCGTGCTCGCGCAGCAGCGTCTCCATGTCGGTCCACGGCGAGAACACGCGCTCTGCGAGCGCGTCGTCGCGCGCGTTCACGATGTCGTAGAGGATCATGAGGCCCAGGTTCGCCATGCCGAGGTCGTAGATGTCCGGGTAGGCGAGGCAGACGCGCACCTCGTGCTCATCCCACGCCTTCGTGATCGAGTTCAGCTCGCCGCCGGTGTAGCGAGCCGGCTTGGCGACGCGCGCGATCAGCGCCTCGAAGCGCCCCGCGTCTCCAGCGGCCTGCGGGCGGGCGGCGTGGAGCGGTCGACTCGCGGCCATGGGCTGCCTCCGTCGAACGTGAGTTTTCGAAGTCGTCGCTGAGACTATCGAGGGTAGCCCCGCCCGACGAAGCCGAACAGCGCCGGGTGGTGAGTGTGTGGGTGATGAGCGCCGGCTGGTCGGCCGCGCACGGTCAACGCGGACTTCGCCACCTCACGCCGGCATGCCCCGGCGATCGCCCACGGCTCGTCCCTTTCCGGCGCGCAGCCGCTTCCGCGACAGGGGCGACGCGTGCGCATCGGTCGTCGGCCTAGAATCCGTTCATGGCTCCCCCCTCCACCGACGACATCGCAGTGATCCTGCTCGCGGCCGGTGCATCCCGGCGCATGGGCGGCGTGGACAAGCTGGCTGCGGATCTCGGCGGTGAGCCACTGGCGGCACGCTCGCTCCGGGCGCTCGCCGGGCTTGCGGGCGTCGCGACGGTGGTGATCGTCGCGCCGCGCGCGCGCCACCGCGCGCTGTCCGCGGCTGCGGCCTCGGCTGCGGAAGACCGCCGCGACACCGGTCACGCCCTGGTGGTCCGCTGTGTCGAAGGCGGCGCGCGGCGGCAGGACTCGGTCGCGGCCGGGATCGCCGCCGCTCCGGACGCCGCCTGGTACCTCGTGCACGACGCGGCGCGCCCGCTGGTCACCCGCGCGCTCGCCGCGGCGGTGCTCGCCGCCGCGCGTGCCTCCGGCGGCGGCGCCGTCCCGGCGGTGCCCGTGACCGACACGATCAACCGCGTGGATCCCGGCGGGCAGGTCGTCGAGACGCCCGACCGCGCGCCCCTGCGCGCGGTGCAGACGCCGCAGGCGTTCGCGGGGGAGGTGCTGCGACGCGCGCACCGCGCAGTCCGCGACGACGTGACCGACGATGCCGGCATGGTCGAGCGTCTCGGCCTGCCCGTCGCCGTCGTCGCCGGCGACCCCGCGAACATCAAGGTGACGACGCCGGCCGATCTCGCACTGGTGCGCGCGCTGCTCACGGCGCGCGAAGGGACCGCGGCTCCAACCACGCCGGCCCCGACCGCGGGCGGGAGCCGGTGATGCGCATCGGCAACGGCTACGACGTCCACCGCTTCCGCGCCGGCGATGCCGGTCCGCTGCGGCTCGGCGGCATCGAGATCGCGGGCGTGCCCCGCCTCGACGGCCACTCCGACGGCGACGCGCTCATCCACGCCGTGATCGACGCGCTGCTCGGCGCCGCTGGTGAAGGTGACATCGGCCAGCACTTTCCGCCCGGCGAGCCCGAGTATCAGGACATCGACAGTCGCGAACTGCTCAGGCGCGTGACGCGCCTGATCACCGCCCGCGGTTGTCGCGTGCAGAACGTGGATGCGACGGTGATTGCGGAACGCCCGCGGCTCGCCGAGCACCTGTCCGCGATGCGCGAGGCGATCGCCTCCGCGCTCGGGCTGGAGCCGCGCCAGGTCAACGTGAAGGCAACGACCAACGAAGGGCTGGACGCCGTCGGTGCGGGCGAGGCAATCGCGGTGCTGGCTGTGGCGCTGATCGACGACGAAGTACCATAGCGGCGTGATGCTCACACACCGGACACACACCCCCGCCCGGCGCGATGCCGGGCCCCCGACAGCCTGCGCGTGTCCGTGGGGACGCGTCGCGCGCTGAGCGTCGGCCTCGTCCCGTTTCATTCCCGACCCCAACGCACGCGATGGTGCACGCACCGCATCACGAGGATCCTCCGATGAACTGGCTCGCACGCATCCGCGAGGACATCCAGGCCGCGCGCGACCGCGATCCGGCGGCCCGATCGACCGCCGAGGTCCTGCTCGCCTACCCCGGCGTGCACGCGCTGCTCATTCACCGCGCCACGCACCCGTTGTGGAAGGCGGGCATCCCGCTGCTCCCGCGGGTGATCTCGCATGTCGGTCGTTTCCTCACCGGCATCGAGATCCACCCCGGCGCGACCATCGGTCGACGGTTCTTCATCGATCACGGGATGGGCGTGGTGATCGGCGAGACGACGCTGATCGGGGACGACTGCCACATCTTCCAGGGCGTCACGCTCGGCGGAACATCCACGCGCCGCGAGAAGCGGCACCCCACGCTCGAGGACAACGTGGTGGTTGGTGCCGGCGCGAAGATCATCGGGGCCGTCACGATCGGCGAGGGCTCGCGCATCGGCGCGGGCGCTGTGGTCGTGTCGAGCGTTCCGCCGCACGCGACGGTGGTCGGCGTCCCCGGACACGTCGTCGCCTACACGAACCGCTCGAACGAGACGGTCGAGCGGCTGCCCGACCCCGAGTGGGATCGCCTGGAGGAGCTCGAGCGCCGGCTCGACCGGCTCGAGGCCGCCGCGCGTGGGAGCCGCGCCGCGACCGCGAACGCCGCAGGCACCGGCGAGCCGCCGACGAACGGCGCGGCCGAGGCGACGGGCGCGACCACGCCGGGTGCGCCGGCCGGCACGCCCGGCGAGCGTGACGGAGGCACGGCCTGATGCAGATCTCGAACACGCTCACGGGGTGCCTCGACGCGCTCGCGGCGCCGGACGGGCACGTCGGCATCTACGTCTGTGGCGTCACGCCGTACGACGTCGCACACGTCGGCCACGCCATGTCCCTGATCGTCTACGACGTGCTCGTGCGCTATCTCCGCTGGCCGGGCAACCCGCGCGGCGGGCTCCGCGTGACGTACGTGTCGAACTACACAGACGTCGACGACAAGCTGATCGCGCGCGCGGCCGAGCTCGGACGAGACCCGATCGAGCTGGCACGGGCGAACATCGAGGTGTGGGAGGCCGAGCAGCGCGCGCTCGGGCTGCTCACGCCCGACGTGCGTCCGCGGGTCACGCAGGAGATCCCCGCGATCATCGCCACGATCGAGGCAATCGTGGGCCGCGGCATGGCCTACGTCACGGCCGAGGGCGACGTCTATTTCCGCGTCCGCGCCAGCGCGGACTACGGCAAGCTGTCGCATCGCAACATCGACGAGCTGCGCACGGGCACGCGCTTCGAGCCCGGCGAGGGCAAGGAGTTCGCGCTCGACTTCGCGCTGTGGAAGGCGGAGAAGCCGGGCGAGCCGTCATGGGACTCGCCCTGGGGGAGGGGCCGGCCGGGCTGGCACATCGAGTGCACGACCATGGCCCAGCGCTATCTGGGCACGACCTTCGACATCCACGGCGGCGGGGTGGACCTGATCTTCCCGCACCACGAGAACGAGATCGCGCAGGCCGAAGCGGCGAGCGGTCAGCCGTTCGCGCGCATCTGGATGCACAACGGCATGGTCCAGCGCGACGGCGAGAAGATGTCGAAGTCGCTCGGCAACGTGGTCACTGTGGCCGACGCGCTCGAGCGCTGGTCACCCGACGCCATCCGGCTGTTCGTGCTGAACAGCCAGTACCGCAGCCCGAACAACCTCACGGACGAGGCAATGAGCGCGGCCACGCGCGCCGTGGAGCGGCTCGCGACGGCGCTCGAGGAGGCGCCCGCCGGCGCCGGCGCCGTGATCGACGCGACACCGTTCCGCGAGCGCTTCGTCGCCGCCCTCGAGAACGATCTCGCCACGCCGCAGGCGCTCGCCGCGCTCTTCGACCTCGCGCGAGCGATCAACCGCGGGCGCGACGCCGGCGAACGCGTGGGCGAGGCGCAGGCCGCGCTGCACGCGCTGGCCGGTGTGCTCGGGCTGACGCTCGCAAGTGCGCGCGACGACGCCGCGACGCGGGTGAATGCCGCCGCGCTGTCGAAGCTCGCCGCTCGCCTCGAGGTGGTGTGCGGCGGTACGGACGTGGAGGCAACGATGGACGCGCTGCTCGCACGTCGACAGGCCGCCCGCGCAGAGCGCGACTTCGCGCTCGCCGACACCATTCGCGACGAGCTCGCCGCGCTGGGCGTCGCGATCGAGGACACGCCGGGCGGTGCGCGCTGGACGGCGCGCCGGGACTAGGCGCGCGTGAGGCACTGTGCTCGGACGGCACGTGCGTGGCGCCGCAGCGCGGTTCCGCGCAACGTGTGCCACGGCGAAGGGCCGCGCCGGGCAAATTGACCCTGCGAAACGGCGATTCTTATACTGCTTGATGGTCGCGCTCCGACCGGTGGTCGGAGTGCGTTTGTTGTCTCTGGCGTCGGTCCGGCGCGTGCCCGAGTGGCGCAACGGCAGCGCAACCGATTTGTAATCGGTAGGTTAGTGGGTTCGAATCCCCTCTCGGGCTCCACCCGGACAACGGGCTCGAGGGTTGCCCACGCCGGACGCGCCGGCACATCGACTCAGCAAGGACGAAGGGCCGGCGCTCGAGAGCATCGCGCAGGGGTGGGAGAGTGGCTAATTCCAGCGGACTGTAAATCCGCCGCCTTACGGCTACGCAGGTTCGAATCCTGCCCCCTGCACCAGCAGACACCCGTCACCAGACCTCGCGTGCGATGATGCGTGCTCGGGGCCGGGTGGGTCGGAGCCCACATAGCTCAGTTGGCAGAGCGCGTTCTTGGTAAGAACGAGGTCATGAGTTCGAATCTCATTGTGGGCTCCATTTCTGCCCACTGATCGCCGCGGAAGCGCCGGTCATACAGGGGCGAACGACGGAAGCACCCGGATACGCCGCCGGTGACGCGACCCCGGCTGGAGGAGACGAGCGATGGCGAAGGGGAAGTTCCAGCGGACGAAGCCGCAC
>JBBDXH010000043.1:0-7978 GCA_040902395.1 Dehalococcoidia bacterium
CCCGGCGGCGTCGCCTTGATCTTCCGGGTGGGGGTGCGCATGAACGCGACCGCGATCGCGGTGGCACACAACCATCCGAGCGGAGACCCCGCGCCCAGCCGCGACGACGTCGACTTCACGAGCGCCGTGGTAGCCGCCGGTGAGCTACTCGACATCAACGTGCTCGACCATCTCGTCTTCGGACGGGACCGCTACGTCTCCATGCGCGAGCGGCGCCTCGGCTTTCGCTAGCCCCGTCGCAACCGCGTCGCCTACCATCGGCGTTGGCGGGGGGGATATTGGACGGCCGACGTGTACTGGGTCGACCTGTTGATCGTCGGCGCTGTTGCGTGGATGACTTTCCGCGCGTTCGCCACCGGTCTGATCCGTGAGGTCGTCACCTTCGCGGCGCTGATCGCCGGAATCTTCGTGGCGGGCGCGTTCTACCGCGACCTGTCCGCCGACATCGCGTTCCTGATCGAGGACGAGCGCACGCGGAACTTCGCCTCGTTCCTCGCGCTGCTCGTGGGCGTCGTCGTGCTCGGCCAGCTGCTCGCGCTGGTGCTCAAGCACGCGGCCTCGCTGCTCATGCTCGGCCCCTTCGACCACATCGGCGGCGCGGCGTTCGGCTTCGTGAAGGCGATCGTGCTCGTGCAGATCCTGCTGCTGGCGGTCGCCGTCTTCCCGCCGTCCGCCGGCTTCGCCGCGGCCGTCGACCAATCCACACTGGCGCCATACTTCCTGAACGAAGTGCCGAGCGCCGAACTCGCTTTGCCGTCCGAGTTCCAGCACGCGCTCGAACAGCTCAGGGACTTCCGGTCCGCAGCGGCGGTGATCGCGAACGGCCTCGGGCCGTAGCGCGAATGCGCCCGTCGCGCTTGGGATGATCCGCTACACTCCCCGCGTCCAACCCGGCGCGCGAGTTCCGGGCCGTCTGAGAGCGAATGGAACGCGTCGTGACGATTCAGCGTCGGGCGCTCGTACTCAACCAGAACTACGAGCCGCTCAACGTGTGTTCGGTCAAGCGGGCATTCGTGCTCGTGTTTCGAGGCAAGGCCGAACTGCTCGAGGCGGACGGATCGCCGATTCTCGGGGTCGACGGAAGCCGGTTCACGACGCCGTCGGTGATCCGGCTCAACCACTACGTCAGCCGCCCGCTTCCGCGCCCTCGTCTCACGCGACGCGAGATCTTCACGCGCGACCGCGAGCGCTGCCAGTACTGCGGCAGGCACGGCGGCGATCTGACGCTCGACCACGTGCTGCCCAAGCACCGCGGCGGCGAGCACATCTGGGACAACCTCGTGACGGCGTGTCGCAGCTGCAACCATCACAAGGGCGGCCGCACGCCGATCGAGGCGCGCATGGTGCTGATCCGCGAGCCGCGCGCGCCGTCCAACGGCCCGGGCGAGATGCTCGCGCACTACCTGGACCGCTATCTCGAGTGGCGGCCGTTCCTCGTGGGCTGGATGTCCGAACGGCAGACGTCCGGCCCGGCGACCGCGGCGTCGTAGGCCGGCCGCCGCACCGCTTCGGGGCGACTAGAGGAGCTTTCCGGAGCGGCGATCCTCGATCACGGCCACCGGCCGCAGGCTCAACTCGTCGCGCACCGCGACGAGCGACTCGAGGCAGGCGCCCGGCGTCTTCCAGCCATGCTCGCCCACGCGCGCGAGCACCTGCTCGCCGCGCGCGGAGGCAGCCGGGAGCTTCTCTCGCATCTGATCGCGCAGGCTCTCCCACAGTTCGGCGGGGTGCGTGAGCGAGAAGTGGGCGTACTGCAGTGCTGCGAACGCACTGCCCGGGCTGCCCTCCTGCTCCCACTCCGCGTCGACGTCCCGCAGCATCTCCTTGAGGCCGGCGTGCCGCTGCTCGGTCTCCCACTCGGTGTCGAGCTCGAGCGGCGCGAGGTGCATCTCGGCCTCCGGCGCGAGGATCAGCTCCCGTAGTACCGAGCGCACCAGTCCGGCGACCGGCGAGTCCTCGCCGCCCGGGCGCACGACTGCCGGGTAGTGGTCGAGCCGCTGGCGCACGTGCTGGAGCGCCACGCCGAACACGTGCGGGAGGGCGCGCGTCGGCACGCCGTTGTGCAGCGAGATCACCACGGCGTCCGCAGTCCAGTTCACCGCCGAGAACGAGCCGCCCTGGAACGCTTCGACACGCAGCTCGCGCTCGGCCTCGATGCGCACGCGGCGCACGAGCTGCTCGTACATCTCGTCCAGCGCGGTCCCAATGTTCTTGCGAATGACCTTCATGCACACACCCAATCGCTGACCGTGTTCACGTGAACAGCGGCTGACACTTCACGCAGTAGTTCGTCTCGCTGCCGCTCCGCACCTGGCCTTTGATCGGCTCGCCGCACCGTGGACACGGCTCGCCCGCACGGCGGTGTACGCGCAGGTGCTGCCGCCACTCCTCCTTCCGGCCGAGCCCCTCCCCCTGCGCCGTCTGATCGACGACCGCGCTTGCCCATTCGATCGTCGAACGCATCGCGGCGTGGAGCCGGCGGAGATCGTCCTCCGACATCGTGCTGCGGCGTCGATGGGGATGCAGGCCGGCCTCCCACAGGATCTCGTCCGAGTAGGCGTTGCCGATGCCGGCGACGAACTCGCCGTTGGTCAGGGTGTTCTTGATCTGACCGGCGCGCTTCTTGATGCGCAGGAGGAACTCCTCCTCGCTGATCGCCATCGCGTCCGGGCCGAGCGCGGCGATCTGCGGGACGGTCTCGAGTTGATCGCGCGCGACGAGGTAGATGCGGCCCATGCGCCGCTGATCCGAGTACCGCAGCTCGTGACCGTCGTCGAACGCGATCACGACGCCCAGGCGCGGCGGGCGGCGGGCGCCCGCTTCGACCCAGTGAAAGCGGCCGGTCAGCATCGGGTTCACGACGAGCAGGCGCTCGTCGTCCATGAAGAAGATCAGGAACTTGCCCAGGCGGTGTATCTCGCCGAAGCCGTGCCCCACGATCGACTCGAGGTCCGGGGCGCCGGTGCGCACGAGCCACGGGATCGGCGACTCCACGCGCGTCACGGTCAGCCCGGCGAGCCGCGGCATCAGGTAGTGCCGGATCGCCTCGAGGTCCGGGATCTCAGGCACGCGCGGTCGGCTCGGCTTCCGGCGTGCCCGGCCACCGCGGGTACGATCCGAGGATGCGGAGCCAGCTCGTGACCCGGGCCGCTTCGCGCAGCGCGTCGGCGAGCGTGGCATCAGCGCGATGACCGTGCACGTCCACCAGGAAGACGTACGTGCCGAGCCGGCGGCGTGTGGGGCGAGACTCGATGTGCGTCATGTTGATCCCGCGGCGAGCGAAGTGCAGCAGCACCTCGACGAGCGAGCCGGGCCGGTCGTGCTGGGTGGTGAACGCGAGCGACGTCTTGTCGTCGCCCGTCGGCTCGTGATCGGCGTGCGCGAGGGCGACGAAGCGCGTCTCATTCCCGGGCTCGTCGCCCACGTCGTCGGCGTAGACCCGGGCGCCGTACAGCTCCGCCGCGAACGCGTTGCCGATGCCGAGTGTGCCCGGTTCGCTCACGCTCGCCTCGATCGCCGAAGCGGTGGAGAGCGCGGCGACCGGCCGCGCGTCGGGCACCAGCTCGGCGAGCCGGCGCCGGCACTGTGCGAGGGCCTGCGGGTGCGAATAGACGACCGTCGCGCGCGTGATGTCGATGTCCGGCGCGCCGACGAGCGCGTGGCGAATCGGGATCACGATCTCGCTGGCGATCTTGAGCGGGAAGTCGGTGCGCAGCAGCTGATCGATGGTCTCGTTCACGCTGCCCTCGATCGAGTTCTCGATCGCGCAGACGGCCACGTCTGCCTCGCCGCGCTCGACGGCGGCGACCGCCGCCGCGACCGTCGGCGACGGCACACGCTGGGGATCCGCCGCGACACGGAGCGCAGCGGCCTCGCTGTACGTGCCGCGCGGGCCGAGGTAGGCGATGCGGGTCACGACGCGCTCGAGTCGGACGGCCTGCCTGTGATCAGCTCGCGGATGTGCTCTTCGGCGTCTTCGGCAATGACCGCGATCACTTCGTCACCGACCTGCAGCACGCTATCGCCGGCCGGCACGTGCGGCGCGCCGTCGGCGCCGATGATCAGCGAGATCAGGGTCTGGCGTGGCAGCACGAGGTCCATGATCGCACGGCCGGCGGCCGGCGCTCCCTCCTGGAGACGGAGGTTGACGACGCGCAGCCCCGACCCCTCGAGCCGCAGCAGCGGCACGACCGTGTGCTCGGGCAGCGTGGCCTCGATTTGCGCCATCACCGCGCGCGTAGCCGAGATCGTCGAATCCACGCCGAGGCGGTGGAACAGCTCCTCGTTGCGCGGGTCGTTGACCCGCGCGATCGCGCGGCCGACGTTGAACCAGTGCTTGGCGACCTGGCAGGCGACGAGGTTGGCGCCATCGTCCGCCGTCACGGCGATCACCAGGTCCGCGCGCCGCGCGCCGACCGCCTCGAGGAACGCGATCTCGGTGCCGTCGCCGTGCACGACCATCTCGCCGAGCTCCTCGCGGAGCTGCCCGGCGCGCGAGCCGTCGCGCTCGACGATCGTGACCTCATGGCCGGGCATGGCCTGCAGCTCGAGCGCGAGCCCGTAGCCCACCATTCCGCCCCCCACGACGATGATGTACATCGGCGCCGTACCCCGCGCGCTACCCGCCCGCGAAGAGCGAGTCGTAGGCCAGTTCGGCTCCCACCTTGGTGGGGCTGAAGGTGCGCAGCCCCAGCCGCTCGAACAACTCGCTGCGGTACGGATCCTTCACGCGGCTCACCGCGATCTGCACGCCGAACATGTGCTTGGCCTTCTGCGCGGCAAGGATGTTGCGATTGTCGCCGGAGGCGAGCGCCACGAAGGCGTCCGCGCGGCGAATGCCGGCCTCCTCCAGCTTGCGGTCGTCTGTGCCGGAGCCGACCAGGCAGGTGCCGGCGAACCGCGACGGCAGCCGGCTGAACGCGAAGCTGTCCGTGTCGAGCAGGGTGACGGTGTGACCCTCGTCGGACAGCCGCGTCGCGACGGCCGCGCCCACGCGACCGCACCCCATAATCACCACCCTCACGACTCCGACCCTTCTCGCCGCGGCGGTCAGCGCGACCAGACTGTGCCCGGTCGCGTGTAGATGGCGCCTTCGGGCGGCGGATAGCGAAAGAGCCAGACTTCAGTCGGCGCGTGTTCGAGCACATACGACGGGAGTCGGCCCAGGGCGAACCGCCCATGCGGGCGATGGTAGTCGAGCCCTACCACGATCGCATCCACGCCCCGCTCGATCGCCTCGTCGACCACCGCGTGCGCAGCCTGCCGCGCCTGCAGCAGATCGGCCTGCAGGCTCACCTTGTAGCTGGCTCCGATCTGCTCGGCGCGGTCCAGAATGGTCTCCCCGCGTTGCGCGTCCGCCGCGAGCTCGGCGTCGAGCGGCAGCGAGCGCGGCACCTCGATCACGTGCACGACGTGCACGCGCGCGCCCTTGACGCGGCGCGAGATTTCGCACGTCACGTCGAGCGCGTGGAACGCGGCCTCGGAGCCGTCGACGGGAACGATGAAGGACTTCAGATGCTGGAACGGCTCCGGCGGCACACGCGCTCCTGATGTCGGCTTCCGGCTCAGCGGGCAGCGAGCCGGAAGCGCGCGGCGGCGTTGGCTACCAGCACGACGGCGAGCAGCGTGCCGGGGCTCCGCAGTTCGCCGGCCATCACGGTCAGCACAATGGCGATCACCGCACCGGCGGCGGAGACCACCGCGACCGTCGCGTGGCCGCGTCCTGGCTGCATCCGCTTCACCTTCGCTTACGTGTCAGGTCGCGGCCGCGTGGCCGGCGTCCCGATTGGGGCACCCGGCCACGCTAGAGTTGGTCCCCGCGGGGTGTCAATCAGATGCGGTTCCCTCGTCGGAGGGCGGTCGCCGCCACCACAGTCGCCGTGCGACGACCACCAGGACGAGCGCCGGGGGAACGATCCACCACGAGTAGACCACCACCACGAGCACCGCGGTGGCCAGCGTGGAGAGCGTGTCCAGCGACGCCTGCCACGCGTCCGCGGCCGCGTCGAGCGGTCCGCGCGTCTCGCTCACCGGTCCGTCCGAGTCCACCGGGCGGAGCGAAACGCTGATCGTGGCCAGCTCGGACTGCGACGCGATCAGCTGGCGGCGCGCCTCCATGCGGTCGATCTCGAGGCGCACCTGGTTGAGGCGATCCTGCACCTGGAGGATGTCGCCGATCGAACCCGCACGACCGAGCAGCTCGACGTAGCGCTGCTCGACCGCGCGCAGGTTGCGCAGCGTGGCCTCGATGTCGCTGTACTCCTCGGTCACGTCGCGCGCGCTCGTGGTGAGCGACTGCACCTCGACGGCGAGCCCGCGGATCTGCGCGATCGCGTCCCCGAAGCGATCGGCGGGCACCCGGAGCGTCAGGTACGCGGTCTGGTGCTCGCCGCTGCCACTGAACGTCGAGTCGCCGACGTAGCCACCGAGCACGGTGGCGATCTGGCTGACGCGTTCGAACGCGTCGGCGACCACCTCGACCTCCAGATCAACGGACGCCCCGCGGATGATCGTGCGGCCGGCGTCGAGCGACGGGAGCGTCGTTCCCGTCTGCCCGAAGCCGTCGTTCACGCTCCGAGCGGCATCGGGCGGTGCAGCACCGCCCTTCGCGTCGTCGAACGCCGGCGCTCCGAGGGCTCCGGCCGAGCTCTCCTCGGGAGCGCGCAGCGCTCCCGGATCGCTCGGCGCCACGGCGCCGCCGCCCGAAGCCGTCTCGCGCGAGCTCTGGTCGGAGTCATCGTTGCCGGGCAACACGCCCGCTGCGAGCGCAAACGCGCCGACGACGGCGATCACCACGAACGCGCCGACGCCCACCAGCAGCGCGCGAGCGCGCCGACGATCGGGCCGCGACAACAGGCCGTGCCATGGTGGGTCGAGCTGTCGTGACATGGTCGCCTCCTCAGTGTCGCGTGTGCGACCGTGCCGGTATGACGACGACGGGCGCCGGCGCGTTCCCGCCCGGGCGGCGCGACACCGTTACGCGGTCGCGAAGCGCAGCTCGTACGCGTGGGCGCCCCGCGCGAAGCGATAGGCGCCGGAGATCGGCCGCGGCAGCGCATTCAGCACGCCCGCACCTCCCGCCAGGGTCACGCGCATCCGCAGCCGCTCGACCCCGGGCTCGCCGGCGAGGCGCCAGCGCATGAGCGCGGCGCGCACGAAGTCGAGCGCCTCGTCGCTGCCCAGCACCTCTGGCTCCTCCCCGCGCGGCACCAGCGGCCAGCGCAGCGCGGACTGCGCTGACGTGACGAGCACGCGGGACTCCGCCACGAGCGATTCACCGGCCCATCGTTCGATGGCGTAGATCGGTGCGCCCTGGAGCGCGACGAAGACGAACGCCGCGTAGCCCCGCTCCCCGTCGGGCACCGGCAGCGTGACGGGACGGGCGTCTCGCCCGTGCTCGACGACGCTCGCGAGCAGCACATCGTCAAGCGGCACATCAGCGGTCGCCCGCGCGCCGTCCGGCAGTGCGACCACGACCGGATCGAGGCCGTCCGAGCGCAGCGGCATGAAGGCGCCGCCCGCCACGCTGCTCACGCTCACGAGATCCTGGCCGGCGCGGTCGAGCGCAACGATCACCTGGCAGTGGTTGAGCCGGAACGGCAGGACGAGCCGCCCGCCCGGCCGCAGCTGAGCGATCCACGCCGGCGGGATCTCGCGGGCGCTCGCGGTCGCGATGATGCGGTCGAACGGCGCGCTCGCGGGCGCGCCCAGCACCCCGTCGGCCGTCACGTGGAGGTCGGTCTCCAGGAACCTGAATCCAAGAGCCACCGCTTGGGTAAACGCTTCCATGGTGTTCTCCGGCCACAGCTCTCGGCTTCCCCGATGAGCAATGGCAATCGGCGGGGCCCAGTTCTCGGAGATCATGTGTGCTCCAAAATAATGGACCCCGCCGGAGGCGGGGCCCAACAAACTCCTGGGAAATAAGCTCTCAGACGGCCACGCGATCCTTGAGACCCTTGGATGCGGCGAAGTGCGCATA